>JBBRGN010000100.1:0-15291 GCA_038240665.1 Chitinophagales bacterium | reverse complement strand
ACCACTGCGGCCTTTCTTTTTCTTTTTACGGCGTTTTTTGTCTTCCGGCAGTTCTATTTCACCCGTTACATCTGCATAATCAATGAGGACTTCCTGGGGGATTAATGAATCGTTGGTAGCCATGACATCGAAATCAGCGGGTTTTTCGCCACGCGCATTTTTAGCCTGTAGTTCTTTTACTTGAGCCAAGGTAAGGGGATAGATTTTTCCCCGTCCGCGATCTTGATCGTAAGCGTAGTAAAGTACCTTTTTAAAAATATCGGTCTTGATTAAAGATGCATTGCCTTTTTCCGTTTGTAGTTTTTCGCCCTGAGCTGGAAAATCTTCCATGGCATCAAGGTAGGTATCGAGCTCATAATTCAAACAACATTTCAAGCGTCCACATTGGCCTGACAATTTGGCTTGGTTAATCGCTAAATTCTGGTAACGTGCTGCTGAAGTAGAGACCGATTTGAAATCGCTCAACCAAGTAGAGCAACAAAGTTCCCTTCCGCAAGACCCGATTCCGCCGATACGCGCTGATTCCTGGCGTGCACCGATTTGCCGCATTTCTACTTTGACGCGAAACTCTTTAGCAAAATGACGGATCAACTCCCGGAAATCAACCCTTCCATCAGCAGTATAATAAAAGGTGGCTTTGCGTTTGTCTCCTTGAAATTCTACATCGCCAATTTTCATGTCCAGCCCTAAAGTACGCGAGATCGCTCGAGCACGTACCATTGTCGGTTGCTCCTGCTCGATCGCTTCCTGCAAACGTTCCAAATCGCGGTCATTGGCCCGACGAATCACCTGCAATTGAGCAGATCTTTCATCGGTCCGTTTCTTTTTCATTTGCAAACGCACCAGTTCCCCTGAAAGGGTCACTTTACCTACGTCATACCCGTTGCCGGTTTCTACCACCACCATATCGCCGGTGATGGTACGTACGTTTTCAGGAATGCGAAAAAAGCCTTTCCGTGAGCCATTTTTAAAACTCACTTCTACTATATCTAGAGGATCAACATCTTCGATGTCCATTTTCGACAACCAGTCAAAAGTATTGAGTCGGTTACAGCCGCCCGTTCCGCAGCCACCATTGCTGTTGCAGCCTTTTGCTCCGCTTCCGGTATTACAAGTAGTACATCCTAAGCATCCCATCGTTGCATTGTTTTATGTAGTTGGATAGAAGCATCTAAAAAAAGTATTTTAGGGTTAGCGTTTCTTTCTATGTAAGTATAGCAGTCGTTGAACAACTGAGCGATGCGCTCCACCTGACCGGGTTGTAGTACCTTAGCCAAATTTTGTGCCGTTTGTAGTTCTTCGGGTTGCAGTCTTGCTTTGGTCGTTCCGGTCAATTTGATCAGCAGAAACTCACGCAAAAAATGCAAACCGTATTGTAAAAAATGTTTTTGCCCCTCGCGACCTACTCCTGCAAATTGATCGACCCATTTCACCATTTCAATGCCATTGCCTTTGTAGCATTTGCGCAACCAATCCAAGAAAAGGGCAGCATCGTTGTTGTCTTTGTGGGCAGCAATTTTCAAAGCTTCATTCAAATCGCCATTGGCAAAATAAGCAGCACCCCAGGCTTGTTCTGCTAGTTCCGGTTGGCGTTGAAGGATGCCCTGGGCAACTTCAGCATCCGACAAGGGAAGCGTTTTGATCAATTGGCAACGCGACAAAATGGTATTGAGAATCTGTTCCTGATTTTCAGCAATCAGGATGAAGTAGGTTTCAGCAGGCGGTTCTTCGATTATTTTCAGTAGGCGATTGCCTTCATTGCCCAAGTATTCGGGCAACCAGAGGAAAAGTACCTTGTGTTTGGCTTCAAAAGTTTTCAAACTCAGCTTCCGCACGACCTGCTGGCACTCCTCTTTGTTGATGTTGCCCTGTTTGTTTTCAGCACCGATCGCTTGCAACCAATCAAAGAGTCCAATGTAGGGGTTGGCATGTAAGGACTGACGCCATTGTGGAAGGAACTTATCACTGGTCATGTTGGCACCAGTTACTGGAAAAACGAAGTGAACGTCAGGGTGAATAAGTTTTTCCACTTTTTGGCATGCCGAACAAACCCCGCAGGAATCGTCAGCGGTGCGGTTGGTACAAAGCAAAAATTGGGTAAGCGCGAGTGCGAGGGTTCGTTTGCCACTACCAGCAGGGCCAAGCAAAAGCAGGGCATGCGGCAGCCGCTCTGCAAGCGTCATTTGGCGGAGATCAGCACTGATATTGGTTTGTCCTATGATATCTTTAAACAACATGAACCTTAGATTATAGCAGGTTTTAACGTTCCGCAAGAGCCAACGAAAAAAACAGCAGAAAAACCATAGGACCAATAAGAAAAGGCAAAAAATCAATTGAATCAATCCTGTAAGTGATGCAAAATAGCATCATCTGCTGGACTGACGTTCGAAGGGAAGGTATCTATCAAGTGGCCATGTTCATCCAGTAAATACTTTTGGAAGTTCCACCGCACTTCAGAGTCTTGCACCCCGTTTTGGTTTCGGTCGGTAAGCCAACGGTAAACCGGATGGGGATCATCTCCTTTGATGCGGATTTTGGCCGCTAATGGAAAAGTTACGCCATATCGTGCCGTACAAAAAGAAGCAATGGCTTCATTAGATCCTGGCTCTTGGCCTCCGAAATCGTTCGAAGGGAACCCTACTACTGTCAATTGATCTTGAAATTGGCTGTAGAGTTCTTGTAACTGAGCATATTGTGAGGTGTAGCCACATTCTGAGGCTACATTGACCACCAGTATTTTCTTGCCTTTAAAATCAGCAAAATTGATATCCTTACCCGCAATGTCTTTGACTACAAATTGATGTATCGTACTCACCTTATTTTTATTAGTCCTTTCCGGGTAAATGTAAGGTTTTTTTCAGAAATCTATCTATTTAATTTGGCCAGCTATGAGTTGGCAACCTTGATTGAGAAATTTTGTTATCAAAACAAAAAACTCAATCATGCGAATCGCCGCTTACCGTAAGGCGCATTTTAATGCTGCTCACCGCTTACATCATCCGAATTGGTCTGATGAAAAAAATCAAGCGGTTTTTGGTTTGTGCAACAATCCCAATTATCATGGTCACAACTATGAACTTGAAGTAAAAGTAGCGGGAGAGGTTGATCCCGAAACGGGTTACTTGATCGATTTGAAAATCTTATCGGATTTGATTAAAGAAGAGATTGAAAATCGTTTTGATCACAAAAACCTCAACTTGGACACGGTCGAATTCCGCGACTTAAACCCTACCGCAGAGAACATCTGCTACGTGATTTGGACTATTTTGCGCGAAAAACTAGACCCCCGGTATGACCTATCGGTAAGGCTCTACGAAACTCCGCGGAATTTCGTAGAGTATCCAGCTTAATTAGCTCATCGAATACCAATGAGTTGTTTGGAATGCCAGCACGATTTATGGCCGCACGTCGCGTTTCAACAAACGTAGGGTACGTACGGTATCGTTGTTTTCGTCAATTAGGCTGACCAAGTAAATGCCATCTGGCAACGAACTTACCCGGTAACGCTCGCCTTCCGAAACCGTATATTCCCGAACAACTGTTCCCAATAGGTTGTAAATAACCAAACGGTCGATGCCCTCGGAATTTTTGAGTTGAAAAAAGTCGACTGAGGGGTTAGGGTACATCATTAAACCTTCACTGCGTATGTCGCGAACCGCAGTAAGCTTGCTCGCAACTGATACTTCAAAATTCATGCGCACAATGGCTGAGTCAGGTTTACTGGTCAAGGAAAAATCAATTCCATATTTTCCTGATCCAGAGGTTTTATTGGGCAAAATGTGGAAGATAAATTCAATTTTTTCACCCGGTGCCATTTTCAAAGGCGCATTCAGACCCAATTTGGAATCGACATTGCTACCCACTATCTCGTCGTAACAGACAATCCCATCGCAAACTTGAGTAGTCCATTTACCAGGTTTATTAAGCTCTACCCGCTTCCATTTTAGTTGTAGATTATCTTTGCTGTTATTGGTAATGGTGGCCCTTACTTCCAAATCAAGGAAAGGATCATTCAAATCAACGGTAAAATCTTTTTTGAGGGTACCGGGAGTGATCGAAAGCAAGGAACTCTGCCCGATCAGGGGGCGAAGAATGATAAAAGCAAAATAGAATAGAAGTAATGCTTGTTTCATAGATAATCAAATTTAAATCGGTTTATTGGTCGCAGAAAGTTTTGCAAAATAAGTTATATTTAAACGATCGACAAGGGGTGTTGTTGACTTTAAGATTTGTTTAATGAGTGAATCAACGTAAAATTTCCTTTTTGAGTCATTCCTAAGCTCTGCTAAAAAAACCACAATCAATTAATCTACAACTCATTATTCATCCCAAAAGATAATTTATTACAATTGAACATTTTAAAACTTACATGCTGCTGCTTTGTCCGGCCACAGACATAGGGATTAAAAACAGCTGGTTACTTTTGATTTGAAAAAGATGGGTTGCATGTAGGAACAAATTACTATTTTACATGCATCCCTTTCCCAATATCTACTACCTTGACTCTTATGAAAATAATCATCTTAGGCAATGGCATCAGCGGAATCACAGCGGCTCGTTTTATCCGAAAAATGAGCGATCACGAAATCGTGGTCATTTCTGCTGAGACAGATTTTTTCTTTTCTCGAACCGCCTTAATGTACATCTACATGGGGCACTTGCGGCCTCAAGACACCCAACCCTACGAACCTTGGTTTTGGGAAAAAAATCGGATTCAGCTCAAGAGGGCCTATATCCAAAAAATAGATCCTGCTTCCAAATCGCTGCTTACCGCCGAAGGAGAATCCATTGCATACGACAAACTGATCATTGCCAGCGGCTCCAAATCCAATAAATTCGGTTGGCCTGGACAAGATTTGCGCCAGGTGCATGGATTGTACAGCATGCAAGACTTGGGAGCTATGGAGGCAGCAAGCAAGGGTTTGAAAAGAGCCGTGATTGTTGGTGGCGGTTTGATTGGCGTTGAAATGGCAGAAATGTTTCATTCTCGGCACATTCCGGTTACTTTCCTGGTTCGCGAAAATAGTTTTTGGAATCTCGTACTCCCACCCGAAGAATCGGCCATGATCAATCGACACTTGAAGGAACATGGCATCGATCTACGGCTGAATACAGAACTTCAAGAAATAATTGACGATGGCTCCGGCCAAGTTGGCGCAGTAGTTACCAATAAAGGGGAACGCATTGATTGCGGTTTTGTAGGGCTAACCGCTGGCGTAAGTCCCAATATCGGCTTTTTGCCAGGCAGCGGCATCGAAACGAACCGTGGCATTTTGGTTGATCAGTTTCTACAAACCAACCTCCCGGATGTATACGCAGCCGGCGATTGTGTGGAGATACGCAACCCACTCCCTGGACGCAGAGCCATTGAACCGGTTTGGTACACGGGTAGGATGATGGGCGAAACGCTGGCTTATACGGTGTGTGGGGATCCCACCGCTTATGATCCCGGCATCTGGTTCAACTCCGCCAAGTTTTTCGACATTGAATATCAAATTTACGGTCAAGTACCTGCCCAACTAAGCGATGATTTGGCGACGATTTACTGGGAACACCCGCAAGGCAAAAAAAGCATCCGCATTGTATATGAAAAAGAATCTCAAGTGGTAGTTGGGTTCAACCTGATGGGCATCCGATTCCGGCAAGAGGTTTGCGAGCAATGGATTGCAGCAAAAACGCCGCTAGCAGAAGTAGTCGCCCATCTGGATCAAGCCAATTTCGATCCGGAATTTTACCGTCGTTACGAAAAGGAAGTCAACAAAATTTTTCAACAGCAAAATACCGTTAACGCCTGATCAGGCTTGACACATCAGCATAAACACAATCCATCATGACCCAAGTAGATCCGAGTCTTTCTTTGGCCAGTCCACAGGCTCATTTTACGCTAAATACTGCTCAAAAGATCACCTTAGCATTAGGTACTTTAGGGCTCTTTATTTTATTGATTGCTGCCGGCGGCTATGCTTTCCCGGCACCAGAAATTTGGTTGACCATCGCTTTATCAGCGCTTGCTTTTGGCGTAACTGGTTATGCCTACGCTACCTATCAAGGACTCCCCGAAGGCGTCAAAAACAATGGGGTATGGCTAAAATCCATCTCCAGTAAAGGCGCTATTGCTTGGGTGGTTGGTATTGCCTTGACTGGCTTTTACGTATTGCTGTATTTTTTTCCAGCCACCTTGGGTCAAGGAATGAATGGCGCCGCCAACACGGGTTTGGTAGCGCTTTTTGACCCCCTCAGCTTTTTATTGAAAAAACAAGCTGCCAGCCAATGGTTTGTATATGGCGCGTTGTATTCGCTAGCTATTGCCGTTTTGGGCATAAAATTCATATTCAAGTACCGCCACAACCGCTACCAAATTATACGTACCTGTTCGGTTATTTTTTTCCAGATGGGGTTTGCTTTTTTGTTGCCGGAATTCATGCAACGCCTCAATGAGCCCTATTACGATTTCAAAAACATGTGGCCGCTGGATTATGATTTTTTCCAAAAAGATCAACTCAACTATGTCCTCAACACCGGAACCTTAGGAGGGTACATGATTCTTTTTGGCGTATTGATGGTCTTCGTCATTTCGCCGGTACTGACTTATTTTTATGGAAAAAGATGGTATTGCTCTTGGGTTTGCGGCTGCGGCGGCTTAGCGGAAACCGTTGGCGACCCCTTCCGACAGTTGTCCAACAAGTCGCTGGGGGCTTGGAAGTTTGAACGATATATGGTGCACAGCGTTTTGCTTTTCGCGACGATTATGACCATTGCTACCCTATACAGTCTTTTTCATGACGATCCCCGGGGTTATTTTGTGACCCGGGAATTCTTTTTGGCCATTGTTATTGTGGTCATGACCGGTATACTCGGGGTATTGTGGTTGCGGCCAAAATACTTGCAAGATTTGTCAAAACAAGTAAAGCTAGCCGCTACTATTGCTTTATCGTCCATCGTGTTGCTCCTCGCTATTGCTTATCTCATTGGTCTCAAAGATGTTTTTTTTATTCCTAGCGACTGGCTCAAAGGCTGGTATGGCTTCTTTATTGGATCGATCTTTTCTGGTGTGATTGGAGTAGGCTTCTACCCTATTTTTGGTAGTCGAGTTTGGTGCCGTTTTGGTTGCCCTATGGCGGCCATTTTGGGATTACAGCAAAAGTTTTTTAGCCGTTTTCGCATCACTACCAATGGTGGTCAGTGCATTTCTTGCGGCAATTGTTCTACCTATTGTGAGATGGGAATCGACGTGCGGGCGTATGCGCAAAGAGGGCAAAGCATCGTGCGCGCTTCTTGCGTGGGCTGTGGCGTTTGTGCGGCCGTATGTCCGCGAGGCGTACTCAAATTAGAGAACAGCGCGGTGGATTTAACCAGCCGTACCACGCATTTGCGGACAATTAAGATCAGCAAAGAAGGGATAAAATTGGACATGTAAGGGCGCTGTTGCTGCACTTTTCACAGAAACCAAGTCAGGTTTTAGGAGTAAAGAATGAGTCAATATTAGGTTATCACTTTCTGTCTGCCAACAAAAAGGCGCTGCTAAAAATGGCAACTTAATATTGACTCATCCCTTAAAAAGCTTAAATTTAGAAAAACCGGTGCCGATCTATGTCCAATGCCATGCTTGAAAAAGAACTATTAGACATCCCAAACTTGCCCATTCTATTGGAACAGCTTCACCTTAAACTGTATGACGAAAAAAATCAGCGTGCCGATTTCAGAAAATGGGTAACCGATGAGGTGAAAGCGGCGTTTATCAATGGAAAAGTGGTCATGCATTCCCCCGCCGTAGATGATCACAATGAGGCAACTGGGCATTTGTACCGCGTAACGAGTTTTTTGCCGACTTACACAAGCTTGGGAAAGTACGGGTTCAAAAAGCCTTAATTGGGATGACCCGCAATGATTACTAGCCAGACATTGCTTATTGGCGAACGGAGACTGCAAATCGTTTTCATCCAGAAATGAACGTTTACCCGATTCCCAATTTGGTTACTGAAGTGCTTTACCCTGGAAAAGACAACATCAAACGAGATAAAATAACCAAGTTTGCAGATTATGCTGCACATGGCATACCAGAATACTGGATCGTTGATCCTAAAAAACAATTCGTGGAACAATACCTGCTTTCAGATATCCAGGTTGGTCAATATGGATTGTACAAAAAAGTTACGACCCAAAACAACATCGAAAGCGTATTGCTGCTTGACTTTTCCATCCCAGTAAAAGCGATATTTGATGCTGAAGAAAACGCCAAAGCGATCCAGCAGTTTTTAACTAAGAAATGATTCCATAATTGATTCATCCCTTAGGCGGATTGAAAACACCTGGTTTTAATAATTGGCCAATACCTTATACAGCTCCGCCAATACCGTGCCAGGCGTTTTCAAGACTTCCCTCCCATATTGTAAAAAAACTCAATTTTGTGTATCTGGGTCGATTGCTCATAAATCGACGGCTTATCTGATGAGATCAGTTAGCCTATCGAAGACCCGAAAGATTAGAACGCAAAGACAAAAAAAACCGCTAGACTAGAATCATAAAAGTAAACATTTTACCCATTCGCAAGTTATCCTCTTTTACGGTGTTCAAAATAAGCCGCAGCTTCCGGCCGATTCACCATTTCCAATAGGATTTCGCGGGCGCGGTGCAATTGTGCTTTTACCGTACCGATGGGTACTTCCAACTCTTTGGAGATCTCATCATAGGAAAGCCCTTCGAAGTAGCGCATTTCCACCATCAACTGATAGCGACCGCTAAGTTGACCCACCAAACGGCGCATCATCGCCAAACGTTGTTCGCGGATAGCGATTTCCTCAGGGTTGAGGTAGTTGGCGCGTAGCGTGTCGGTAAAATTTTGCTCATTGTTATGCTCTAGCGGGGCATCCAATGAGAAGGTGCGCAATTTTTTCTTGCGGATGTGATCGATGCAGTTGTTGATGGCAATGCGGAACAACCATGTGCTAAAGGCATAAGTAGGCCGATAACTGCCTAGGCTGTTAAACGCTTTTCCAAATGCCTCTTGCGTGAGATCATCGGCATCGTCTTTGTTGTGCACCATTTTTTGTACGGTGTGGTGGATGGAGTCCCGATACCGCTCCATCAACAGCGTAAAGGCTTGCTCGCTACCTCCAATTGCCAATTGGATAAGGCTGAAGTCGTCTGCACCTTTTCTTTTTGAAACTCCTGACTTTTTTGTTACAGCTTCCATGTTCTAGGATTACCAATTATGAAAATTGGCGCAAACACATGGTAGTAAAGCAATAATAAGAGGTCTAAAAGGGGTATCCAACAGAAAAGTGAAGTATCATTGAATTTCCTCAGAATAAACCAACTTTGAACGGCTACTACCAAAGTTCTTGCCAAATATAAACTCGTCACGAACATCCAGGAACCGCCACAACAAAGTACCGCAATACCCGCCATGTAATGCAGGTAATGACTCAGGGATAGCAAACCCAATAACCACTGGTGGAGGGGTTTGTACCTGGTACTCGTGCTCAGGTGCCTAGACTTTTGGTTGTAGTAGCCTCGCCAAGTTCTTTTTGGCGTCGAAAAAACAAAAGAATCCGGGTGCATCAACACTGCTGTATTGTACTTTTCCGCCACTGCGCTGACGAATAAATCGTCATCGCCAGATGCAAGATCTAGATGGTTGGAGAAATCATTTTTAAGCAAAAAAAGAGATTTTGCATAAATAAGATTCCTACCTACTCCCATGTAAGGAATACCCGCTAAAGCGAAGGAGAAGTATTGAACGGCAGTGTAGATGGCCTCAAATCGAATGAAACGGTTAAGAAAACCGTTTTGAAAAAAATAAGGACTAAAACCTAGCCCTAGCTGAATGGGCTCTTGGATAGCAGCTTGCATGTGCCAGATCCAATTGGGACTTGCTGGGTAGCAATCTGCATCGCTGAGCAGGATAATTTCGTGCCTTGCGGCTTGAATTCCAGCAATCAAAGCAGCTTTCTTGCCTGCTTGCTTTTTATCCAAAATGCGAACGATTGACAAGATCGAATTTTTCTTTTGAAAATCCAAGACTACATCTGCTGTTTTATCACTCGAATCATCGTCAACGACAATTATTTCGTACAAAGGGTAGTTTTGGTTGAGGAAACGGGGTAAATTTTTAAATAAATTTTCTGCTTCATTGCGTGCGCAGATGATGATTGAGACCGATTGGGCCGTTTTTTGTTGATCAAGGGGTGGATCTCGATGTCGATGAACTTTGGAAAACAACAACAACCAAAAAGCGATTTGAACCAAGGTACCCATTGCCATAAGCCCCACAAACAGTCCAAGCCAACTCATCCCATAATTTTTATCACCTCATCAAAAATGCTACTGCGTTGCAAAAGTAATGTTTGCTTAAGTTCAGGCTGAACCCTTAAATAAAGATGACTGGCTACTTCTTTTGACACCGATTGCCACATCCAAGGATTTATAGCGGTCAATGGCAAACTGATCAGATAGACCATACACCAAAACGGGGACACCCAAAAGCTTAACAGCCAGGTTTGTAGCGCGTAAAAAAATGGAACGAAAATCAAACCCAAAAAAGCTTCCAGCATTGCCTTGTATTCGATGATCATTTTCATCTGCTTCGACAAAAAGTAGGGCACCCCAAAAGCCAAAGCATTATTGATCATGCCATAAGTGGAAATAGGGGCAGAAAAAATCAATACTCCCATTCGAAAACCCAAGCCAACTTTTTTTAACGCAATATCGGCAATGCTTTGCTCGGTTACGCCGGTTGTTTCCAATTGCTGAAAATAGGCGGCTACTTTGGCCAAAAAAGCTTCATAGTCATCCAGGGTATTGGTTTGCATTTGCTTCAATTTCTCTGCCAGCTTCCGACTACGGTGATAGGCACCTTCCTGAGAAATGTCATAGTGATTGCGCAAGATCTCTTCTATTTGGTACAGCAACTGATCCTGGCGTTCGTCCTGGGTGATCACCATAAGTTGACTTATGCGTTCGTATAAGAGATCGGTAACCTCGCGCACGGTTTGCCGATCGTCAGCCGCATAATGATCGGCGAATTCCCGGATGTCAATGGGTTCCCCTGCGTTGATCAATACTTCGCTGCGAAAAGGATTTTTTAAATTGCTGTAAGTCAACCCGATGGGCAATATCCTTACGCCAAGCTGAAAATTATTGTGCGCTTCGGCACCCAAAGCGATGCGCACCGCGCCGGTTTTTAATGGCAACAGTTTTCGGCCGGTATAACTCCCTCCTTCGGGTGCAATGTAGAGGTGTAAGCCTTTTCCTAAATGCTCAAATGATTTTAAAAAAGCATCTTCATTGTTGATGGGTTTACCACCAGTATCGTATGGTCGCTCGACTGGAATGCAGTACAAAAAATGAAAAAAAGGCCCAGCAAAACGACCTTTAAACATACTCGCATTGGCAAGAAAGTATAAAGGAGCTTTGACCTTACGCCCCGCATTTAAAATGTCCATCAAGGTGCTTGGGTGATTGGAGACCACAATGGTAGGCCCCAACAAGCGCAAGTTTTTTTTACCCAAGGTCAACGTCCGGGAGTAGTAGATATTGAACTGGATGATGACCAGGAATTTGAGGAAGCGGTATAACAAAGACTGAATTAAATTCACAATCAGACCTTAAAGTTGAGTAGATAGTTTTTAACCAAATGGTTGAAGCGTTCGGTATCATCGAAATGAAATTGCACCACAACCGGTAAGACAAAGATAGGCAATTGTTTTTCTTGCAGGTAAGCACGGTGCAATTCCAAACGCATGGCGTCTTTTTCGGTGGTCAAAATCAGCTTTTGGGTGGACTTAATTTGCAAAAAAGCCACATTCAACCGCGCCAAATCATCTTCCGAAAAGTAATGGTGGTCCTCAAACTCCATCCCAATGACCGAAGCGGCTTGGGTTTCGATATAATCCATCAGGTAATCGGTGCGGGCAATGGCGCTCAGCAACAACACATCGGTATTTTTGTCCAAAACGCCCTGATACCCCCGATTGAAGAGGTAGTACATCTGCTCATAGGCATAGTAGGTAAAAAAAACTTGCTGGTAAGGCAAAGGTTTGATCGCTTTTAAAAGTCGATCGCGATTAGCGTCGGAAATCTGCGCCGGACATTTGGAGACAACAATAACATCTGCCCGCTGATAAGCCGAACGCCATTCGCGCAATCGACCGGCAGGAAGCAACCAATCGCTGGTAAATGGCGTGCTGTATTCCGTCAGCATGATATTCAAGCCGGGCGTAACTGCCCGGTGCTGAAAAGCATCGTCGAGTAAAATGACTTGGGTATCAATGGCGGCAGCGACCAACTGAGGAATACCCAAAGCCCGATTTTCAGCAACCGCCACTTCAATTTGCGGAAATTTTCGTTTGTATTGTAGCGGTTCATCGCCGATCGTTTTGGCGTTCATATCGGGTTCGGCAAGCAAAAAACCCGTGGTTTCGCGTTTGTAACCCCGACTCAGCGTAGCCACATTGAGGTAATGGCTGAGTAAATTGATCAAGTATTCGATGTGGGGCGTTTTTCCCGCGCCGCCTACAGAGAGGTTGCCTACCGAGATCACGGGTAAGCTGAATCGTGCCGATTTCATCAATTTGGTCTGGTACAGAAGGTTGCGAAAAGTAACACCCATCCCGTACAACAAGGCAAAAGGAGACAAAACGACCCGATAAATCCAATTTGGTTTCATGTGCTTAGATCTGTTCAATAAGAAGTTCAAAGCTAAGTGAATTTCTTTGTTCCAGCATTACCGTTTTACACTATCTTGCCCTCGTAAAAAACCGTTTTTCCAACATGAAAGCAATGATCTTCGCGGCGGGTCTGGGAACTCGTTTGCGGCCCATTACCAACGAGATTCCCAAGGCTTTGGTCCCCATCAATGGCATTCCTTTGTTGGAGATTGCCATCCGGAGGCTAAAGCACTACGGCTGTACCCAAATCATCATCAACATCCACCATTTTGGTGCGCAGATTTTGGATTTTTTGGCAAAAACCCAAAACTTCGGTATCGAAATCGCCATCTCCGATGAACGAGATCTGCTTTTGGATACAGGCGGAGGCTTGAAAAAAGCAGCTTGGTTTCTTCAAGATGCGCCATTTATTTTACTCAATGCCGATGTGATCACCAACTTGGATCTTGGCGCTTTTTACCAAACCCATTTGAACTCCAATAACCTGGCTACTTTAGCCGTTCGCCAACGCAGCTCTTCCCGTTATTTGCTTTTTGATGCGCAGGGGCAGTTAAGGGGTTGGCGCAATGAAAAAACCGGAGAACAACGCCTCGTACGCGCGCTCGACACCGCCGGACTACAAGATTGGGCATTTAGCGGCGTGCAAGTCATTAGCCCGGCTTTTTTTACTGCTCTTTCCGAGGCAAATTCTGTTTTTTCGATCATAGAATCCTATCTTAAAGCAGCAAATACCGAATCCATTAAAGCTTACCCTCATCAGAATGATATTTGGTTGGACGTAGGTAAAATTCCGCAGTTGGAAAAAGCCGCAGCGGTATTGGATCAAATCATTTTAGGTTGACCTTGCAATAGAAATTGGAGCGCTAGAGGGACTTTATCCAATATTTTCATACGTTGAAAAAAATTCAAACACCGCAGAATGATTTACTTAAAGCATTTTTTATTGGCCATTACCTTATTGGGGTTTGGGGCAACAGGTTTTTCTCAAGTCGATTTTGCCAAAGCCGTTCAAGAGGTAATCAGCAAGGAGACATCCCCCGAACAGCCCTTTAGCGGGGTGATTCTGGTGGCTGATCACGGAAAAATAAAATTTGAACAAGCCTTTGGCTACCGAGAATTTGCTACCTCTACCCCACTTTTGAAGACCGATATTTTTGAGCTGGCATCGGTATCTAAGCAATTTACGGCCATGGCTATCATGATGCTCCAGGAGCAAGGTTTGTTGCAATACGATGATTTAGTGGAAAAATACGTGGTCACCCCCTACTCAGGCATTAGCATCCGCCATTTGCTTACCCATACCAGCGGACTACCCGATTACCAAGCCGTGATGGATCAGCATTGGGACAAATCCAACGTGGCTGGCAATGCAGACATCCTTGTATACCTCAACCGGTATGCACCGCCGCGCTCTTTTGCGCCCGGTGAAAAATATGAATACAGCAATACGGGCTATGTATTATTGGCGAGTATCGCTGAAAAGGTCACCGGACAAGATTTTATCACTTTTTGTCGGCAAAACATTTTTCAGCCACTGCAAATGAGAAACACCGACATCCGTACGCTTGCCGAGAAAGCAGCGCTGAGCAATTTTGCGCTCGGACACGTATACGTTGAGGACAAAAAACGCTACGTCCGCGCTGATTCCTTTCCTTCGTCCAATTATACCATTTGGTTGGGCAATCGCAAAGGTCCTGGCCGAATCAGTTCTACGGCTCAAGACTTGCTAAAATGGGATCGCGCTTTGTACAGCGAAAAATTGGTTAAAAAAACAACCTTAAAAAATGCTTTTACTTCCGGTGTACTCAACGATGGAAAAACGCCAGTGAATTACGGTTTTGGGTGGGAAACTGGGCGCGACGCCGTCCTTGGCGCGATCGTTCAACACAATGGCGACAATCCAGGCTATAAAACCAAAATCATCCGCTTCATTGATGCCGATAAAACCATCATCATATTGAGCAACAACGCCAACATGCAGTTTGAAAAAATTGCGTTGGGGGTACGGAAGTTGTTGGGTGGGAAGGAATAAATGTCACCATTTACGACATGGCTACTGTGGGTTTAGTGTAACAAAGAGGGTGGAATTTCGAAAAAAGATCTTGCTTCGCTCCATTACTTTTCGGAACTTCGGCAAGCTGTAGCGCATTAGCAGCAATTTCATTTCACCTATAGTTCATAACTCATAACCTTTAATAAATAATGGAGTTCTCATTCAATCAAGACATAGAACGATTAGAGCGAACACCTCAAATATTTTAATTTACTGGCCGATATTTCTCAGATCGGATTCTTAGGAATGAAATAATGCGCTCCCATTTTAGAGGAGAGAGGAAATTTGAATCAAAAATCAAAAGCCCCATTGATGACTTAAAAATTTAATAGATGATTACTTGTAAGTTATGTAATCATTTGCTATATTAGCTAGTGAAAGAACTACAGTACTGCGTAGATAAACCACTTAGACGAAAGAAAATGACCTGCGGACTAAGCGAACTTACCCGCAACTAACGACTAAGTAAAAAGACGCAATGCGGGTTTTTACTTAGTCGTTAGTTGCGGGTAAGACTTGTTCGCCTCAATAATAATAAATGAACATAAAATCGATTAAATAAATTGTAGT
>JBBRGN010000099.1:0-15307 GCA_038240665.1 Chitinophagales bacterium | reverse complement strand
AGTGCGGGAGCTGCTACATCATAATAACCGCCAGCAGGATAGACACCAGGGTAGGTACGGAAATCTCCATCCTGAGGAACACCAGCTGGGTCAGCACGGTCACGACCAAATAAACCGGCAAGAAAATCTTTAGCGGCAGTCGAGAAAGTTAAACCTTTTGCAGTGTACAAACGATCAATGATGGTAGGATTCAATACCAAGTAACCAAAAGTACAACCCGCCGTTTGAGTACAAGGCGTAGTACCGCGGTCAGAAGAGTTGTTTTGATCCAAAATCTTCTTGGTTTGGCGGCGGAAATAGTAAGGAAAACGTGGGTCGCCATTGTCCAACATTTCGACCATTACTTGGTGCAAAATGTAGGTAAATCCGTTGGGACCAGTATAAGCAGCCTGATACCAAGGGTGGCGATAATCAGGAGCAATCGTTTTGCTAAATGTAAACGTAAAATCTTCTGTTTCGGCAGTGATCAGTTTTCCAGCCGAAATCAACTTTTCGAGTTCCGCTTTCGCATTGGGGTTTACCAAGCGCGTGGTGAGGTACATGCGAAATTTAAGGGTATTACCAAATTTTTCCCAACGGGAAACATTCCCTCCATAGATCAAGTCCCCATTGATCGCAACAGGGTTACGAGCGTTGGTAACGTTGGCAATTCCTTGATCAATAAGAACAAACATGGCGTCATACACCTCCTTGTCCTTATCAAATTTTGGATTTTTAATGGAGGTCGCCGCATCACCTTGTAAAGCTTCCTTGTAGGGGATATCACCAAAAAAGTCCACCAAGTTCACAACAACAAAAGATTTCAACAATTGCGCTATGCCTAAGTATTGCGGACTACCAGTTTCACCTTGGTTGGCGGCAATGATGCCTTCCAAATCCTTCAACAAGTCTGAATAAATGCTGCGCCAAGTACCGTTAAAATCACCTTGAGAAATGTTCCACCGAGAATAGTTGTCAATTAGCCCCATAAACCCTTGAGAATTGGCACTTAGGCCATTGAAAGTATAGGCTAAGTTGATCTCTGATTGCGACAACAAAAGGTCAGAAGACGCCTTTGCTGGGTTGTTGGGATCTGTATTAATATCAAGATTAAACAAATCCCCGCAACTGCTCAATCCAAAAACCAAAAGAAAAGCGTAGAGCAGTTTGGTTGTATATTTCATTTTTTTCATGCTTTAAAAATTGATCAAAAATGGAATCGCTTGGCTAATAATCCATTGTTTACTGGTACAGCAAACAATGGATTTTACCAACAAAAGCGCATCCTGCAAATTCAACAAGAGTTACCGTGCCTATTTTAGAATGTCACGGACAAGTTAACCCCCAATCGACGCGTCGTTGGGTAACTGCCATATTCAAACCCCTGTACATTGGAAGCTGATGTTTCCGCCAATACTTCAGGGTCTTGGTTAACTCCTTTCAAGATATTTGGCGCTCTCCACCAAAGGTTACGTCCCGATACAGAAATTCTGGCCGAGCCGATTGGGCTTTTTCCCAACAGCTTTTTAGGAATTTGGTAGCTTAAAGTTACTTCACGTAGTCGGATGGTGGTAATGTCGAAAACGTTGACTTCGTCAGCACCATAAGCACCAAAACCATTGGTGAAGTGGTAATCGAAAGCGGTCATCCCCGTGGTGTTGCGGATGTAGTTGCCTTGTTCATTTTTAAGCGCCGCAAAAGTTTGCGGATTGCCATAGACCCCCGGAATAACCCGAACAGCTTCCCGATCTTCCGTTGATTTCAACTGTCCGCGCAGCAGCAAAGAACCTGCAGTGGTGAGGTACATATCGCCACCTTGACGCCAGTCAACCAGCGCATTCAGAGAAAAACCTTTCCAAGAGAAGTTGTTGATGAAACTCAGGTTGAAATCTGGATTTGGATTTCCAATAATTTGCGCGCGCGCCAATGGAATCGTTTGGCCAGTAGTTTTATCAATCAACAGATCTCCTTCTGGAGTTCGTGCGTTTTGTGATCCAAAAATTTGACCAAAAGGAAGACCGGTACGGTGAATAGTACCTAAAGTCGAGCCAAATCCTCCTACAAAGATATCGCCGCCTTCACCAGCGTTAACTACTAAAGATCGAATGCGGGTAAAGTTGAAGGTGGTGTTCCATTCAAAGCCGCCAGCAGTTTTGATGGGCGTGATGTTCAAAGCAATTTCAATACCTTTGTTTTGGATTTCACCAGCGTTTACGATGGCACGGGTAAATCCTGAAGTACCGGGTACTGTTGTCTGCGTGATCTGGTTGGTAGAGTTACGTTTGAACCAAGTGATGTCAACGCCAATGCGGTTGCGCAAAAAACGCAAATCAGCACCAAATTCCAACTCCGTGGTCAACTCGTTTACCAAGGTATTGTTACCCAAAGTATTGGCTAAAGTAGCTAAGTTATTCAAAGAACCTGAAGCACTGGTAAATGGTGTTCTCAAGTTATATGGTGTAGTAGTACGGTAGGGTGTTGCTTCGTTACCTACCTGCGTTAAAGCGGCACGTAATTTACCAAAACTAAAGGTATTACTCTTGATACCAAAGGCATCCGTAATGATGAAAGAGGTATTTACCCCTGGATAGAAATAGCTGTTGTTTTCTTTGGGCAGCGTAGACGAGAAGTCGTTACGAGCCGTAGCGCCCAAATACAAGAAATCCTTAAACCCGATTTGCAAGTCTGCATATCCAGCGTAGAAACGCTGCTTGCGAATGGTTTCAGTAGCCAGCTGAGTTTGGGTAGCGTCGGTTTTGTACAATCCAGTAGAAATAATACCATCACCAATGACAAAATTTTCGTTGTAGCTCCGTTGGTTCCAGTTGAAACCAGTGATCAAACGAAAATCTAGATCTGGCGTAATTTTTTTGGTAATCGTCATCAGGTAGTTCATATCTATCTCAGTATTGACGATGTTATCTGTCCATACAGCGCCATTGGGATCTGCCACGCCGCCTGCACGAGTAATATTTTTACGCGCCTCACTGTAGGTATTTATTCCTCCACGGGCAGTCAAGTTCAACCAAGGACGTACGTCATAGGTTAAAGCCAAGTTTCCATATACGCGGTTTACGTTGCTGGTATATTTATTATATTTAACCAACCAAAGTGGGTTATCCAAAGCCCGATAGAAAACGTTGTCTCCACTTACCGGATTTTCGAATGGGTATGGAATACCTTCTGGGTTCTGCCCGGTCAAGTCAAAGTTACGTGGTAAGTAGAACAAACGGGTAAAAATTGACCCTTCTGAGCTACCAAAGTTACCACCAAAGATCGATCCACCGATTGGAGGGTTAGATTGGTTAGTATTGACATAGTTGACATTACCGGAAAGGGTGAGACCATTGGCTAATTTGGAGTTACCGCCAAAACTCAACGTGGTGCGACCCGATTTTGAGTTGGGTACAATACCGTCATTGCTCATCCGAGAAACCACCGCACTCAAGCTTCCTTCTTTACCGCCAGCAGAGAAATTTAAAGAATTTTCCACAAAGTTACCAGCGCGGAAAAACTTATCAATGATGTTATATGGACGATAAGGTACGCCAATCGGGCGCTTAGCGCCAGCATTGTTGGGATCTGCCTCAAACAACTCTGGAAATACGTTGGAATAACGCGGCGCAGCATAACCAGTCGATACCAAGGGGTGACGAACAATGCCTTCGCCATAGCCAGGCTCAATGATCTTGGAATAACGCGAGTAGCCATACTGCGCGTTGATGCGATCTACTTGATCCGCAAAAGGTGCGCCCCAGTTACCGATGAAACCACCATTGTAGTTCTGCGAAGATCCCTGACCGTATACGTTTTGGTACTCCGGAACACCAGAAATCCTTTCATTTTGATAAGAAGCGTTGTAAGTTACTTCCAAACCTTTGCGGGCATTTTTGCTACCGCTTTTGGTGGTAATCAATACCACGCCATTGGTAGCGCGAGAGCCATACAAAGCTGAAGCCGCTGCACCCTTCAAGATGGTCATGGATTCGATGTTGTTGGGATCCAAGTCAAAACCACGGTTGGAGTACTGCGTACCACCTGCGGCGCCGGTGCTAGCGTTGACCGAGTTGTCAAAAGGAACGCCATCCACTACAAACAATGGCTGGGTATTTCCTGTAAGCGAAGAAAAACCGCGAATATTGATCTTGGTGGATTGCCCAGGAGCGCCACCACCACCAGTGATAGTTACGCCAGGTACCTTTCCCGCTACCGCACGCAATGGGTCCACTTCCGATCTTTGCTGAAGATCCGAGCCAGCAAGGTTGGTCACCGAGTAACCCAAGGCCTTTTTGTCGCGCTTGATACCAATAGAAGTCACCAAAACTTCACTCAATTGCTGGGCATTTTCTTCCAATTGGGCATCAACTACATTGGATGCTCCCAAGGTAATTTCTTGTGAATTGTAACCTGTGTAGCTGATCATGAGAATACTGCTGCTGCTGTTGGCAGGAACAGAAAGAGAATAAGAGCCATCCACTTCCGAAACGGTGCCGGTTGTTGATCCTTTGACCAAAACGCTGGCGCCGATTAGTGGCTGGCCTGATTTGTCTGTCACTTTTCCGCTGATTGTTCTTTGCGCCATTGCTCCAATGGTTGCAAGTAACACCAGCATAAGTGCTAGTAATAATTTTTTCATACTAAAGCATTTTACCAGATGATCGAAGTAATACTATTAAACTAAAAAATTGCAAAGCTTTTTTAACGTTTCTTTATATGCTACACGCAAAGTAAAAAAACGAGTATTTTTTGGGGCGAACTCGATTTTTGAAAATCAAGATCAATCGATATTGTTATAATTGGACTGTACCTACTACAAGGCCTACCATACTAAGAACAAGCTGGAAACTTGATGAATAAATTGCAATTGGGCATGCAATGAAAAAGGACTATGACTAACACAAAAATCACTTTACTTTTTTTTAACAACGGCAATGATTTTCAAAGCGCTGCCCAGTATTTTGATTTTTATATTTTTTTTGGCAAAAAAATGCTGAAATGACAATCTATTAAGGCAAAAATAAAAACATTAACGAAATTTCCCAAATAAATACCATTCGAAGTATGGCCAATAAAAGTGATTAAGCATCCTACTAAACATAACAGCTTCACTATCAATTAATTTAATACTATCTTCTTTTAAAAAAAAACTTAATATTTTTTTAAAATTTGGTTAACATCCGCACCAATGAGGTTGGCTCGACATCTGGAAACCCTAAAAACAAGAGCGGGTGAAGCCTTCCGTAGAAAACTTCACCCGCTTTAAAATATTCGTTATAATCCGTTGATTATTTCTTCGGATTCACTACCGGAGCGCTACCAGCACCTGGTTGGTTATAAGCCAACTCATTGTCTGGAACATCCCAGTAATCCAAGTAGTTGTAGTTGATGGTTGCCTTGAGATTCAAGGTAGGGGTTCTATCCAATACAATTGCATTGGTACGACCGCCACCTTTGCTGATGTCGTCAATTACACCCCAACGGCGGGCATCATAGAAAGACAAACCACGGAAAGGAATCACCACGCGGCGTTCTCTACGTGATTCTTCTTTAGCGGCTGCCAAACTCAAGCTCGTACCGGCCACTGCGGCAAGACCTGCGCCTTGAGCAGTACGGATGGCATCGATCACTTTCAAACCATCTTCGATTTTTGCAGTGTTGATCAATGCTTCCGCTTTCATGGTTTCATTTTCTTCCCAAGTAGAAGCCAATGGAAGTTCATAAGCGCCTACGTCTCTTGAGCCATAGAAAATGACGCCAGCCATGCCTTTACCATTGCCAACCATACCCCAACGGGTGTTGAACACGTTACCGCGGTCAGAGTTGCCAATCCAAGGAGAAGCAGGTCCGTTGTTGAAGTTGTTGTCCAAACGCTTGTCGCCAGTTTTGAATTCCTGGATAAAACGCTCGCTTACCCGGTAAGAAACGCCCACATTGGTAGCACCTACCGCCAAAGTAGCAGGAACGTTACCCGTAGCAGCAATGAAGTCACCGTTGGCATTGGAACGACCCGTAAAGATAAAGTCGGTAGACTTAACCCCGTTGGTAGTCAAATCAATGACCGATTGCCACTGAGCAGCAGTCATGGTAGCAGTGGTGGTGTTTACCAGGATGTTGCGCGCCTTCATCGTATTGATGTTGCGTTTCCACATGTCTGGAGTCAAGACGCCGCCTTTTCCAACTTGGAAAAAGTCTGGAATCAATTGACCGACAACTTTTCCAAAATCACCGCCAGCAGTTGCACCGCTCAAAGCAGTAGCCGCCTTGTCGAAGTTGGCGTTAGATTCCTTGATGATGTCTTCCTTGCTTACATACTTATTATTGGTACCAGTAGGCGCATCGTTGATGATACCCGCATAGTAGATAGAACCGATGTGTGCGTAGGCATAGCCTTTCCACCAATAAGCCCAAGCTTTCAAGGCTGCTTTTTTAGCCGCAGCATCGCCGGTAAAAGTTACTGTTTCCGCTAAAGCCAAGATGTTGTTAGCAGCCGTATTCATCCCGTACATGTAAGCCCACTCATAATACAATGGATTGTCACTCGCGTTGGCGTTGATGTTTACTTGACGTAACATGGAGGGTTGATCCGTAGGAGAGTTGGGGTTGATGATCTTGGTGCCATTGTCCGTGATGACGAAGTTGGGACAGCCAATTTCGTTGATCCGCTGGTTGGCAGCCTCAGCAGCCAACACATCACCCATGATTTCGTGGTAAGCCCAGGGATCTCCAAAGTAAGTACCTTGAAAACCGCCGTATTGTACCGTACGAAAACCATTGACGTAAATCCCACCTTGAGCCAAGGCGATGATGCCTGCCTCAGAATTGGCACTACCCGTAGTAGGCTGATTGGGGTTCAAAATGTCCAGTTGCTTTTTACAGGAAACGGAGAGCCCCAACAGCATGATGATAGAAAGAAATATTTTAATGTTTTTCATTGCTTAAACGATTTAAAGTTAGAATCCAAAATTAAGGGTTGCTTGGTAAGATCTGAAGTTAGGCAAGGTACTGTGATCAGTACCACGGTCCCAAGCTGAGTTCACCGAACCAGAAGAAATTTCAGGATCCAAACCGGTGTACTTGGTGATGGTCACGAGGTTACGACCGGCCAACACCAATTGTAGTCTTTTCAAAACTGGCATTTTGGTCAACTTGGCGAAGTCAACCGCTATAGATACATTACGCAAACGGGCAAAAGAAGCATCTTCGTAGAAGTAGCTCTTCGTACCGTTACGCTGTACCGCTGCATAAACACCACGATAGAACGCCGTCCAAGCACCAGTAGCGCCATCAATGGTAAATGGCTTCGCATAATCGCTGTGGATACCATCCCGGTACATCCATTCTTTGGTCTGGTTGTAAAGGTGGTTGCCGTTGATCCAGTCAATTTGGAAAGATACGTTCAACCAGTTGCTGTAAGAGAAGCTATTGATGAATGACAAGTTGAAACGCGGGTTTGGATCGCCAAAGCTGTATTTACCCGGAGTTACATAAGGGAACTTGGTGGCTTTGTTGATCACATAACCGTTGCTCCCCAAGGTATAGTTGGCTTGCTGTGCCTCCGGAATGTAAGCATTGCCCGCAGCATCTTTCTGGTTGATCTCGTTCAACATCAAGTAACCGTAGATTTGACCAATTTTTTCGCCGCCTCTTAGCACGTAGTTGGTACTACCGGCATTGGAGATGATAACGATTTCTTGGTTACCCACCACCGAATTGATCTGTGACGTTTGCTTGGTGAAGTTGATTGTTGCATCCCAGCTGAATTTCTTGCTGCGGAAAACATTAGCATTCAAAGAAGCCTGAAGACCGGAAGAACCCAAAGAGAACGCATTGGTTTTCAAGGTACCTGAACCGGCAGATGGTGCTACGTTTACGTCCCAGATGGCGTTATCCGTAGTACGCTTCCAGTAAGTAGCGGACAAACGCAAGCTGTTCAACCAGTTGCTGCCGTTACCGCCTACGTTGAAGTTCAAGTCCGTACCTACTTCGGTTTCTTTAGATACTTCTACGCCCAAGTCAGGGTTGTTCTGACCAGGAGAAAAGTAGAATCCGTTAGAGTTACCCAAGGTACGGGTGCTCAAAGTAACATAGCGGTCGAATGGATTGGGTTGGATACCCGCTTGTCCAAAAGCTGCGCGCAATTTGAATTGCGGAATAACCCCACTGATGGCGCTATTTTTCCAAAAGTTCATGTTACCTACGTTCACATAGATGTCACCACGTGGGAAGGTAAATGGCTTAGAACCCCGACCGAAAGCCGAAGAATAATCGCTGCGAACTCCACCCGTAACACCTACGATATCCCCAAATTCAATCTTCTGGTTTACTAAGAAACCATAAGTTACGAAAGGTTCGGTGTAGTCAAAAGTAACTTTAAATGAGGTACCTTGAGAACCAGTGTAAGGAGTGTAAGAAGGAAGCCCTGCAGAAGAAGCATCGTATTCGGTATTCTTCTGTCTGCGGTGGTCAAAAGTCAATTGAGTAGACGTAGTGATAGGGATATTCAAACCAAAGTCTTTCTTGAAATCAGTACGGATGTAAGCCGTTGCCAAGAAGTTTTGAAAAGATTTGGTATAAGCATACTTATCAATGCCCCCAGTGTTATCTGGAGAAATATCAGAGCCTACGAAACCCTGAGACTCATTTGAGTTGACGTTGCCTGATTGGTTTTGTACATTACGTACAAAATCTCTTTTCTGATAGTTGATGCCATACTTGGCATCTAGTTCTACAAATTTGGTAAATTTGTAATTTAAGTTGAAGTTTTGGACAATATCCGTCTTTAGATCACGATTACTGCGGTAATACAAAGTATACAAAGGGTTATTACCGTTCACACCCACTGCATCCCCCAAATAAGTTACTGGAGTTCCATCCGGTAGCTTAGTATCATAATCAGCAAAAGAACGGCTATTGAAGATCGGAAAGATCAAGCTTTGATCACCATTAATGGTGTTTTCGGTACGTACCAACTGTGTAGTACTACGGAATCGCAAACCTTTAGCCAACTGTACCCCGATATTGGAAGACAAGTTGGAACGGTCATTGTAACCGTTGTTTTTGAAGTTGGAATACTGACGGTTATTTGAGCCAGATACACTAAAGTCAATGTTCTCAGATCCACCTGAAATGGTTACACTGTTGTTGAAAGTATTAGCAGGTACGAAAAACTTTTTGAAGTGGTCAACGTACTTCAAGTTAGCATCATAAGGCTTGTTGGTCAAGTTGGTTGGGTCTGTACTAGCCCAAATCAAGTTAGCAGTGTACAATCCTGTAGCTGGATCAACTGCAAGGGGATTGCCTTTGCTATCGATTACATTGTTGTTGGCATCAGTTTTGTAACCATGGAACTGAGACTTTGCCAACCCACCGACGTTGAGGTAAGTGTTGTTGGTAATTCCCGAAGAGAAATCTATGTTTACTTGGCCAGCCTTACCTCTTTTAGAGAACAACTGGATTACCCCATTGGCACCCTGAGCACCATAGATCGACGCTGATGCGGCACCTTGTACCACTTCAATGCGGTCAATTGAGCTCAAATCCAACGAATTTAAGTCGGTTGAAGCTACTTGTACTCCATCAAGGAGAATCATCGGCGTGGTACCGCGATTTACGGAGTTGATACCGCGGAGCAAAATGCTAACTTGAGCTCCTGGGATACCACTACCAGAGCTGATTTGCGCTCCAGCGATTTTACCAATCAAAGCTTGGTCAACGGATGCAGAAGGTACAGCAGGAAGATCCTTGGCTGAAATGGTTTCAACAGCAATACCCAATCTGGCTTTGCTGGTAGCAACCCCAGAACCGGTAACGACCAATTCGCTCAAGGTAGTAGAAGCATCCTTCAAGGAAACATCCACGATGTTGGATTCGCCAATGGTAAGATCTTGTGAACTAAAACCGGTGTAGCTAACCGAAAGAACGGTAGCAGAAGCTGGTACACTCAAGCTGTAAGCACCGCTTACGTCGGTAACGGTTCCTACAGTTGTACCTTTAGCTAAAATGCTGGCGCCGATGAGGGGCTGGCCAGACTGATCGGTCACTTTACCGCTGATGCTTCTTTGAGCTATGGCGCTAACCACAGCAAAGAGTACCAACGTAAGCGCTAGTAAGTGTTTTTTCATACTAAATACATTTTTGCTAGATGATCAAAGTAAAAAATACTAAAAAAGTAAACATATACTATACCTGCACAAGCAAAATGCCAAGCAGGGGATAGATCTTGAATAAGGGACTGAGAGAGAACTGACGTGGCAGAAGAAAATTAAGTTAATGTTAAAAAATTACGTCAGAAAAATCAATCAGACCTCATTTGAGGTTCAAATACGTTCTTAGGATAATGTACCAAATTCTGTTTGTTCAGAATGGGAAAAGGACTTTCAGCAATCGATGGTTTCCTGATAACGACCAATACCGTTTGGATGCTGCCAGGATTTGGCAAATTCTTTTTTTGGTAGAAAAAAGAAGGCCTTTTCAAAAGATCGCGTTAAAGTAGAAATCAAACTCAAATTTCACAAAAAAATCTGTGCTTTTGTGTGTTAAATTTTACACAAAGTAAAAATAGTTAATCTTTAATTAACTTATAATGTATTTGCTGTTGACTATTTTAGGTTTTTTTTATTTTTATTTTTTACCGAACCTTTTTCTAGGAAATCGCAAAAACCTGCAAAAAGGCAACATTTCTGCAAATTTCCTCCGTCTATCTTTTGTCTTCCTTACCTGTATTGCCGTATTTTTTATCAGCATGCCATTTTATTTCAGTCTACTTAGGTACATCTGAATGGTGTTTTGCAATCCAAAATAGAGGGCATCACATACCAGCGCATGTCCGATCGAGACTTCCAATAACCCTGGCACATGTTGGCGGTAATATTGAAGATTGAGTAGATTGAGGTCATGACCTGCATTAACACCTAGATGCAGTTCCTGCGCCAAACGCGCACAACGGGCATGCTGCGCCACCGCACGAATGGGATCTTGGGTAAAATCCTTGGCATAGTGCCCCGTGTAAAATTCAATGCGATCAGCGCCAACCTTTTTAGCGCCTTCGACAAATTTTTCAGTTGCATCAACAAAAATGGATACTCGAATGCCTACGGCTTTTAGTTCTCCAATTACATCGGTCAAAAAATCGTGATAGCCAACGGTATCCCATCCTTGGTCGGAGGTTAAGGCTTGTGGACCATCGGGAACTAGGGTACATTGATGTGGGCGAACGGCGATCACTTCCTTCAGAAATCGCGCATCAGGATTGCCTTCCACATTAAACTCAGTAGTAGTTACCGCCTTAAGTAGAGGTAAGTCGCTAAAACGGACATGCCGTTCATCGGGACGAGGGTGCACCGTGATGCCTTGGGCACCAAAAGCTTCACAATCTTTTGCGATTTGCTCTAAGTCAGGCATATTGCTTCCCCGGGAGTTGCGGATCAAGGCAATTTTGTTGATGTTGACGCTTAATCTGGTCATGGTTGATTTTTATTCTGATAAAATCAGCGTAAAGAAACAAATGTTTAGGAACTTGTTCCAAAATTTACCTAAGGCGAAAGGTTTGACCTATCGTTGAGGTCAATAAACTTAAGAACTGGGCATTTGTTCAAGAAGAGTGTCTAAGAAATGGTAAGGTATTAATAGCGTCATATTCCTTAATTTAGCCGAAAATAAGTATGGAGTCATCCTTAATTGATCATGAAGATCCCCTAGAGCAATCGCCCGAAATAGCATCGCCTTGGGTAATCCTCATCACCCTGGGACTGACGGTGCTGGTAGGTTCGGCATTGGGAAGTTTGTTTAGCATGGGATTGGCACAAGCCCAGCACTTGGATTTACGCGGCGTATTGGAATATACCCAGGAGGATAGCCCTTTTGGCAATCGCAACTTTTTGCGCTGGTCCAACCTTTTGGCTCATCTTAGCGCATTTACCGGCGGAGCGTTAAGCGTTGGTCTGATCTACTACCGCAAAGCAGTATTCGCCTATTTTAAAGTACAAAAAAGTCCTACTCTAATCGGTATGGCCATTGGAGTAAGTTTAATGGTAAGTATTTTCCCCCTCGCTCAAGGCATCTACTGGTTGAACCAACAACTGCCGCTTCCAGCTCGATTTCTACAAATGGAAGAGAGTGCTACCCGCATGATAAAAGCGCTGCTGGTGATGGACAGCCCCTGGGAGTTGCTGGTCAATTTGCTGGTAGTAGGGGTAGTACCTGCTATTGGCGAGGAATTGGTTTTTCGGGGAGTAGTACAACAACAATTGGAGCGAAGCTTTGGTCGACCCATTTTGGCTATTTGGATAACGGCGGCTTTGTTTAGCGCCATTCATTTTCAATTTGCCGGATTTTTGCCCCGGATGGTACTTGGTGCGGGTCTGGGTTATTTGTTTTTTTGGTCAAAAAACCTTTGGACACCGATTATAGCCCACTTTTTTTTCAATGCGGTGCAAGTTGTTGCTTATTATTACCTCGGTGAAAAAGCAGGACAACTGCAACCGGATGCGCCAATTACCATGCCCAACTGGGCAAGTGTCGCTTTTGGTTTGGCAGTAGTGCTGATGATTGGAATAAATGCACCTCGATGGTTCAAAAACAGAGTACAATGAGCAGCGGATTAGGACAAAGGGCCATGACCGCAGCGGTGTTTGTGCTGGTGATGCTCGGCGGGGTGTTTGGCGGAAAAATCGCCTTTATTCTCCTGTTTGGATTGGTTGCTGCGATGTGTTTGTGGGAGTTTATGGGACTTACTTTTCCAGAAGAAAATCCACAAAATTTTTTCCGTCAAACCATGGGTCTTGGTTTGGGAATGCTCCCCTATCTTTGGATCAGTTCCGTCAACCTTGGTCTGATGCCCGAGGAGTGTCAGATTCCATTTGCGCTGACTTTTTTCCCGATACTCTTTATGCCTTTTGTGTATGAGCTTTCCCAAGGAAATACCACGGCTTTTAACCAGGTGGGGTTTATATTTCTGGGGGTATTGTACATTGGGATTCCTTTTGCGCTATTGAATGCCACGGCTTTTTTAGGCGGTTCTTTTTCCAACAAAGCAGTTTTAAGTTTGCTCCTACTCACCTGGACGAATGATACCGCCGCTTATCTGGTTGGTTCGCGTTTTGGTCATACCCAGTTGTTCCCAAAAATTTCTCCTAAAAAAACTTGGGAAGGGTTCCTCGGCGGAGCCATCATGAGTTTGGTAGTGGCGTTTTCTTTGCAAAAGGTATTAAAGGTTTATCGCTGGCAAGATTGGATCGCGCTGGCGCTGATTGTCGTGGTTTTTGGAGCAATTGGTGATTTGGTAGAATCGATATTTAAACGCAGCAAAAACATCAAAGACTCCGGTAGCCTTCTGCCTGGTCATGGTGGATTCATGGATCGGTTTGATGCCTTTATCTTTATGTTGCCATTTGCAGCTGCATATTTGTTTTGGATTGGTTACAACAAATAATACAACATGCGTCTTCATCGGGAAGGATTTCTCATTATTGCCCTAGCTTTGGTGGGATTGGGTTTACTCAATTATTTTTTGACTTGGGCACAACCATTTTTAGCCCTTGTATCTTTGGTTCTATTTGGATTGATCGTCCAATTTTTTCGCAATCCAGTGCGGAAAATCCCTACGCTCAACAACCATTGGGTATATGCACCGGCTGATGGGCAGGTAGTGGTCATCGAAAACACGGAAGAAACAGAGTATTTCAAAGATGCTCGGATTCAGATTTCCATTTTCATGTCCCCGCTTAATGTACATGTCAATCGCGCACCCATTGGCGGAAAGATTGCATATGCTAAATACCACCCTGGAAAGTACTTGGTCGCCTGGCATCCAAAATCTTCTACTGAAAATGAGCGTACCACCACCGTAATCGAGGACCAAGGTCGATCCATTCTACTTCGGCAAATTGCCGGCGCGGTGGCACGGCGCATCAAGTGCTATGTAAAAAAGCAAGATGCCGTAGCACAAGGCGAGGAATTTGGATTCATCAAATTTGGATCGAGGGTAGATGTTTTTTTACCGTTGGATGCCAATATAAAGGTGTCAATAGGCCAAAAAGTAAAGGGAAATAGGGATGTACTGGCCGAGATCTAAATTTTGGCGCGCTAGACCAATTGGCGTCAATACCATATTTTTTCTCGCCAGATCAGCTCGCCGCTGCGGTTGATGTAACCTTGACTTTGATTGTTGGAGACTTTGGCTAAGCCATTTTTGAACGGCCACACACGTTGAAAAACGGGGTTGATGCAAATTTCACCTTGTAAATCGACGAAACCCCAATGGTTTTTGTCTTTTACGGCTGCCAAACCTTCTGAGAACATGCCCACATCGGCAAAAGAACAAGCAATTACTTCTTGGCCTTTTTTGTTGATGAACCCAAAAACGCCGTTGCGTTGTATTGGCGCTAGACCTTCGCTAAAATCGCCGGCTCCATAAAACTGCGGCACAATCCGAACTTCGCCGGCCTGATCAATAAATCCGTAAAGTCCCTGTTCAATGACAATGGCGAGCCCGTCAAAAAATTCACCATTGGAAAGTCCTTCTTTAAAGGAAAAATAGGGCGTTACAATGACCGCGCCGCTCTTATCGATCAAGCCCCATTTTAATTGATGAAGAATGGTAGCGGTTTGCTGCTGAAAAGGCATACACTTATCATATTCGGTTTGGATGGCCAGGTTTCCTTCTTTGTCTACAAAACCCGAGCCTTGGTGCCAAGCTACCGGACCATATCCATCCCTGAACTCGCCAGCCCAATCGTAGCTAGGAGCAACTTGCCATTGGCCACTGGACTGGACATAACCGTATCGTCGATCCATCCGTACGCAAGCCAAACCTTCGTTAAAGTCGCCGGCATCTTCAAATTGAACATCAATAGCGAGATCGCCGCGGGAATCGATAAACCCCCAACGGGTGACCAATTGAGCGCGTGCCAATCCTTCTTCATACCGCCCCACATAATTGAAAAAATGCTTGAGGAGCAGGCGACCCATGCTGTCAATAGGCACGAGTTTATCGTTGAGCCGAACTCGGGAAAAGCCATTGTAAAAATCCTCCGCTTCGAAATATTGGGGCTCGATTACGACTTCGCCGCTAGCGTTGATAAAGCCGAACTTGCCTTTTTCCCGAATTTTAAACAAGGGTTGCTGCATTAGATAAATGTTGAATGCGGGTTTATTTTTCCGAATCGTGGTAAATCGCAGCAATATAGTATGATTGCTTCATTAGTTTAAATAGTTAAATTTGCAAACTCGATTGGGTTGTAAAAAAATTTAAACATGGCCTTGCGCGATGAATTTCCTGAATTTGGTTCGGATTACTTAGGAGGCGAAAGTGATGGGTACGAATACCGGA
>JBBRGN010000098.1:0-15424 GCA_038240665.1 Chitinophagales bacterium | reverse complement strand
AAACGCTCAAAACGCGAAGGCGGCTCCCCTGCTGCGTAATAGTTCCAATCGCCGGTCATCCCAAAATGAAACAGTACGTGACCGCCGTTGTCCAAATTCCCGAACAGGTACTTCCCTCGCCGGTATGAGCCCGTAAAGCTGCGTCCTTGCAAGTGCTGGGCAAAGTCGGCTCCGCTGAGGTTGCGGATGATTTTTTCGTCGTGTACTTCTACTTCCTCGATGCGTTGGTGAAGTGCGGCTGCGTCAAAATAGCGTTGGAAGGTATTGACTTCGGGTAATTCTGGCATGGTAGTGGGTGTTGAGGGTGTTTAAATAGCCCCAAAATCGGGTTTTCATGTATAAATTTGTAATGCCTCTGGGGCAGGGTTTCAACATTACATTACCTGAATAAGTTGTGTGTCCTGGAACTCCATTCCGCGTTGTGTCTCGGAACTCCGTTCCGCGTTGTGTCTCGGAACTCCGTTCCGCGTTTGCCCGGAACGGAGTTCCGCGTTTGCCCGGAACGGAGTTCCGGGACACATTTTACCGCAGCGATTCATGGCAAAACGTCCAAGGCCATGCATCCCAAGTATCTATTAAGCCTGCTTTCACTGGATTATTGACAATGTATGCAAGTATCCGCTCAAATTCGTTATGCCGAACAATATGATCATAACTTTCTTCTTCCCAAAACTGCCCTTTCCGGCCCAACAATCGGTTGGAATGCAATCCGGTATATTTTTTTAAATCTTGCATCACTTTACTCAATTCTGAGGCTTGCAGCAGTAAGTTAAACATAATATGTATGTGGTTAGACATGATCGTACAGGCCAGTAGTTGGTACTGCTTACCGTCGTAAAATTTTATGGCCTCCATGTTCAATTCGGCGATTGCTGTCTGTTTCAACCAATGCGGTTCGTTTAAATTGGAATCCAAAAAATCATCCCATGTTTTAAACTGGCGTTTTTGGGCAGCATATTTTTTTCTTTTTAGGAGGGCGGTGAGTTCTTTTTGGAGTTGTTGTGTCGCGGAACGGAGTTCCGCGTTTTGTGTCGCGGAACGGAGTTCCGCGTTTTCTACTTTTATCAAGCCCGGAACGGAGTTCCGGGACACACGTTCAGCGTTTTCCACCCCAAGCAAGCCCGGAACGGAGTTCCGGGACACACGTTCAGCATTTTCCACCCCAAGCAAGCCCGGAACGGAGTTCCGGGACACTTTCTCGACCTCTGCAAGATACTGTGCCTTAACCCGCTCTATAACCGCTTTGGGAATAGAACCCGCTAACCTATAGGTAACAAAATAAGTGGCTTGGGGGATTTGCCAATGAGGCAAACAACGACGATAAAATTCTTTGCTCATCCTATTTTAAGTGTTGCGGAACTCCGTTCCGCATTTTGTGCCGCGGAACGGAGTTCCGCGTTTTCTACTTTTAATAAGCCCGGAACGGAGTTCCGGGACACGTGTGTTGCGGAACTCCGTTCCCTATTTACGCGCCGATAGTCCGGAAAGGAGTTCCGGCACAAAGGCTGAATGCATACTTTGATATCATGGAATAGATTTTCTTCGGCAATAATTGATTGATTGCTCATTACACATGTATTTTATAAAACACAAAAATACAAATTGTTTTATAATAAAAAATAAATTTCTTTTTGTATTTTATTAACCCTTTTTGATTGTTGAGATTTTGAATTACCAGATACTTATTCCGTCTATTCGTGTCAAAGCTTCGCTCTTAAAGGTATTCTAGTATCCCTTCAATCTGCAAAGCTGGTTAAAGGCCTACTAAGTTGAATTCCAAGGACAACGCTATATTTTAGCTATGAGATCAAGAGAACGAGACTTGTACAAAAGGAGAATATTGAAAATGGTCAGAGAATGCGAGAACACAGGGCTATTTACACCTGTTTTGACTGTGATCTACCCCGCTTTCGCCTCGAATTCAAAAAAAGGTTAGAAAAAATTTGGGAAAATTTTTTGAGCTAATAAAATCAAATGGCTTCACTGCCACTCCAGAACTTGCCAATATAATTGAAATTACTACCCGCGCAGTTGAAAAAAAATTAGCAAGGTTGAAGAATGAAAAAAACAACTTGATGAGGGATCAACCAAAGGAGGGCATTGGGAATTGATGGAATGAAATATTTTTTTATCCGGTAACAAGGGGTATTTTGAAGGCTCATAAGAAAAAAACGCCTTGGTTTCTCCTAATTGAAAACCAAGGCATTGGAGGAGTAAATCGTGGTCCCTGTAGGACTTGAACCTACGACCCCCTGATTATGAGTCAGACGCTCTAACCACTGAGCTAAGGGACCTTGACAACAATTTTGCCAATAATGGCGGCAAAGATAACAATTACCTGTGCTGAATGCAAGGACAATTAGGAAAAAGATAAAGCTTGCGCCAGATCGGCTATCAAATCATCAGTATGTTCCAAACCTACGGATACGCGAAGCAAATCTTCCGGAGTGATGCTGTTGGCACCTTCCACTGGCCGACGGTGTTCGATCAGGCTCTCTGCTCCGCCTAGACTGGTGGCCCGGGTAAACAATTGCACTTTGGACAGAACGCTGGCCGCGCCAGCATGACCGCCATAGACTTGAAAGGAAAGCATACCGCCTGGCAAACGCATTTGAGTTTGGTTGGTGGCGTAACCTGGGTGGGTGGGCAAGCCGGGATAATGTACACTGTGTACCTGTGGGTGCGTAGTCAAAAATTCGGCTATTTTTTGAGCGTTGGCGCAGTGCTCGCGCATGCGCAAAGGCAGGGTTTTGATGCCGCGGCTCACCAACCAGCAATCAAATGGGGAAGGAACTGCGCCAGTTAGGGTTTGGATGCGCCGCAACCGGGTGGCCAAAGCGTCGTCATTGACGATAAGCGCGCCGCCCAGGACATCGCTGTGCCCGCCCAAGTATTTGGTGGTAGAATGTTGGACGATATCGACGCCTAGGGATAGGGGTTGTTGGAGTACGGGCGTAGCCCAAGTGTTGTCCAATCCGGTAAGGATGCTGCGTTGTTTGGCTAGGGCGGTTACGGCCCTGATATCGGTGATTTTCAACAAGGGGTTGGTGGGACTTTCCATCCAGATCAAACGGGTATCGGGCTGTATAGCGGCTTTTACTGCTGCTAAGTCGCTCATGTCTACATACGTGACTTGAATCTGGAAGGGGCCAAATATTTCTTCGAGTAGGAATTTTGCTACGTTGTACATGCCATCTTCGGCTACAATATGGTCGCCAGCGTGCAGCAATTGGGCAACAGCAGTGATGGCGGCAATACCGGAAGCAAAAGCAAATCCGTGTTGGCCGCCTTCGAGTGCAGCCAGAGCATATTCTAGTTGTTGTCGATTGGGGTTGTCGGTGCGGGTGTAGATGAACCCGCCAGACAAAGTTCCATCAGGATCGCGTTCAAAGGTGGTGGATAGGGAAATGGGCGGCGTTACAGCGCGCGCATTTTGATCGGTATAATGGGTGGCGCGGATGGCCAAGGTTTCTGGTTTCATGAGTTGAGCTATTTGGCCATTTGTTCACCGGTTTTTCCAAATCTTCGTTCCCTACGCTGGTAATCCACGATGGCTTGGTAGAGGTGCTGCCGGCGAAAGTCAGGCCAAAACACGGGGGTAAAATAGAACTCCGCATAAGCCAACTGCCACAAAAGGAAGTTGCTCAGGCGGTTTTCGCCGCTGGTGCGGATCAGCAGTTCGGGGTCGGGCATACCGCTGGTTGCTAAGGCATTGGAAAAAACAGCATCGTCAATTTGGTCTGCTTCCAGTTCTCCGTTTTTTACCTGCGTAGCCAAATTACGGGCAGCACGCAGAATTTCCCATTTACCGCTGTAATTGAGCGCCAACACCACCGTCATTCGAGTATGGTTTTTGGTGGTTTCAATGCCGTTGAGTAAGGCTTTGTAGGTCGATTCCGGCAACAGATTGATCTCTCCGATGGCTTGTAAGCGGATGTTGTTTTTGTTCATGGTGGCGATCTCTTTGTTGAGGGTTTCTACCAACAAATACATCAAGGCATCGACTTCGAACTTGGGTCTGCTCCAATTTTCAGTCGAAAATGCGTACAAAGTCAGATATTTTACTCCCAACTCCGCTGCCGCCTCGATCGTATCCCGTACAGCTTTAATACTGCTCCGGTGTCCAAACACCCGCGGCTGGCCATGTTCTTTGGCCCAGCGCCCATTCCCGTCCATGATGATGGCAATGTGGTGCGGCAAACGCTCCATGTCTATCTGTTCTTTAACATCCATTTTGCAAAAATAAAAAAAGAATACAAGATGCCTTAAGTGATCAATGAATGAAATACTTATATTGCCAAATGATTTTTGAATTAACTTTTTTTGCGTAAAAGAGTTTTATATAAAGAAAAGTAAGCGAAATTCCACTACTCAACTTCTTAAACCCTAGTACGCAACAACTTTATTCCAATGGTAGCAACACCTCCAGCAACTTCAGCACTCATTTGTTTCCAAGACTTTGAGTACACAAGACCCAATATCGCTGCTTTAAGCGAAGATATCAGCCAATTGCTTAAAGACTTTGAGCAGGCAGAATCTGCTGTCTCCCAAATGGCCTGTTTTGATGCCATCAATGTTCTGCGCGGGGATTTTTTGTCCATGTACAACATTGCCCACATCCGGCATACCATCAATACCCGGGATGCTTTTTATGAGGAGGAGCATAATTTTTTCAATCAGCACCTGCCTACTTTTGAATCCCTCAACAGCCAGTTTCATGAAAAGATCCTGGCTGCTCGGTTTAGAGCAGATTTGGAAAAAAAATGGGGCGCGCAGCTGTTCCGCATCGCTGAGCTCAATCGCAAAACGATTAGCCCAGCTATTTTAGAGGACTTGCAGGAGGAAAACCGTTTGAGCAGCGAATACATGAAACTGAAGGCTCAGGCTCAGATTCAGCTGGATGGGGAAACCTACAACCTGTCTTCCATCCATTTGCTGGAAACCAATGCCGATCGCGAAACCCGCCAGAAGGCTTCGTCGGCAAAATGGAATTTTTTCTCCGAAAACCAAGTAGCCATTGAGGGTATTTATGATCAATTGGTAAAGGTCAGGCATCAAATTGCGGTCAAACTAGGTTACAAAAATTTTGTACAATTGGCTTATGATCGCCTGAAACGCAGCGATTACAATGCCGAAAAAGTGGCTATTTTTCGCGACTCCATCGCCAAATACATGGTTCCTCTTGCCCAAGAGTTGTACGAGCGCCAACGCCAACGCTTGCAATTGGATACCCTAAAATATTACGATATCGATTTTCGCTTCCGTTCTGGCAACCCTACTCCAAAGGGCGATACTGCCTGGATTGTTGATCAAGCTGCTAAAATGTTTTCGGAACTTTCGCCGGAGACGGATGATTTTTTTGATTTCATGCGTACTTCTCAGTTGATGGATCTGGAAAACAAGGACGGTAAAGCGCCGGTTGGTTACGCTACTTTTATTGAAAAATACAATGCACCCTATATTTTTTCCAATTTCAATGGCACCAGTGGCGATATCGACGTACTAACCCATGAATGCGGCCATGCTTTTCAAGTGTATTCTAGTCGTCATATCAAATTGGACGAGTACAAATGGCCTACTTATGAAGCTTGTGAGATCCATTCCATGAGCATGGAGTTTTTTGCTTGGAACTGGATGCCGCTCTTTTTTGAAGAGGACAGTGAAAAATATAAGTTCAACCACTTGGCCAGCAATGTTTCGTTTTTGGCCTACGGCGTGGCCATCGATGAGTTTCAGCACCTGGTTTACGAACATCCTGAAGCAACTCCCGCCGAGCGCAATGGTTTTTGGAAAGCCATCGAGAAAAAATACATGCCGCATTGCAACTACGAAGACAATGCTTTTTTACAAAACGGTGGATTTTGGCAACGTCAAAGCCACCTTTTTAACTCGCCTTTTTATTACATTGATTATGCTTTGGCCATGATTTGCGCCATGCAGTATTGGAAACAAGACAACCAAGATCACCAAGCCGCTTGGAATGCTTATTTGGGGCTTTGTAAAGCTGGCGGAAGTCAATCCTTTTTGGAATTAACGGATTTAGGCGGCGTTATTTCGCCTTTTGAGCCTGGCGTAGTAGAACAACTAGCGATTGAAGTGAAGGCTTGGCTGGATCAAATTGATGATTCTGAATTTTGAAAAGTCATTCCTGTACTTTGATCTTATAATTTTTACTACTATTTTTACAATTGAACGCTGTAGATTAGAGAGTTAAAAACGCGCTGACTGAATCAAATCAATTGAAGGTATATTTGATTCGGGCTATGCTGCGTTAACTTTTAATTCTGTAAACCTTTCCCTAGGAAAAGAGTCTATAGCAAGTTTGTCTGGTATTTTCCGCAAACCCTAAAAGTAGCCTCATGGTTCTTATTTTCCTCAGTTTTGTCACTGCATTTACACTCAGTTACTTTGCCATTCCGTCTATCATTAGAATCGCATTGGAAAAAAACTTGGTGGACGAGCCTGGCGAACGGCGTTCCCATGAAATCCGCACGCCTTCCTTGGGCGGGGTAGCCATTTTTTCCGGTAGTATTTTTTCGATCACTTTATGGACACCTTTTAAAGACTTCAGCAACCTACAGTACATTCTTTGTGCCTTTATCATCATTTTTTTGATCGGCGTAAAGGACGACATCTCCCCCGTATCACCATCCAAGAAATTGGTTGCCCAAGTGCTGGCTGCTTCGATTTTGGCGCTCAAATCTGACATTATGCTTCACAGCTTTTATGGCTTGTTTGGTATTTATGATTGGTTGCCGGCTTGGATCTATCCATTGGTTACCATCTTTACCATTTTGGTGATCACCAATGCCTTTAACCTGATCGATGGCATCAATGGACTTGCTGGTAGCATAGCGGCCATCAGCATGGGCGTACTTGGATGCTGGTTTTTTTTAATCAACCGCATTGAATTCGCTACTTTCGCTTTTGCCAACGCTGGAGCCTTGATGGCTTTTTTGCGTTATAATTATACTCCTGCCAAAATATTCATGGGTGATACGGGTGCCCTTCTTATCGGTATGGTTTGTGCTATTCTGGTGATCAAATTTATCGATTTGAACAACAACCTCCCGGCCATAAGTCCTTACCGTTTTTCAGGAGGACCAGTAGTCGCTATTGGGATCATCATTGTACCGTTTTTTGACACGCTGCGGGTTTTTACCACCCGCATCATTCGCAGACAATCTCCTTTCAAACCCGACCGCCGACACATCCATCATTTGTTGATTGATTTTGGTTGTTCGCACATGCAAGCAACGGGTATTCTTGTTTTTGTCAATATCTTCTTCATTTGCTTTGTCTTCAGTGCACACCGTTATTTGAATCCACACTGGTTGCTGCTGCTCATTTTTGGTATCGCGCTGGGCGCGACTTACCTGCTTCAACAGGCAACGAACCGCCGAAGGCAAAACAGTTCAGCGCTTACTTCAGGATGATAAACAATTATTTTTGGGTTTTTATCGGAGGGGGTATCGGTAGCATGTGTCGCTATGCGATGGGCAGGTCTTTATCGCTTTACACGCATCAATTTCCTTGGGCTACCTTGATCATCAATATCGTCAGCGGTCTTATCATCGGCGTGCTTGCCGGACTGGCAACCAAAGGTGTCTTGCGACCCAATTTCCAAGTTCTGCTCATGACGGGTTTTTGTGGGGGACTGAGCACCTTTTCTACGTTTAGCTACGAAACATTAAAACTTTTGCAAGGCCCTAGCCCTCTGTTGGCTTTGATTTATATCAGCGCAAGTGTGATTCTTTGCCTAATAATGGTTTATCTTGGCATTAAAATCGTCCTTTAATGAAACTCACACACGACATACTTGAGCGCCTAGATCAGCTGGAAGAAAAGTACGGCGTGATGGGACAAGATATGCTTTCCTACCTCGATGGATTGCTCTATGCCGATTACCTGACTTATTGGGACTATATCCATCTCGATACTTTGCTCAGTTTACAACGCCCAAAGACTTCATTTCCCGACGAAAACATCTTCATCATTTACCACCAAATTACGGAGCTGTACTTCAAGTTGATCCTGCAAGCCATCGAACAACTCAGCAGCAGCGCCGAACGCAGCGAAGCACTGTTTATCCGACAATTGGAGCGGATTAATCGCTATACCAGTATGTTGGTTGATTCATTTGGAGTGATGGTCAATGGCATGGATCGGGATGAGTTTTTACAATTTCGGATGAGTTTGTTGCCTTCCAGCGGTTTTCAATCTGGCCAGTTTAGGAAAATCGAGATTTGGAGTACTGATTTGCACCGCTTGGTTCATACCTCCTTGAGGGATGAACTTCAAGCCGATCACTCGATCGCAGATTTGTATCAAGGTTTGTATTGGCGTTCGGGGGCGACAGAATTGGCCAGTGGTAAAAAAACCTTGACGCTCCGCCAATTTGAACAAAAATATGCGCATGAATTCCAGGAACTGGCAAAATCAACGGCGCAGTCCAACCTTTGGCAATGCTACCTACAATTACGACCAAGTGCGGAAGCGGCTGAGAAAATCCGCCACTTACTCCGCGAATACGATCATAAAATCAACGTAGGCTGGCGTTTGGCGCACCTGCGCTCGGCGGTTCGCTACCTGGAAAACAAGCCAAAAGTGATCAAGGCAACCGGCGGCACCAATTGGCAACAATATTTACCGCCACGTCAACAACAAGTGGTATTTTTTCCAGAGCTTTGGAGCGCCGAAGAATTGGAAAAATGGGGAACAGAAATGCGCTCCTAATCGCGCTCGCTTAAACACATCGACATGAAATCTCTTTTGGATGGTCTGGAACAAGTTGAAAAAATAGCCAATGATCCTAAAGTCAATCGCTTGCTCCACCACCCTGTTCGCTACCTGCAGGCCATTCTTTTTCGCAAGTTGGTCTATCCGCTTTCCAAAAAAGGCAAATTGTGCCAAACCGCCACTTTTTTTGACGCCAATATGTTTGTGCTCCTCCCCGCCGGAACTGACATCTACCTCACTGGTGGCAAATCCCATGATTCGGAGTTGCGACTGGCACGTTTTTTAATCCACAACCTAACCGCAGGAGATTCTTTTTTGGACATCGGCGCGCATTTTGGCTATTTCAGCTTGCTGGCGGCAAAACTGGTGGAAAAAACTGGACAAGTACTGTCTTACGAAGCTTCAAAAGCCACTTTTACTGTTTTTAGTAAAAATGTAGCGCCCTTTCCGCAAATCAGATCCGTGTGCAAAGCGCTTTCCGATCAGCCAGGTACGGTTACTTTTTATGAATTCCCGGTATTGTACTCCGAATTCAACAGCATGGAGATGGCGCAATTTGGTGATGCGGGTTGGTACCGCAAAAACCCGCCGATAAAAAATGAGGTTCCTGCGGTCACTTTAGATGAGATTATGCTGGAGGATGCATTTGCCCCCAAAATCATCAAAATTGATGTAGAAGGCGCGGAAGACAAGGTAATCAGCGGCGGAGAAAAGGCTTTGCAACGCCATGCGCCGATGATTGTATTGGAATACTTGGCGGAAGCTCGGCACAATACCGCTCATCAACAAGCGGCTGCGCAATTGTTGGGCTGGGGTTATCAAGCAGGTTCTATTGATAAAAAAGGTTTTTGGCAAGCTTGTAGCGATATTGACGTCTATTTGCAGCAACAGCAATTGGATTCCGATAACGTGGTTTTTATTAAGCGTTAACGGTTTTGCGGCGTTCGCGTTCTTCTTGTTGATTTTTCAGATCCTGGTTGACGATGACTGCCATGCATATAAAGAAAAAAGACCCCATTTTATCGGTCTCCACCATATCGTTGATCATCAAAAAAGCATCCATCGCAACGGTACAGAGCGTGGCGGAAAGGATCACCCGGCGACCACGTTCATCGGTACAGCGGTGATAAGCAATCTCGCCTTTGGCCAGAACCAAAAAACTCAGCAATAGAAAAAAAGCCAGTCCAAAAAAGCCTTGCTCGACTAAAGTCATCAGGTAATAGCAGTGAACACCCGACTGCTCTTCGTTGTCGCTCACATAAGTTCGAAAACTACTGACGGTGTAGGGACGGTAAAAACGCGTAAAAGTACCTGGCCCAAAACCCATCCAGGGGTGTATAGGAACCATTTGTACCGCTGCAACCCAACGGTAAACCCTTTCCATGGTGGAGATGTCCTCCATTTTATACGTTGCCTCCAATAGGTTGTCAAAATTCTCGTGGGAGATGGTTTTGTTAAAATCAGGGGCAAATTCTAAATAGCGATTGCCCGTGCTGATGTAAGCAGCGCCACCCATCAAAACAAAAATGGCCGCCATCAGAAAAGGGCGCATCAATCGCAAACGAATGACCACATACGCGCCAGCTGCCATGATGATTGAGGCATATGCGGCACGGGTATAAGAAAAATAAATCGCAATCAACATCAAAGCAGCCACCGCCAACATGCCCCACCAAGCGAAAGAAAAACGGCGAAACTCATCCCGAGCAAACCACAACAGCGGGAAAAACAAAGCTAAAATCCCCGCATAAGCTACGTGGTTGCGATAAAAAGGGGATAAGACGAAATTGACATCTTTGAAGGTAAAACCAAATGCGCTGTGTCGAATCATGATGATGACCACCGTTCCCAACAAAGGCCAGAAAACACACCAGAAAACCTGAAAATAGGATTTGGGCGTTTTGATGAGGTAACCCGCCAAAAAGTAAAATACCCCAATGAACCAGATTTTGGCCAACATGTATTTGAGGGAAATAAAAAAATTACCGGAAACTAGGGTTGTAATGATGATCCACCCCAAATGAATAAGCAAAGCCAAACTGATTGGGTGAAGTAAAAACGATTTGTCTAGTTTACCCAGGTTTTTTGCCGCAAAAAGAATACCGATAAACAGGAGGCCTACTATCAAGGGTTCGGTGGGAAGATCGGTACCAAAACCGTTGGGAAGCACCAATTCTGTCGACAAAGGGATGCAAACCATCAACAAGAGAAAAATTTTGCGGAAGTCGACAATAGTCCAGTAAGCCACCAGCATAAAGGCTGGTAGAATGGGCAAAAAATACCAATATTGCGCTACACCCAACCAAATGCTGATTAAGGTGAACACGCTCAACCCCAGAAACAACCTTTTTTCGAGGGGCCATTCCTTCAGGCCTTTCCATTGATCAATCAACATGGACGTAAGCGCGCCAGTCGGCGTTTTTGTAGGTATCAAATAGTAAAACACCAATCACGCCAAGGAAAAAAGCAATCAGTCCTGCCGCGATTACCAACAAGGCTCGCTTGGGGCGGGATTTCACCACGGGCGCTTCCGCGCTTTCCAATAGATAGATGGCCGGAACTTCTGCTTGTAATGCGGAACGCAACAAACGTACACGTTCCATTTCATCGCCCACTACCCCGTTACTGGTAAAGTATTGGGTCTCCAGCTGGATCAGGTTTACTTGACCCACATTGAAATTGGCCAAAATTTTGGTCAGACTGTCCATTTCAGTTTTATAACCGCTCACGGTGGCTTCGGCAAAAGCTACTGAGTCGCGAGGGATACGCGGGTTTTTCCTCATGGCGTCGGCACGGCCTTTGCTGCGAAAGTAAGTGCCTTGTACCATGGTAAATCGATCTGTCAGGATGGTCGACATCTCGCGGGTATCGTATATTTTATACTTACTGCGCATTTGAATCAAGCTATCGCCCATCTGATTCATCTGGACAATCTTCTGCTTTATACTAGCTTCATAGGAAGTGATCGTTTTTCGCTGACCTTCTTTGATGACTTCTTGGGAGATCAGGTTGATTTTTTCACGCGCTACATTGGCAATAAGGGCTGCCAACTTAGGGTCGTGGTCTTCTACTGAAAGTTCGATGGCGTCACGCTTGGTTTTGCTGACTTCATAAAGCGACAAAAACTTTTTACGCACCAGCTCGGAAGCGGTAGCACCTGACTTTTTGATTTTATAATGTTCGTAGAGGTGAAAAGTATCCACCAAATATTCAATCAATTCATTGGACTCCGCTATCGTGAGCAGGCGATCAATGTCGTTCCCGCCGCCATAAAGGTAGGTGCCTGCTTTACCAAATAAAATTTCTGGCCGCGCTTGATCAGGGTTAGCTGCCAAAAAAACAGTAGTACTTTTGTAGTAATTGGACATAAAAAGCGAAATGATGCCGGTCCCTATTGCCGCAGCAACGGAAAGCCCTAAAATGGCTTTTCTCCATTGATACAGGGTGGCCAATACGCCAATTAAATTGTCTGTGCGCTCCATTTGGTATAATTGTGGTGCAAAAGTAGAAAATGATTCGTTATCTCAATGAAAAACCCTAAACCTGTGCTTTATTGCCAATCAGTCCCATCAACTCTTTGATATTGATTAACTTAAGCAATAAAGAACTTAAAAACCCGACTCCAATTGCCACAATCAAGGCCATCCAGCCTAAAGGGGCAAAAAGATAAAGACTGCTCACCCAAGCAGCCATAATGCTGACCAGCGCTACGGTCAAAAGTTTCAGCGCCTGCATTCGCTGAAAGCCTACCTGCATGATCCGCCAACACAACACCAGCTGCGCGATAAATATGCCGTTTTGGGTGATGCAATTGGCCATAGCTGCCCCAAGTGCCTGGAAACGAGGGATCAACACAAAATTCAAAGCTATATTGATCAACACGCCCAGCACGTAGACTCGGTTAAGGGACATAAGGCTGCCTTGAGCTACCAATAAGGTGCTAAAAATATAAGATCCCGTCATCGGTACAAAGCTGATGATCAGCCACCCGAGGATATTTCCCGAATAAACATCGCCGCCCCGGTACAACACTTCCATGATTGGTGTTCGAAAAAAAATGATCGCGGCCACCAAAGGAAAGGTTCCACTCCAAATGAGGTTGATGCCCGTATTAACCAGGGGTTGTAGCGCCTGACCTGTTTTGAGCATCCGCGCGTACATGGGCAACAACAACACCGCAAATAGGTACCCAAACATGTTGAACGCATCCAGCAACCGGAATCCTGAGGCGTAAATACCGGCCTGCACATTACCGCCCGGCAATAAACGCTCAATCATTACGCCATCAATGCGGGTATAAATCGACATCAGCGCCACCGCCATCGCGTAAGGGAAAGATTGTTTGAAAAGCAAAAAAGTGACTTTTTTATTCCAGCGAAAAGTAATGCCGCCCGTGTAGCGAATCGTCAGCCCTAAAATAATGACTGCAGTAAAAAGCAAAGAAAAAAGTTGTAGGTTGATAAACCACTGGATGGAAAAAGTAGCTGGCAACCATCCTTGCCACATGGGAATCCCAATTACCACAATAAGCAAAGCGCGATCCATTACCGAAAAAAGACTATCGATCCGATACCAACCCAGTCCGGAAATATTGGTTCGAAGGTACAACACAAAACTGCTGAGCAACTGATAACCCATCAAACTGACCAGTAAAAGCGGGTATTGCCACAAAAAACCGCTGATCAACCCAAAAAACAAGACTGAAATGATGTACAGCAAAGCCAGCAGACCTTTAATGGTCAAGAAAACTGGTAAATACTTCGGCAACAGGTGTGGATGTTGGCCGATGTGGCGATTGTTGAAGTACTGGATACCAAAATCGCAAATGATTTGAAAGATTAAGGTGAAGTTGTTCAAGGTAAAATAAAGGCCATATTCGCCTTCGCCTACTGTATTTTGTACGCCTCGATCTACCCCAAACAGGTAAAGGGGCTTAATGATCAAGTTGATGGCCAGTAAAAAAACTAAATTAGTGATGAACTCGCGTTTCATACCGCAAAGAACGCAAAGCCGCCAAGATTTTTTACAACCTTGGCGGCTTTTCGCTTAAATGAATTTATGCTGTCTATTCCTTAGCTTTTATTCGTAGCGCAATGACTCGATTGGATCCAAACGCGCCGCCTTCATTGCCGGGTACAAACCCGACACCAAACCGACAGCAGAACAGGTGACCACCGCAATGGTAATCCACAACCAAGGCACCAAAAAATGGCCGCCCATAATTACCGTAACAATGTTCCCCATCATCACCCCCAGGAAGATACCTACCAACCCCCCTAACAAAGAGATAACCACCGCTTCGGTCAAAAACTGGATCAGAATAACCCGTCGTGTGGCGCCTAATGCCTTGCTGATGCCTACCTCGCGGGTGCGTTCAGTCACCGATACCAGCATGATGTTCATCAACCCGATCGCAGCGCCTAAAAGCGTGATCAATCCAATGACTACTGCCGCCAAACGGAAGTACACGGTATTTTCTTTGATAATATCAATCAAGCCATCACTTTTGGAAATTTCAAAATCGTTCTCCTGCGATGCTTTGAGGCGGCGGATATTGCGCAATAGACCCGTTGCCACCGCAATCGCGTTGTCAATTTGCTGCGGATCGTTCACGGCTACCATGATACGGAAGTTACTGTTCAAAGTGGCATAAAGCTGTTTGCCGGTCTGTAAAGGAATGATGATCCGGCGGTCTTCGCTCTGGTTCATGGAAGAACCTTTTTTCTTCAATACCCCGATCACCCGCAAGCGCATATTGCCCGTATTGATGATTTGATCCAGGGCTTTTTCAGGTTTATTGTTGAAGAGGGTTTTGACCATATCCGAGCCTAAGATCGTCACATAACCGCCGCCGTTGGCTTCACGAGAAGTAAAATTGCGGCCATATTGGATATCAAAACCCTTAGCTTCCAAGTAGTTTTCGTCCGAAGCAAAAATGGCCACGTTGGGATTCGTTTTTTCCTCCCCATAACGAATGGCCGAATTGCGCGAGCAGTTGAAAGAAACCGCAGAACGTGCCGCAAATTCAAAACGTTGTTTGAATTCCATCGATTCGGCGTAGGTAAAATTATCGGCCTGTTTTTCTTGCCGTCCGCCCCGGCGGCCTCGCGGGCCACTTTCTCCCTTTGGCTCTATATCAAACGTATTTGCACCAAGGAAGGAAAGATTGTCGTTCAAGGAAAAAATGGCACTGTCAATGGCGGTAAGGATACCCACCAAGGCCATGATTCCAAAAGCGATGATCATCAAGGTCAAAACTGCACGCAACATATTGGCGCGAATCGACCGAAAGGCCAAACTGATGTTTTCGAAAAAATTCATATGCCCCAAGTTGGAAACCCAATAGCAGCGCTTTTTTGCATAAATGGCACATCACCCCGCTATCCAGTTTTGTGAAATTAACAATGGGCTAAATTACCCCAAAAAGCAAAGCGCTGTGGTATTGTTCGATCAACGTGCTCCCCTATTAGACAGAAATTTAATAAAACACTTCCTTTAGCATCGCTTGACCTGCTAAATAAACTTGGGGATTCGCCGCTACAATCTCCGAACCGTCCCAAAAACCGTTCCCACCTTGAAAATCGCTGACCTTACCGCCAGCCTCTTGTACTAGAAAAGCACCAGCGGCAATGTCCCAAGGTTGGAGGTGGTATTCAAAAAACAAATCGTAGCGACCACAAGCCAC
>JBBRGN010000097.1:0-15448 GCA_038240665.1 Chitinophagales bacterium | reverse complement strand
CAACATTCGTTTTGGAGCAGAAGCCGACTGGACGGTTTTTAACGGATTTCGCATGTACGTTGCCAAAGACCGCTTAACGGCACTTACTCAACAAAGTAGGGTGCAAACGACCATTCAAGTTCAGGGATTGACTTCGGATATCCTGATGACGTACTACAACATTGTTCAGTTGGAAAGAGCTACCGAAAACTTGGAATATGCGGTGCGTTTGGATCGCGACCTGCTGGATTTGGTACAACGGAAAAAGACCATTGGTACAGCAACTGGATTGGAATTGCTCCAGTCTAAATCGCGGTTTACTTCTGACAGCGCGCGATTGGTTCAGCAAAGAGCTGATATTGTTCGGGCGCACATGGCATTTAACCAACTGCTCAACTTGCCTACTGATTCGCAATTTGCAGTCGATACAACTCTGGCAATGGGAGCTTTACCTATTTTGGATGCGTTGTTGACAAGCAGCAAACAAGCCAATCCATCCGTACTTTCCGCGAAAGTGAACCGTCAGCTGTCCATGCTCAGCACCAAAGACGTAAAAGGAACATTCCTTCCCGAGGTGGTCTTGGTGGGGAGCGCCAACTATACCTATCAGCGCAACGCAGTTGGAGTCTTACTTTCTAACCGCAACTTGGGGCCGCAATTGGGGGTTACCCTACGCTACACGATTTATGACGGAAAAAACCGTACCCATAACTTGGAAAATGCCAAGATAGTCGAAGAAAATACACGCTTGTCGGAAGCCAGCCTGCTGGTGGATATAGAGGCGCGTATCCGCACCCGCTATGCCGATTATTTAGCCAACCAGCAACTCAGTCAATTGGAACTGGCCAACCTGAAAGTGGCGGTAGATCAGGCCAATCTGGCGCGCGAATTGTACCGACTGGGTAAAATTACCAACTTTGAAGTACGCGAATCAACCCTGCAAGAAATTCAAGCACGTGATCTGCTCATTCAGGCTTGGTACCGCCTTAAATCAGCAGAGATTGATTTGCTGGATCTAGCAGGAATGTTGCCTTTCCAATAATCGGAGCTCGAATCTTTTGACAAAAAACAAAACAAAGAGGCGGTATCATCTGAAACGCCTCTTTGTTTTTTTGTACTTCGCCCTCTTAATCCTTAGCAAAACGGCCAAAGAAGTAGACCACGCAACCTGCTACTACCACGTGCATGATATTCAGCCAAATACCCATACCCACTGGAATACCGGGGATATTCATGAATGGACTGGAAAACGAAAGCAGCAACAATACCGCTGACACAATGGTGAATACCCGCCAAGCATTGCTCAAAAACGCATTCAGTACGGCCAGTACCAAAGCTGCCAAGATAGTAGGGATAAATGAACCCATAATCACAGGAAGCAGCATAATTGGCTGATTTGCATTTGGGATGATCACCGCACAGTTAATGATACCTGCGCTTGATCCGATAAAAAACAATACCGCATTGATGGCCGCAGCAATAACTCCAGTCAATGGCGCAGCCCACAAAAGTTTTTTGGAGTTGATTTTTCCAGTTGTACTCATAATAAATTAGTTTAGACAAAATTTGGTTAAACAAATATTTAAACAAAAAAATTAAGTATTGAGACACTATGATGGATAGAATTCAATACTGAGATTTTGGATTTGAGCGACTTGTTTTTGAGGCGCGATACAGCGCATTGTAACGAAAAAATAAGGAAGTTAAAATTCAAAAGATCAAATGAAAGAGTGAATTTATAATGCCCCTTTGCCTATCCTCTCAACTTGTCCAATAAAGCCGATAAGGTCTCTGCTTCTTCTTCCGTTAAATTCGCGGCACTTTTTGAGCGCTCAATAATCAGGGGATTCAGTTCCTCCAATAATTGAATGCCCTGATCCGAAATGCAGAGCAATACTTGACGCCGGTTACAGCTATTGGTTTTGCGCTCCATCAACCCTTTCTCGCACAGGCGGTCACAAAGCCGCGTGAGGTCGGGGTTTTTGTCGAGCATCACTTCTTTAACTTGTCCAACGGGAACAAATTCCGGGAACTTCCCACGCAGAATGCGCAACACATTGAACTGTTGCAAGGTGACACCATGGGGTTTTAAAAAATCAGCAATCTGATCTATATGCCAGTTGTAGGTATAGATCAAATTGATCATCGCTTTTTGTAAAGAAGAATTGAATGTAGTCTGCTGGATCAGGTTTTCGATCTTCATGGGACAAAGTTAGTCGTTTCATTTGTTTGAACAAATGTTAGGGATAAAAGTTGTATTGTTGTAAGCGCTCAAGTTGGTGTTCAATGATAAGGTAGGTGTGGTGGGGAATAAGACGATTGTGTTTGATTAGGAATGGGCCGATCAGCTACCGACTGTCGCGCTAACTTTAATTGTAAACTTTCATTCATCTAAAACCATTGATCTAAAAATCTGGACATTATGGCCAACACTTATACACAGCTATACACATGTTGTTTTTGCCGTCAAATACCATCAAAATTTGATTGCTACAACCTGGAAAGAGGAGCTCTACAAATACATCACTGGCATCTTCAAAATTAAAAATTAATGATCATCAATGGCATGCCAGATCATGTCCACCCATTAATTGACCTCAAACCAGATTGTAACCTTTCCGATTTGGTGCGTGATATCAACGCTAATTCATCCAAATGGGTAAACGAACAGAAATTGGTAATGGGTAAATTTGGATGGCAAACGGGTTTTGGGGCATTCAGTCTGGGGCAGTCGCAGATTGATAAAATTGGGCAATACATCCTAAAGCAGGAGGAACATCACGCGAAGAAGACTTTTCGGGAGGAATAAACCGAATTTTTGCAAGCTTATCAGGTAGATTTTAAACCCGAGCATATCTTTGAGAATTATAACGGAGAGGATTGACATGTCAATAGCACCCAGATGAGCGATATGTTAATAGCTATTTGTCCTATCTTGTTTTTCGAAAAAACGCCAACCAATTTGTCACCCAAAAAATTAAATCAACACATGGCTCGACGCGGATTTACCATGAAGCTTTACCCTGATTTTGCTGCCGAATACCGACAACGGCATGATGAAATTTGGCCTGAACTGGCCGCTTTACTAAAAAAATACGGCATTACCGATTATTCCATTTTTTTGGACGAAACTTCGTTTACGCTTTTTGGCGTCATGACCGTAGAAGACTTAACAAAGTTGGATCAATTGCCCCAAGAGCCAATCATGCAACGCTGGTGGGCGTACCTACAAGACATCATGGAAACCAATCCAGATCATTCGCCAGTCAGCATTACTTTAGAGGAAGTTTTTCATTTGCCTTAATTCTAGTTTTTTATGTCGCCAAAAACACGACTCCGCGCTGGTCATCTGGACATGATTTACGAAAATGGTTTTTTACGTCAAATCCAAATTGGCGATACCGAAGTACTGCGCATGATTTATTTTGCGGTACGCGATCACAATTGGGGTACGCTAGCGCCAATCATCGAACAGGAAATCATTGAACAAGGGGAAGACCATTTTCGCATCTCTTACCATTGCAGACATCAAGAACATGCCCAGGATTGCTATGCTTGGGACGTGGCTATGGAGGGATTAAGCAACGGAACCATAACTTTTCAGATCCAGGGAACGGCCTTGGCCGCTTTTCGCAGCAATCGCGTTGGCTTTTGTGTACTGCACCCCATTCATGGTCTGGCCGGTGAAACGGTTGCGATTACCCAATCCAATGGTGAAATGGTTAAGGCGGTTTTTCCTCCTTTCATCGCCCCAGCGCAACCCATCCTTGACATCCGCGCCATGAGCTGGCAAATGAATGAACCCAGGGAAAAGCAATCAATGGAATTGAACTTGGCGTTCGAAGGCGATATTTTTGAAACGGAAGACCATCGGAATTGGGGTGACGCAAGTTATAAAACGTATTGTACGCCGCTGGAAAAACCATTTCCGGTAGTACAAAATCCGGGAGATAAAGTAGTGCAGAAAATTACCTTTACTACCGAAATTCTTGCTACTGCCGAGGATTCGCTTAAAACGCTTCCCTCTTTTGCGGAGAAAGCATCAGGTGATAAGCCATTATTGGCCATTGGAATCGGCGCCTCTTATTTAAAAAAAGCCATAACGGCATCAAACGCAGTTTTGCTCAAATCTTTGAATCTCCGTCATTACCGAATTGAAGTACAGCCTGTGCTAACGGACTGGATACTCGATTTTTCAAATGAAGCGGGAAATGCTTATGAACTCCAATTGCCGCTGGAAATTGCGCTCCATTTGGGTGCTGAATTTCAGGTGGAAATTGAATCTTTTGTACAATTGTGTCAGCAAAATCGACTGAATATTAAATTTTTATTGCTTTTTTCCACGCAATCTCTAGTAACGCCTGTAAACATCATTCAACAAATTCCATTTTTAAAACAAGCTTTACCGGATGTAAAAATTGGCGTGGGAACCAACTACAACTTTACCGAACTCAACCGCAATCGATTCAATCCGGAATTGGCAGATTTCATCACTTTTTCCTTTCATCCGCAGGAACATGCTTTTGATGAGATGACGATTATGGAAAATGCGGAAACGCTTTTATATGCAGTGGAAAGTGCCAGAGCCATTTATCAATTACCGATTCAGGTATCGCCGATCACGCTCCGGAAACGCTTCAATCCCTATGCTACCGACCCGCAAGACTGGATAATTGACGAGGATCAACGCGCGGATCCTCGTCAAGTTGCCAGTTTTACCGCAGCATGGGTCAAAAAATGCATGGCCCATTTGGAAAAAGCGGGCGCACAATCTGCTACCTTTTTCCAAACCTTTGGTAGTCAAGGTGTCCTGGATGAAGATGGACAACTTTTTCCAGTTTATAATGCTTTGATCAAATAAACACAAACGGGAAAGTGATCACTATAACCGTCTATATATTCATTGCCTGCAAAAGTACGCAGCGGATAACCCTTGTACTGACCACTGGTTTGAGTCAGGTAGGGCGCATTGAATACTTTGGCTTGAAAAAAATGATACCCAGGCGATTTTTTAGCCGCCAATCCTGAACTGAGGATCATCTGGTCAAAAAGACTCCAAGCATCTTGATAGGCCAAGGTACCAAAGCCTTTTTTGTAAAAATCGTACATGGAATTGTAAGGAGCGCCGGGACGGACATCCGCTAAATCACGTTTGGCATTCAGCACTTCTTTTACGCTGGGGCTCACCGGATCGTCATTTAAGTCGCCCATAATGATCACTTTGGCATTGGGATCCAACACTTGTAGCGAATCCAACACTTTTTTACAAATCAAAGCCGCGGCATTGCGGAAAGGCTGGGTGGCTTTTTCACCGCCGCTCCGCGAAGGCCAGTGATTGACCAAAACATGCAGCGGCTCGCCATCAAAAAGTCCGCTGACCAAAAGCACATCGCGCGTACCACGAGTGATCCCCCCTTCGGCATCGTATTGTTTCATCGGTATCGCCTTACTGCTCAATACTTTAAAATACTTGGGCTGGTACAACAAAGCCACGTCGATGCCTCGGGGGTCGGGAGAATCATAATGGACAATTTCGTAATGCCTTTGGCTCACGGCTTCTCGTTTTACAAAATCTTCCAAAACTTTGCGGTTTTCGATTTCCGCAACGCCCAGGATGGCCGGTCCGTCGGGTGTTTTTTCCGTTCCTAAATCAGCAATGACCTTGGCAAGGCGATCCAATTTGCGGGAATACAAATCAGGCGTCCAATGATTAATACCGTTGGGAGTAAATTGAAGATCATCAGTATCGGGACTGTCATCTGTATCAAACAGATTTTCAAAGTTATAAAAACCGATACAAGCGATTCGGTAAGTGTTCTGCGCAACCAGCGCAGAAAAATTTTGAGAAAAAATCAAAATTAGGATAATACGAAAAAAGGGATTTACGTTTCTCATGCGTCTTAACTTTAGGGTTAACGGCACAAAAACGAAGGTCAACGGCATCAGATTGCGTTGATCAAAAAAAAATTCTAGTCGGCGATCTGGGAAAAGGAGCCCATAAGGATCTGCCGCGCGGTATTACTAAAACCCTATTTTATGCATACACTTCGCTTAATTTGCTTTTTGCTGGGGACTACTTTGCTTGCTCCCTACGCTTTTTCTCAATCCGACGCCAGGATCAACATTCGAGGCAAGATTGAAGATTCCCGTACCAATGAACCCATTTCTGGCGTAGAGGTACGTTTTCTAACCGCAACTTTTTTTTCCGATGAAGAAGGCCGTTTTGATTTGATCACTTTGGCGCCTAGTGGCGGCAAAATGGCGATCACCCTTACCAAGGCTGGGTACCAGGAAAAAGAAATCGACATTTTTCTCGGCCAACAATCTTCCGTTACTTTAGGGAACATTATTCTTTCCCCCAAAGAAGGCGGCGATGTAGTCAACGCGGAAGATGTAATGCCTACCATCACCCTCAGCACCAATGAACAAGAAGCTGAGGGTGAACAAAGCATTTCCGGATTGCTTACCGCATCCAGCGATGTTTTTGTTTCATCAGCAGCCTACAATTTTAGCGCTGCTCGGTTTAGAATGCGGGGTTACAGCCCTGCCAACACCGAAATTTACCTCAATGGCGCGCCCATCAATGACTTGGAAAGCGGGGTACCGAATTGGAGTTTATGGAGCGGGTTGAACGACGTAGTGCGTAACCGAACCAACAGCTATGGTCTGGGCGTAAACCCTGCGGCCTATGGCGGAATTGGTGGTTCTTCAGCTTTTGATACCCGTGCATCGCGCCAGCGTAGACAATTTAGGGTGTCTTATGCGGTGGCCAACCGAACCTACCGCAATCGGGTAATGGCGACTTACTCTACTGGTTTGATGCGCAATGGTTGGGCAGTGTCCATTTCCGGTTCTCGCCGTTGGGCGGATGAAGGCTATGTACCCGGTACTTTTTACGATGCCTATTCCTACTTCTTGTCGGTTGATCGCAAGCTAAACAGCCAGCATTTGTTTAACCTGACTGCTTTTGGCGCACCAGTAAAAAGAGGTCGCTCCGGCGCATCCAACCAAGAGATGTACGATTTGGCGGGTAGCAATTTTTACAATCCGAACTGGGGCTATCAGGATGGCAAAAAACGCAATGCGCGGGTTGCCGATACGCATCAGCCTATGGTCATTTTGCGCCATGATTGGATGCCTTCGCCTGCTCAACGCCTGACGACAACGGCCTCTTACCAAACAGGTAGAAATGGCTTGACTTCCCTGGATTGGTACAATGGTCGCGATCCCCGTCCGGACTATTACCAACGCTTACCGAGTTACGTCAGCGAGGATCAAAAGGCCGCCGTAGCCGATGTACTTCGCAATGATGAAAACGCTCGACAAATGGATTGGGGCTACCTGTACGACGCCAATCGCAACAGCATGGCGACCATCTTAAATGCGGATGGACAAGCTGGAAACAATGTGACCGGAAAGCGCGCACAGTACGTATTGGAAGAACAGCGTTTTGATCGGCAGCGACTTACTTTTAACGCCAATTGGGAACAAAACATCAACACCCGTACCCGGTTGACTGCCGGAGCCAATTATCAATGGCAAAAAACGCACAACTACAAGGTGTTGAATGATTTATTGGGTGCTGATTTTTATTTGGACATCGATAAATTTGCGCAATTCGATTCTATTGCTAACCCCAGTTTTTACCAAAACAACCTTGATATCCCCAACCGATTGGTACGCCAAGGGGATGTTTTTGGCTACAATTACAACGACGTCTCCCGCAAAATCGCCGGATGGGGACAAATAGAATACACCGGTTCGCATATTGACTTTTTTGGTGCTTTCAATGTATCCCAAAATTCCTTCTGGCGACAAGGGCTGGTCAAAAATGGCAAATACCCCAATAATTCAGAAGGTGCCTCCAGCAAAAACCAGTTTACAGATTTTGGCGGAAAAATGGGAATGACTTACAAACTCAATGGTCGCAACTATTTGGTATTGAATGCTGCTTATCAGCGCCAGTCGCCGCTGGAACGCAACGCATATATTTCGCCCCGTACCCGCGACCAGATTACGCCGGGCTTGAGTCAAGAGCAAATTTACAGTGTGGAAGGCGGCTATTTGTTGAGAGCGCCTTACGTCAAAATCCGCATCACGGGTTATTTTACCCAGTTTGTCAACCAACTCAACATCCGCAGTTTTTACCTCGACAACGCCATTGCTTCGGCTACTGGCGCGCGGGGTGGATTCGTCAATTACGTTATGACCGGAGTAGCTACCCGAAATATGGGCGTTGAAATTGGCGGAGAGTTTGCATTGGGTGCGGCTTGGAAGTTAAAATCGGCGGCTTCCATTGGACAGTATATTTACACTTCCCGACCAGATGTGTACATTTTCTTGGACAATGTGGGGCAGGTGCTGCGGCAGGATCAGGCCTATTTGAAAAATTTTAAGTTGCCCAATGTACCGCAGACTGCGGCAACGGTGGGTTTGAATTACAATTCGCCCAAGTTTTGGTTTGCCAATTTAAACGTTAACTACTTTGGTCGTACCTGGATCGATATCAACCCAGAGCGCCGTACTTCGGCAGCCTTGGCTTATACCGAAAATCCGCAGTTCAAAGAGCAAATTGTAGATCCCGGCTCAGAACTATGGAATAAAATCGTCCAACAGCAACAGCTCCCCTCTTCGGTCACAGTGAATTTTTTTGCTGGAAAATCCTGGAAAATCAACAAAGGGACCTTTGTGTACCTCAATTTGGGGGTCAATAACTTGCTCGACAACAAGAAGTTCATCAGCGGCGGTTCCGAACAGTTTCGATTTGACTACCAAGATAAAAATGTCGACAAATACCCGAATCGCTATTTCTACAGTTTTGGGCGCAACTATTTTGCCAGTATAGCCCTGCGTATGTAATCCATTTTTGCACCTTATTTAATTCAACAACCCCGGCATTTCTGATGCCACAATTATAAACACTTTTTTGCCATGAAAACATTCACCAACAGCCTTTTGTGCCCTAGTTATTCAATTATTGCCCAGTTGGGTAAATCCATTGTTTTTTTATTGATGCTAAGCTTCGGTTTTACCGCCTGTGTGGATCAGCAATTTGATGAACCACCGATAAAAGACTTGGGAAATCTAGCTGCCAACACCACTATTAAAGACCTAAAATCGAAGTTCAATGGTGGTCAAGTTGCCTTCAAAGTTACCGAAAATGCCGTCATTGGCGGGGTTGTGATTGCTGACGATGCATCAGGAAATTTTTTCAAAAACATCGTGATCCAGGATGCCACCGGCGGGATCACCGTGCGCATGAATGCTACCGGATTAAATGCCACTTTCCCGATTGGCAAACAAGTTTTTGTCAGTTGTAAGGACCTGTTTTTGGCAGATTACAACGGCATAACGCAACTCAATGGCAGTGCCGATAATGGTATTGAAGAAGTACTTATTGCCCAACATGTTTTTGCCGGAAAAGACAACACGCCCGTAACGCCCAAGAAAGTAAGCATTGATCAATTGACGCCCGACTTGATCAACACCCTGGTGCAGCTTGACGGCGTACAATTCAAAGATGGAGAAACCGGTGTAACCTATGCGGATGCGGTAGGCAAGCTCTCGCTCAACCGCAACGTAACGGAATGCGGTGGCAAAAGCATTGCCTTGCGCAGCAGCGGGTACGCTAATTTTTCGGGTGCCAAAACACCAACCGGGAATGGTACCATCGTAGCAGTCTACAGCGTTTTTGGAAGCACCAAGCAGTTGGCAATTCGCGATGTAAACGATGTGAAATTTGCTGGAACCCGTTGTACCGGCAATGGCGGCGGCAATACCGGCGGCGGAAATACCGGTGGCGGCGATCCCAGCGTACCGGTTGTAGAATTGAATGAAACGTTCAACACCCAAAAGGACAACCAATCGGTAAGCCTTAGTTCTTGGATCAACATCGGCGTAAAAGGTACCCGCAATTGGTTGGCGAGGGCCTTTAGCAATGATTTGTACGCTCAAGCCACTGCTTTTGGCGATACCAACGACAACATGGAAGCTTGGTTGATCACGCCTCCGATTGACCTAAAGGAAAACAAGATCTTGAGTTTTGCTACCGCCAAAACCTTTTGGAAACACGATGGACTTAGCGTTTGGTCTTCCAGCAATTTTGATGGAAAAAATGTAGCCACCGCTACCTGGACGCCAATCAATGCGCCCATTGCTGGAAATACCGCTGCTGACAACACTTGGGTGCCTTCCGGCGATATTCCATTGACCGCCAATGGTGGAAAAATTTACATTGGTTTTAAATATGTAGGCGACAAAACGACCAATACCACCACTTATCGGGTGGATAATGTGAAGGTGAGGAAATAAGTTGAATGGAATGGTGTGAAAAAGCCGGATTGACGATGGGGTCAATCCGGCTTTTGGTTTGTGTGCTATATGAGCGCCTTTTGGAAGGCTTATGCCGGGAGTAATTTACACTTTCATCTTCTTGTATTTTACAATATTGAAGTTATATTAATGGTCTGTTTTTTTGTGGCCAAGCTGACGGCGTGTTTTTCTAATCATTTTTTACGACAGTTTTTTGGAAGATAATCGCTTTTTAGCAATTGTCTTTTTTGCCTTTTTCTGTACTGTTTTTGGGGAGCATTACGGTGGTCACTTACTGCCCCCACAACCAGTCCACTTCAAGCGCCAAGGCAATTTCCTGCGCTCGCCTTTCTTGTACACCTTGCTGTTTTGATAAGCGTTTTCATGAAGCTGCCAGTAGGAGTGGATCTTTTGTTTATTAAGATCAATTACCCAATACTCAGGTACAGCTGCTGCTGCATGTAAGACGCGCTTTTATTTTGGTGTTATAGGCAAAGGTAGTATCGGCTACTTCAATGACGAGTGCTAAGTCTTTACCACTGGGCAAACGATCGGCATAATAATCTGGCCAAAAATGAACAAATGTAAGATCTGGTTCTGGCTCAGATAAGTCGTTCACCATAATAGTGTTTTGTACCTGCACGAACAGGCCTTCGCCTAGTATTTTATTGAACAACCAATTGAGTTTATTCACCATTACGGCATGTCTATTTCCAATCGGGCTTATATTGATGATTCCTCCATTGATCAATTCAACGCCACGCTCAGGAAGTATGCCTGCTTCAGACATTTTATAGTATTCACTTACCGTAAACAATCGCCTTTTTACTTGGACAGACATGCTGGATAATTTTAAGCAAGATAAGGGATTTTTTTTGTAATTGAATGATTCCTAAGGCCTTGACCCTTGGTAGGATCCATGACTTACCTATGATTTATCGGCAATTCCCGGTCTGCTGTGGTGATATAAAGATGGGAAATTACGGATCTGCAATCAAGGAACTTGTGGATGCTGTTGACTAGGGCAAATTTGGAGGATTGGGCTAGGGAAGAGGCGTTTTAATTCACTATTCAAAATATCAATTCCTTATCAGCGAAGCTAAACCGGCGCAAGCACCAGGTGTTTTCGATCGGTTGTCGTCCCCACAGTCAATGTACTGCGGTCAATATAAATACAATACTCAAGTAAGTCCAAAGTAACGAAAATAAAATAGTTCAAAACTCTATGTTTTTTTTGGTCTGTCAATTGATTTAGAGTTGTTGATTAAACGATTGCTGGTGGTTAACCATACTGCGGGCGTAGCTTTTTTTCGAATACCTGTACCGCCGCCGTAAAAAGAAGCTGGATTGAACGCATCAATCCAGCTTCTTCCTTAGCCCGCTTTTTGAATATTTTTAAGCCAGTGCTTTTTACCTTCAATGGCGTAAGTCACTTTAACGGTATTGTCGACATAATTTTTTACAATTTCCGACATTTCCTTGGGCATCTCAAATTTGTAGCGTCCGCTTTCGGCATCGATGCGGATTTTGTTTTTTGTGACATCGATCATGCTGAGTTTGCCTTCGATTTCGTGGTTTTGTGCCGAACCATTTGGCAATTTTATTTTTTTGACTTTCGGATGCCATTGATCCTTTAGTTCTTCGTACAATTTGCGTAGTTCATTGGCAATGGTTTCGGGAGGATTGCCAGCCAAGGCGTGAGCAATGTATTTTTCAGCTTCCCGATACAGCTTTAGCTCGCTGGCCAAAACCGCCGCACTGCGCAACAAAACCGAACGGGTAGGTTCGGCATCTTTGCGGTCTATATAAGCAATCACCACCGTTTTTTCCAAATCATAAGCTTGCTGAAAAAAAGCGGTCGCTTCTGATAATTTACCCTTATCCTTCGCCATTTCAGCCTGTTGCGCGAAACGCATGGCCTCTTGGTGGGTTTGTTTGATGATTTTTACTTCGGTTGTCATAGTACGTATGCTGATTTAGGCGTGCTAAATTCGGTAACGCTAATATACGCCAGCAAACCAGTGTTTTCCGATTTAGTTGCTTGCTTTCGTTTGGTTTTTACGCGCCGCTCCAAGGTATTGCTTTTGCTTTCTTTGCGTATGCCGGATATTTCCAATCGTGCGGCCATAAAATTATAATCGGTCTCATCCCCGGCTTCGAGCCAGAAATCAATCCCGTTCTGGGTAGCCGATGTGGTAAAACGCGTATACCCAGTCAATTTTAAAGTCAGTAAAATGGCCAAACAATTGGCACCTTGATCCGTAGCTCTTTTTTCGTCTTGGTACGAACGCCGCATGGGTTCCGTAATTTGTAAGCCCCACTTCACTGAAAAATCAAATTGAGCGTTTTCCAAATCGATCATTTTTAAAAGCACTCCACTTTCATGATCCTGACTTTCTAAACAAAGCACGGCGCATTCGGCCATCATTCTTGCAAACCCCTCGGCCAGCCATTCAATCCCATTCTCAATGTTTTCAATTTCAATTTGTTTCATTTCCTAAAAAGAATCAATAGCTGTTTGAATATAAAGGTACCAGAGTAATTTAACTAATGTGAGGGGGTAAAAAGTTCGCTCACCACCGTTTTTTTCTGCATAGATTGGATCGTTATTTTAAGAGACCGCTAATTTTTTTAGATGGAACACGGATGTCATGGATTTGAAAGGGAAATGATTAGAGTAGGTAGAGAAAGCAACTGATTCGAAGCTTGGAAAAATTCAAGACTAATGCGCATTCAATTTCCTTAAATCACCTCTCCTAAAACAACAGCTAAACCTGGCATGACTTCGCCACCGCTCAGCTTTTCGTCAAAGGACACGGTCTGAATCTCGCCATTTTCGGAGTACACCTGGGTGCGGCGATTTTGAGGATCAATCAGCCAACCTAGGCGACAGCCACAATCCATGTATTCATCCATCTTTTCGCGGAGTTCGCTTAGGCTTTGGTCTTCTGAGCGCAATTCGATGATGAAATCTGGGATAATTGGGGCAAATCTTTTCTTATCCTGCGGGTGCAGTGCTTCCCAACGATCTCTCCGAATCCAGGCAGTATCGGGCGCGCGCTCTGCGCCATTGGGTAGGGTGAAACCAGTAGAAGAGTCAAAGGTCAAACCCAATTTATGTTGGCTGTTCCAGAAAACAATTTCAGCATTAATTTCGGAATTTCTATTTCCGGTTTTGGATCTAGTTGGAGCCTTAATAATCATTTGGCCATCGGCAGTACGTTCAATGCGCAATTCATTATTGAGCTGGCAGAAGTCGAAAAATGCTTTACTGCTCATGTCATTGGCATACGCGCGCAGGGCTGAGTTGAATTTTACCTTGAAGGTATGGTCGACAATTTGTTGCGGTTGTACTACAGTAGGCATCGTATATAAACTGGTTTATACAAATATAGTCGGAATTATGTTAAAATCAAGACAACCATTGGGGTGGTTATAAACACATTGTACTTAACTTTTGCAGAAATTGCCTAAAGTACGATCCCTGTAGGCATAGAGTCTCCTAAAATACTTACACCTATGCTAAATGCAACAGTAGGCCAGTTGACCTACCGTTGCATTTGTCGCCATCAAATAATCCTAATTTTCCGCAAACAATAGATAAGCAATAGTAACCCCTCCCAACAGGTACCAATCGTGGTTGATATGATTAGGCGTTAGACTAGCACCATCCAGGTGATCGGTTAGCGGGGTGCGAATGCCTAATTCACCCGTGAAAAGCATCCGTTTGCCATATTCATAACGCAGACCAGCGCCAATAGGGAGCGTAATCATTACCCGACCAGTGGGGGCGTCGGTTGATTTAGCAACAGGAGCATCCGGTTTAGTGATCGTTGGATTCGAATATACGAAGCCGACCCCAGTGAAGAAATAGGACGTAAATTGTTTGTGATCTAAAAAGCCATAGTTGCGCCGCGCGTGCGCAAAAGGATGAATTTCTATTTGCGCCATTCCTTCAATGATCGGACTCCGGAACTGCCAGCCTCGGCTTGCATTGCGGGTATCTGCATCATCACCAGAGAGATGGCTATAGATTCCTTGTACTTTGACCGATAATTTGGGTTGGAAAAAGTAGCGCCCAGAAATGCCAATTGCTTCGTGTACTTGTCGTAAAGCCGGAATATCGGGGGCAAAATCTCCCAGGTAGCTGCTTACGCCTAAAAATACGCCAAGATCCAGGCTGCGCTGGGCCGACAAATAACTGGGTAATAGCAAAATCAATAAACTGAGGTTCAATAAAGTTTTCATAAAAAATATTTAAGGGTTTAGAAATGACAATGTGCTATAACCCCAAGGACTAGTGTCAACGGTAATCTAGTAGAAAAGAGAGTGCCCATTTGCTTCGGTGAAAAGAGGATTTACGAGCCAGTGAAGCGTTCAAAATTGATGTCTGGCAGGACATGCGAATTTTACGCCACATAGCAGTACATCCAACCTCCTACGGTTGCAAATGATGTTTCAAAACAGATTTTTAACAGGTGGAAAAAATTGGACAGGCTTGGAACTTGTTCTAGGAGTAGAAAATTAGACCAAACAAGTGCTTAAAAGGTGCAGTGATTCACAGATCAAAAATACATATTTAATTTGGTTTTTCAAAATAGAGCTTGGGCTATTTTCTTTGAAAATGCTGATTTACCTCATCCCTCTTGCGGAGGAACCAGTTCGTGAAAGGTATCGTTAAATTGGTTTTCGGGTACATGTTGGCAAGGGAAATCTTTTTCAATCAGTAGGTTTAAGTATTGACCATCGGGTAGGACTTGGTTTTTTTCCAGGCCTACCTGCTGGGAGCTGATCCACTGTTCGGCCTCGGAAGCAGGTAGGAAAACAGTAATTTGACCACCAGTAAATTCAGCGTAAATAGCTGATATTGAGCTGGTTTTTAACGTAAATTCAAGTTTTTGATCAAGCGCAAATATTACGGTAGCGGTTATGGAGCCGTTTTTTTGTAAAACCTCCAGATCAGATTTCCTAACCCGCAACCGTAGACTGTTTTCTGTACAACGCAATTTCATTGACTTTTTCCGTTTATAAGGAATGAGTCGATCATAAGGTATTATTTAGACTAGACTATTTTGTATGGGAGCAAAAAAGGCAGACTAAAATTGGTGTCTTATCATTGAATCATTCCTAAGTGTATATTCAAACGCCCAACCCCTAA
>JBBRGN010000096.1:0-15492 GCA_038240665.1 Chitinophagales bacterium | reverse complement strand
CCATTTTCAAAACTACCTGATGAAGACTTTCCATTGATGAAGTAACGCAGTACAGCTTCCACACTTCCCGAACTGTATTGACGCAGTTGTGAGAGCGTTGCATCGTACGATAGTCCAAGCATTAGGTTTTTACCCATCACGGTACTGAGCACCAAAGATACGGATTCTCCCAAACCATTTTGCTTAGAGCCTCCGAGATGATAAGAAACCCCCGTGCTGAATTTATCCATAAAAATCAAATTGAAATTCACATTGGCATCAAAAGGAGACCCTTTTACATATTTCAGCACCGTTTGGGGTTGGAATTTTATATTTTCTCCTAAAGGAATGATGACCCCCGACATTAAGTAAAAATGAGGCACTTCTCGAGCAATCACGCCTCCTTTGTCCGCTAAATCAATATTGGAAGCCAATAATCGAGGGACAGAAATGCCAAAATAAAATTTCTCCGAGTCATAATACAATCCTACGCCAAAATTGGGTGTCAATCGGCTTTGGATGCCTACCGGAACTGCGCCGTCGATTTCAATGGGTTGCGTACCTCTTAAATTGGTAAAATCCGCTCTTATCAAACGGACGGAAGTCATTAAACCTAAATTTAGATACCCCCGTGGTATTCTTAAACGATAAGCATAGGAGCCTTCAAAAGTGTTGCTGGTGGTAACGCCTACGCTCTGTCGTATTAAATTAGCGCCGATACCTACCCGATTGTTCCAAACTGGCATATTGAACGATACCAACTGCATCTGCGGTGAGCCTTTAATGCCCAACCACTGGTTGCGCGCCAATGCCGTGAGCGATACACCCTCGCTGCTACCCGCATAAGCTGGGTTGATGCCAAGTTTATAATGCATGAACTGGGTATATTGTAAATCTTGCTGGCTCCATAGACTGGTGGCAAGGATTAAAAAAAATAAAAGGATAAAATTTGATTTCATGCTTCCTTTTTTTGGTCGGAATATGGAGGCACGCAACCCCAATATTCCGATCTCTTGATTAAAATGTTTTTGGGACAAAAAAATTCAAAAAAACAAGTTACATCCACACTCCTATCGCTGTAAAATCAAAAATCCATTTTTAGGTTTTGATCCATCTGCAAAATCAACGATGTAAAAATAGGTGCCTACCGGAAGTTCTTCGCCATTGTAGGTGCCTTGCCAATTGTTTTTATACGGTTTCGGCGATCTAAATACTTCAACACCCCAACTGTTGAAAATAATAACCTGGCTACTGGGGTAATCTGATTCTTTTAATAAACACGGAACGATGAAGGTATCATTGATGCCGTCATTATTGGGTGTAATCACATCCGGGATATTACAACCCGCTTCTTTTCCAATCTCAATGGTCACTTCGGCTTGTGAGCAATCGCAAGCTTCGCTACAGATTTGATAGCGGAATCGATCGGTTCCTACAAAATTGATATTGGGACGGAATGTGTACTGTCCGTTACCTTGGGTGGTTAACACACCATTGAAAGGTTGTTGTAAAATAGTGACCACGCTGGCCGGCGGCACTGTATCATTGGCCAATACATTGATCTTCAGCTCTTGTCCAAAAGGCACGATTACTTGATCAGCTACTGCTTTTGGATTTTTTTTGTAGGTGATGACTACGGTATCACGTGAGTCTTTTCCGCATATTCCATTGTCAATTTCCCAGATAAAAGTATTGCGTCCAGTTTGAATGTTGCGCGCCAATGCCTTGAAATCATCAGGATTGTTGAAGGTAATACCTGGAGTCAGGGCAGTCCAACGTCCGCGGCTTCCACCCGCAGGTTGTGCCGCTTGCATTTGAAAGATCCCATCCGAATTACATACCGTTTTATCGGCACCAGCAAAAGGATCTGGATCAGAGACCAATACCAATACTTCATCAATTGCCTTACCACAACCACCGCTCACAGTCCAACTAAAAGAGTACAGGTTTCCTGGTTGTAGTCCCGTTATTGCAGTACTTGGCGAAGTGGGATCCGTAATTGCTATACCCAGCAGAGATTGGATATCTGATTGAGACCAACTGCCTAGCCCGCCCGCGGCTGCACGTGCCGACAATTGTATGTTTCTGATGGTACAAGCCGTTATATCAGCTCCGGCATAAGCCGTATCTTTTTTATTGACCATAACAGCTACATCATCGCTGGAATAATTTTCACAAGCCCCGTTGGAAAGCGTGAACCGGAAGACATAATTTTGACTGCCTTGCAAATCTTTCAAAGCGGTAACGGCTTTATTAGGGCTTGCAATGCTTGCTTTTCCGCCTGGATCACCTTGAAAAATTGTCCACAAACCCGTTCCAATGGAGGGATTCTCCCCTTTTAATTGCGCATCAGCAGCTTCACAAGCCGTAAAATCTTGACCAGCAAAAGCTCGATCCGCAGGAATGGTATTCATCACCACTGCAAAAGGATCAGAAAGCCTTGAATTACAAGATCCCAACCTTGCTAAAACCGTAAAATTATAGGTCCCGTTTCCAAAACCAGTAAAGCTAGTCAAGTCAAAAGAAGGCGTTGCTGAAGTACCTAATGATTGCCCATTAGGACCAAACCAGGTGTACAAACCATTTGATGTGCTGGTATTTGGTCGGAGCGATAATCGCAAACGCGGGTTGGCACCGCTGATACACAAAGGCGAATTAGCAGCTAAATCTGGTCGCTTGGGAGAAGGCAATACTTCTATTCTGGTGGTCAGGATGTCAGACCGACAACCATTTAAGACTGCAAAAACGCCATATGCTCCGGTATGCTGCGATGAATCTGCTTCACTTATTATTGGATTAGCCAAAGAGGAGTTAAATCTTGGGCCACTCCAGCTGTATTCGGCACCAGGTATAACTGTTGCCTTAAGTTCGATGGGTTGTCCGCTACAGACCGGACTATTGGATGCGGCGGTAATGACTGGTTTTGCCCCAATCTGTAAGTTAATTTCTCCTGACTCCCTCGAATTACAACCATCTATGCTGACAAAAACCGAGTAGTTACCAGTGTTCTCAACCCCCGGTTTGGGAATTGTGAAACACGGCCCGCTGGAAGGTGTAATGCCATTGGGGGAAATCCAGTTGTAGGTAACGGTTTGCCCTTGGTAAGCATCTGTACAGATGGTGATCGGCGATCCCGCACAAAATGGCTTCGCGGTGGTTTCCGTAACTTTTGGCGCAGAAGGTGTCTTCGGTGGATCAACAACGTTTAATAGACTGCTTGCCTCCGTAATACAGCCATCTTTATTGGTAACCATGAATTGATAATTACCGCCATTGAGTTGGGAAGCACTTGGGATTACCGCAACCTTAGTTGTTGCCGAAAAACTTGAAGGGCCTGTCCACTTGTATTTAAATGTACCATCATCCGAAGGAAAGATGGTCGGCGTAATCCGAATATCTGTTGATCCGCTCAAACAGCGTGGCGCATCATTGGTAATGTTGATGATATTGACTCCTTTTTTCACTTCTATATCTAGTCCGCTGGTGCCTGAACAGCCTTCAGCAGTCGTTACGGTTACGCTGTATCGGCCAGCATTCGATTGCCGCATATTATCTAAAGTAGCGACTGAACCAACAAATGTATAATTGCTTGGCCCTGTCCATTTGTAAGTTGCCTTAGCGATATCGGGGGTTACCCTTAAATCCAATTTCGCGCCTTCACAAACATTGGGTGGGTTGGCAGAAACTGCGGGAATGGGTAAATCGTTGATCACTACCGCCAATGGTGCCGACAACTCCGAAGAGCAACCTTGCGAAGTTAATTGTAATCGCCAGTCGCCCCGCAAAGCAACCGTCACATTTGGCAAATCCAAGGTAGGTGTAGTGGTGGGAAATGGCCGCAAATCCGGGCTCAACCAAGTATATAAGGCAGCGGTAGAGTTGGTACGCAAGGTAATGTTGCCCCCTTCACAAACAGGCCCAGTGTACGAGATCACTGGTTGGCGGGGGCTGGGCAGTACATTTACCGATACCAATGCTGGATCTGAAGCACAACCAAATCGGGAGACTACCAAGGTATAGATTCCGGCATTGATGGGCTTGGATTGCGCAATTGCCGGTGGAAACTGGCTAGTGGAATTGAAGCCATTGGGGCCTGTCCAAAGATAGGTAATGCCGACACCGGTTACTTCTGTGCCCAGCGTAATGGTTTCGTTTTCACAAACAGTTATTAAGCTTGCGCGTGGAACTGCCAAAGGTCGTTTGAAAACGCGAATCGTTTTCGGGCCAGAAGGCGGCGATACGCAGCCTTTTGTTTCGATCGTTAAATAGTAACTATTGCTACTTTCTTGATGAGGGCCGCGTATGGTAAATGAAGGAACTATCGTTTGTCCCAACAATACGCCATTCGGCGCAACGCCTCTGTACCAGCGATAGGTCACATTTTGCCCGCTGGGCGCAATTGAAGAGCTTAGGATGATGTCTTCTTCTGCGCAAAAAATATCTTTTGCCAACAAAGTTGGTGTAAGCGGTAGATCCTCAATCGCTACTTGTATGGTTCCCGTAGCTTTACAACCCGTAATTCCGGTGATTTCTACTACGTATGATCCGGCATTTTTTGAACCTACGCTGGGAATAATCGGGTTTTGACGCGTAGATGAAAAACCGTTGGGACCTGTCCATTTAAACGTATAGACGGTACCGCCATTGGCGACTGGGGGGTTAGCAGCTAAAAACAGGGTGTCACTTCCACACAAACCCGAATTCGCTGTCGGTTCCGGTCCAAGGGTTTCTATCCGTACAATAGTCGAGCAGCGGGCTAAATTACCGGCGCGATCAATTATGGTTAGGGTTACATTTTGTACGGTTCCTGCTTTATCGCAACCAAATGAAGCTGGCGATAAGGTTGCACTGGCAATGGAGCAGTTGTCGCTACTTCCTGCATCAATTTCTGATGCTTTTATGATCGTAGGATCCAAACCTCCAGGATTGACAAAAACGGTAGTGGGGCGACATCGGGCAACCGGCGCTTCTTGATCCCGAACAGTAACCAGGTAGCTACAAGTATCGGAATTGCCATTGCGATCAGTGATGAGGTAAAACACCCTTGAATCTCCTAAGTTGAAATTGAACCGCGGTGCTGCGCCGCCTAAGGTTAATTGCGTTAGTGGTAGTGAGGTAGCCCCGGTAATAAAATACCGTGGCGCTAAGTTGGCGGCATCAAATCCACAATTGTCGGTTATATTACTAGGCAGCCTCAGTACAATTGGGATGGTACAAGCGCCTTGCGCCAAAGTAGTATCCAGATTAGTAGGACAAGTAATAACCGGCCGCTGGCGATCGACCACGGTAATGACAAAAGAACAAGAATCGATGTTGTTGGCGCAATCGGTGGCGTAATAGGTAACGCGGGTTACGCCTACTGGGAATTGACGAGAAATAGGTAAATCCGTTGGTTGGGCAGTTTTTGGTCCCCGATTGATGGCATAAGCAAAAGTAAATCCTGCTGAGCAGGTTTCGGAAATCCTTGGCAAGTTCAGATTGAGTTTAACTTGGCACTCGCCATTGGCAGCAGCTACAGTGGTATCGCGCGGGCAGGCAGACAAACGGGGAATTTCCCGATCTAGCACCCGAAACAATGCCGTCGTGCTATCGCGGTTACCGCACTCGTCAGCGACAATGAATTTTACTCTTTTTTCGTACAAAACTTGATTGGTAGCCGGGCATTGCAAAAGGGGTGCCGTTACCGAACCGCCCTTGTCAGCATCAAGCAGAGTCCAGGACAGCTGATTGGCTTGTGTAGAGCAGTTGTCGCTGGCACGAGCCCCGCCACGATCATCAATCCACTGTTGAAAACGTAGCGCAACATTCAAATTTGCGGTACAATCAAGAATAAGGTCGCTTGCTTTGGTGGAAAAAACGGGAGCTTTTTTGTCGACTACGGTAATGCGCTGGCGTGCTGTTCTTTCATTACCGCAGTTATCTACTACCAACCAGGTACGGTCGATTACATAAGAATTGACACAAGAGCCGGCGATCACCACATCTTGATAGCTGACATTACTTTGGGTAATGTTGTCACAATTGTCACTCAGGTTAGTGGGCGAACCGGTAACCGAAAGTTGGTCACCAACGCTACAATCTACCGTGGTATCCTTAGGAACCGTAAAGGTAGGAGCTTCGGTATCCCGTATCCGAATTATTTGTGTTCGGAAAGTGGTGTTTCCACAAACGTCAGTAGCTTCCCACAATCGTCGGATGTCGTAATTATTGAGACAGGAGAGGTTGTTGCTGCGGGTGATTTGATCGGTATATGATACCACGGGATTAGGATCGCAGATGTCGCGTGCGGTGGGCCGTCCTACTTTTTCCGGCGTACTCACCCCTTTGCAAGTCAAAGCGGTATCTCGCGGAAAATTAAGGAAGTCCGGCCCGGCATTATCAGTGATGACAATGACTTGTCGGTATTTTGAAATATTGCCACAGCGGTCGCGGGCTTCCCAATTTCGAACTATTTTTCGTCGAAAAATACAATTACCCCCGCCTTCCTCGGTCTGTTTTATGGTGACCGCATCCAGAAGGCAATTGTCAGTAACCACTACGGAACTAGTTTTGGGTATTGAATCTGTACAGGATAAATTCAAACTATCTGCAAGGCTAGACATAATCAGCGGGGCAATTTTATCCACTGCAATGAAAACATAGGTTTTGGTAGAATACAAGACCCGTGCAGGGTTGTAGAGCTTAAAAGTAACGCGAAAGGTATCGCCACAGGGCCCTTGAAAAGAATAAGATGAAGGTGGCGTAGGATTAACAGCTACACTATCTCCACGACCATTGGCTGGTAATACAATCTGTAATTGTAGGGTATTAAACCAAGTTCCCAAGGCAGTATCTCCGTCTTCGCAAGCGACCAAAGTGGTATCATTGATCAATTGTCTCCAAGCGGAGTTGGGTTTAATATCATGCGCCATTTTTCCATGGGCAAATAGAAGGAAATTAACACCCCCCAAGAGCAAAATAACTGCTAAAAACTTAAGGAAATTGTAAATTGTAAATCGGTTCTTCATATGCTGAATTAACATTTGAAATCAATGAATTTGGGCTAATTGCAAAGAATGCTGCTTATCCGTCAAGATAGGTTAGGCTGGATAAAGATAGTCGGTAGATGTTGCTGGAAAATAGATCCAAGCAGTGACCTGCTTGAACAAATCGGTTTTTGTTCACAAGATTTAATCGGTTTTTGTTTTCTCACTAAGGAACAATTCTACAATCAATGACCATTTTTAGCTGGCTATTTTGTAGCCTAAAATGGCAATTCATTATTGACCCATTCCTAAACATGTACTTCAAATTCTTTCTCGTTTTGCAAATCATTACAATTCACCATCAAACTCGAAATTCAAATACTTACCCGTTAGTGCATGCAAATTACTCAAAATCTCCTTTCTGACGCAGAGATGCGAAAAAATAACGGTTGTAACTGGGCAAAAATTGGCAAATGATGCCGTTAGTTTTTAAGCCTAAGCCCCTGAAAGTTAGCTATCGCCGTTTGTGAGGGAGAAAAAACCGCAAAAATGGGTGCTCCCGCTACTCTTCTTCGTCGGTTTTGGTATCCGTTAATTTTTTATCCTCGGTGTTTTCATTGAGGAAAGTATTGAGTTTTTCTACATCATAAGTAGAAATGATCTCGCCAAATTCGTTGATTCTGATGTCAAAGCCTTTGAGATCATCATGTACTTCTGGATCGCCGTTATTTTTTTTCTTACGTGGCATGCCTTATACTTGTTTAGCAATTTGCTGATTAAATAACGCAAATGATCGCTCTAATCTTCTTTTCACCTCCGTTTTGCCCCACAACGCCATCATATCAAAAACTCCAGGCCCTTTTACCGTCCCCGTTAAGCCTACCCGTAGGATGGGGAAAATATCGCCAAATTTCAATCCATTTTCACTGATAAAACCCTCAACCCCAGCTTGAATAGCCACTGGATCGTAGTTAGAAATGGATTCCAAAGCATCAAGCAGTCTGGTAAACAGTCCTGTGCTATCGGTATTCCATTTTTTGCCGATCGTTTTATCATCATATTCAGTAAAGTCTTCAAAAAAGTAATGTCCATTTTCCCAGAAATCTGTAAGCACCACTACCCTTTCTTTCATCATTCCGCAGAAAGCTTGTAAAAAGGTTTCCGCTGGGTTATGGCCTTTTTTCTCGATTATCGGGCGTACTAAGTTGGCCAAATAAGCATTATCGGAAGCGATGAGGTACTGCTGGTTGAACCATTTGGCTTTTTCAAAATCAAAGCGGGCCCCTGATTTGCCAATCTTTTCAATGGAAAAAGCTTGGATCAATTCTTCCATGGAAAACATCTCCTGTTCGGTTCCTGGGTTCCAGCCCAAAAAAGCTAGAAAATTGACCACCGCCCGGGGATCAAAACCAAATTCACGGAATCCTACAAAAGATTCTTCGGCGGTTTCACCATTCCACGACAAGGGGAATACGGGTATACCCAAACGTGAACCATCGCGTTTGCTCAGTTTTCCTTGTCCGGTGGGTTTGAGGATCAAGGGAAGGTGTGCAAACTTTGGCATTGTTGATTCCCAGCCCAAAAACCGGTACAACAATACGTGGTGAGCTGTACTCGGTAACCATTCTTCACCCCGAATCACGTGGGTAATTTTCATCAGGTGATCATCCACGATATTGGCCATATGGTAAGTAGGCATACCATCACTTTTTAGCATCACCTTATCGTCGAGCTCATTGCTTTGAAATTGTACTTCGCCGCGAACCAAATCATGGATACGCACGATCTCGTTCTCGGGCACCTTGATGCGAATGACGTAGGGCTCATTTTTTGCTAATAACTCCTCTACAGCTTCCGTTTTGATTGTCAGTCCATTGCGCAGTGTTTTTCGGGAATTGTAATCGTATTTGAAGTTTTCATCCGCCGTTCTGCGCTCCTCCAATTCTTCCGGGGTATCAAAGGCATAATAAGCATGACCGCTGGCGATCAGTGCTTCCGCGTATTGACGGTAAATCGCTTTGCGCTCGGATTGGCGGTAGGGACCATATTCGCCACCAAATTCTACGCCTTCATCAGGAATCAACCCACACCAACGCAAAGCGTCAATGATGTAAGCTTCGGCACCAGGCACAAACCGGTTCTGATCAGTATCCTCAATGCGTAGAATGAACGTCCCGCCCAATTGTTTGGCCAATAAATAATTGTAAAGCGCGGTGCGGATACCACCAATATGTAGCGCACCAGTAGGGCTAGGAGCAAAGCGTAAACGGATGTTTTCCATGATGATCTGAGTACTAAATAGTTTTTATGTTATCCCTAGGATTTTTTCACTTTTTTTTCAAAAAAAATATTTTTAGAGCAGCCAAAAAGTGAAAAAGTGCGTTATACCTTAAGCAGTTACAAAATGTAATCCATTTGGCGCGCTAAATTAAGCATTTCACTGGGCTATTCTTTTTTTCTCTGCAATCGTTTTTATCGATATCCCTGAACACAGAGCAAAAGGCTCAAAAAAATCCAGAACCTCATGTATCTAATCAAGACTCCTCAAGTCATTCAAGGGCTTTTCCCGAATTTCACTTGGCGCATTCCTACCACGGATCGCCAGCTTTTCCTCACTTTTGACGATGGGCCCATTCCTGAAGTTACTCCTTGGGTACTTGAACAGTTGGCGGCTTACAACGCCAAAGCCACCTTTTTCTGTGTTGGCGACAACATTCGCAAACATCCAGAAATATTTGCCCAAATTAAGGCAGGTGGCCATTCGCTGGGCAACCACACTTTCAACCACCTCAATGGTTGGAATACCGACAACTTGACTTATTTCCACAACGTACGCCGGGGCGCGAGCGGGGTAAAATCGGTTCTTTTTCGCCCCCCTTATGGCAAAATAAAGCCTAAGCAAGCGCAATTTCTACAGCGCCATTACCGCATCGTGATGTGGGATGTCTTGAGTGGTGATTTTGACGCAACGGTAAGCCCAGAGCAATGTTTGAACAATGTGGTGCGCAACGCGGGTCCAGGTTCAATCGTTGTTTTTCACGATAGCGTTAAATCGTTTGAGCGTTTGGAATATGCTCTCCCACGGGTGTTGGAGCATTTTTCGAATCAAGGTTATTCTTTTGAATGCCTGAATGAACGCGAGTTGGCTACCCAAGAATTGCGGGTAACGGCTTAAACGCCTTTTGCTAAAGTCTTATAATACTTGACTATACGAAACCATCTAGGGAAACCAGATGGTTTTTTTGTTGGTAGGAAATGGGACAAAACCCCATTACTTGAGTTGGCTCGAAGCCAATCGGGCTTAAAGAAAAAAAGCTTTGCATCAAGGAAGATACAAAGCTTTAAAATTTAGAGGTCGGAAGCGGATTTGAACCGCTGTACGAGGTTTTGCAGACCTCTGCCTAGCCGCTCGGCCACCCGACCCTATTGGTCTTTTTGGCGAAATCGCTTTAAAGAATGGCAAAGATAATTTTTTTATACACATTGCGCTTGGCAAAATTGCTTTTTTTAAATTCTGGCACAATTTTAACTTTTAAGTACAATCTACCTCAGGGCAGACGTATGAATGCCAGAAGTGACCTCGGAGAGGTCTAACGTTTGTAGCAATTGGCCCGTTTGTAAGTGTTTTTGACCTCGGAGAGGTCTAACGTTTGTAATATGCCCCAAAAACGTAAATCTTAGACCTCTCCGAGATCTTTTGGTCGCGAAAAACCAGTTATTGCTGCCAAGCCATGGACCTATCCGAGGTCTGTACTAATTTCAAGGGTTTGCCCTACAATCTTCCTCTCCCAACCTGATTCAAAACTTTTTTTTAGATGAAGTTGTTTTTAGAAGCCAATTAATATGACCACCACCCTTTTACGTAAAACTTAGTGTATTTTGGATAATTAGTATAATGTTGGTAAAAATACTTGCATCTTAATCACAATTGGCCTAATTTTCGGATTGCTAACACTGAACTGTACAAATAAGGTTATGCTCAAACTACCATCTGATCCTAAAAATATCGCTGTTGCTGAAGCTTTCTTGGATAAAATGGTTAAAAGATACCGCGTAAGTCCCGACCTCTATGGGAACATGCTGGTTAGTCTTACCGAAGCCGTTACCAACGCGATTATTCATGGAAACCGCAACGATTGTTCCAAAACTGTGGAAATCGATATGCGCCGCTGTACAGAAGGAATCGCTATCCGGGTTTCTGATCAAGGCCGCGGATTCGACTACCGCACCATCCCCGATCCTACAGCTCCAGAAAACCGTTGTAAATGTGGCGGTCGCGGCGTCTTTTTAATGCAAAAACTCTGCGACAAGATCAAGTTTGACGACAACGGGCGCACCGTAGAAATGAAATTCAACTTATGATGGAGGAGGATTGGAACCTCGAAGAAGATTCCGAGACCCCTGAAGATCCCATCGCGTTTTTTTCAGAAAACATCGAATTTGAAGTTACCCCTGAAAAAGAAGTTGCTTGGATTGAATGGATCACGACCATCATTGAGCAAGAAAAAGCAGAATTGGTTTTTCTCCATATTATTTTTTGCGATGACGCTTATCTCCTAGAGCTGAACATCGATTATCTCCAACACGATACTCTTACGGACATCATTACGTTCCCTTACTCTTCTCCTCCCAAGGTTGAAGGCGATGTATTCATTAGCATTGAACGGGTAAGGGAAAATGCGGAACAACTCAACATCCCTTTTGAACGCGAACTGGCGCGCGTCGTTATCCACGGTTTGCTGCATTTGTGCGGCTACCAGGATAAATCGCCGGAAGAAAAAACGCGCATGACCGCTAAAGAGGATCAGGCTTTGGCGCTTTTGAATTAGCTTCTTTTTACTCTTTAGGAATGATGGTCCGGGTGAAACATACCGATCATGACCACCACCGATCGCGCCTGTACCAAATACCCGGAATGCGCAATGGGTTGGGCATTTTCGCGGGAAACAATATCCTGAGGGCTCTCCAATCCGGTATCTACTAGGCGGTGCCAACAAAAACCAGGGGCATGATCAGGAGGCGGCAACTGAAAGTCCAAGTCTTCCCAATAGGTGTTCATCGCACAGTATACCACATGATCATAATGGGGATTCATCAAGGAAAAGGCTATTGCGTGCGCATCCTCACCCCAATCCGGCAATCCTGGTTGTATCCCATGCCATTGTATCTTTGTTTTTTGGCCATCCCAAAAGTAAGCTTCTTGGAGGTATTCTGAACTCATATTAAAGCGAATCATTTCCCTTACAAAACGGAGTAGATCTTGCTCTTTTTCCACCAAAGACCAATCAAACCAACTGATTTCATTGTCCTGACAATAGGCGTTGTTGTTCCCTTTTTGGGTGCGGCGTACTTCGTCGCCCATTGAAATCATCGGCGTTCCCTGCGCCAACAACAAGCCAGTAATAAAATTCTTGATTTGTTTGATGCGTAATTTTTCTATCAAAGGATCGCTAGAAGGGCCTTCAACGCCACAATTCCAGCTTCGGTTGTCGCCGTGGCCGTCGCGATTGAATTCGCCATTGTCTTCGTTGTGCTTCTCGTTGTAGGATACGAGATCATTTAGGGTAAAGCCATCATGACAAGTGACGAAATTGATGCTGCGATTGGGGTTCCGGCCTTTGATCTGGAACAAATCGGGGCTACCCAAGATGCGTTGTACCATTTTGCCGGCATTGCCTTTTTCTCCGCGCATAAAACTGCGGACATCGTCGCGGTATTTCCCATTCCATTCAGCCCAGCGATCCCCCACAAAATTACCAAGTTGGTATTGCTCAATGTCCCAAGCTTCGGCAATGATCTTAGTGGATGCCAATACAGGATCGGATTCAATTTCCCAGAGCAAAGGCGGATTCTCCATGACCCTCCCATCTCCATCACGCGACAACACGGAAGCCAAATCAAAACGGAAGCCGTCTATATGTAATTCCGAAACCCAATATTTCAAACAATCCCGAATCATCCGACGCACTACGGAATGGTTGGCATTGATGGTGTTGCCGGTACCGCTGTAGTTTTTATAATAGTATTTGTCCGTATCTAAGATGTAATAAGCGCCGTTTTCAATCCCTTTTAAGCCAAAAGAAGGACCAAAAGCATCCCCTTCGGCGGTATGGTTGAATACCACATCTAAAATGATCTCGATCCCCGCAGCATGGAATGCCTTGACCATATCTTTAAATTCGCGGATGGCTGTAAGCGGATCGCCATCGGTGGCGTATCCGCTGTGGGGAGCAAAAAAAGAAACGGGGCTATAACCCCAGTAATTGAGTCGATCTTTGGGGGCATCAAAAGGGTCAAACTGTTGTACTGGCATCAATTCAACCGCAGTAACGCCCAAAGATTTGAGATAAGGTATTTTGTGGATTAAGCCTAAGTAAGTTCCTCGTTCTTTTTCAGGAACGCCTGAATTGGGATGGCTGGTAAATCCGCTGACGTGTAGTTCATAAATAATCGAGCGCTCAAAGGTGTGGTTGAGTTGGCGATCGCCCTCCCAATCATACTGACTGGGGTCAACAACGATCGATTTCATTGCTACAGTGGTATTGTCGCCTTGATGTTTGGCTGCTTCGCGGTCGTAATTTGTAGTAAGAACCCCCAATCCATAAGGGTCAATCAAGGTTTTTTGCCCATCAAAACGCAGGCCCAAATGCGGCTCGTAAGGCCCGCTGACACGATAAGCATAGACTTGCCCATGTCCAATGGCTGGCACAAAACAGTGCCAATACTGAAAGGTCTTGTGGCTTTCTGGATCTAACTCAATCACCAAAGCAGGATGAGCGGTATTTGCAGCATCAAACAGCAAAAGCTCAACAGCGGTTGCGTTTTTTGAAAACAAACTAAAGTTGACGCCATTGGGGTGAACCGTTGCGCCAAGTGGATAACTTTTTCCTGGAAGGACTTGCATGAAGGACGTATTTGCAAAAGAGGGCAGAACGTTGTGACCTCAGTCACTGCAAAATTAAACCTTCAGCGGAAAGGATTATAGTGGAACCAGTTGTTTTTTTGTTAATTCAACGCTAACCTCAGTTACGCGCCCCAAGTTGCCATCTGGATCGACAAAAGTAAACTCGCGTTGTCCCCAAGGCATATCGGCTAAGCTGCCATTGGGATGTACACAACCAAGGCCATTGCAGTGCTGATACCAGTTCTCGATATTGTCAGTACGCAGGTAAATCATCCCCGAGTTGTTTTTGGAATTGACTTCTGGGTTGAAGGAAAAATGCAGTTCCGTTCCTCCAAACCCGAGGAGCAAATAATCAGGGTATTGCATGGATTTTAAGCGGTGCCTACGACCGTGACGATCAGGAGAAACGGGACCGTCGTGCCAGAGTGTCTGGTAGAAATTTAAGGTACGTTCGAGATTGCTGGATTGCAAAATTGGAATAATGTGCTGAATCATAACCTTTATTATTTGTTTGGGCAAAAAAGAGAAAAAATTAGCCTGGATCATAAAACGCGGAATGATCCAGGCTAAGTATCACAACAAAATTTTGGATTTGTTGCATCGTTGAATCATTCCTTAGGCCATTTCAGCATCTAAAACGGGTGTTGATTCCATTTTGCCCGCATCGGTACCGCCATCTTGGTTTTTCTTACCAAAAAGACGCGCCAAGAGAGCCTTAATCGAATCTACCACCGCGTAGACTACCGGAACAACCAATAAGGTCAAGAACATGGAGCTGGTCAACCCGCCCACCAAGGCCCAAGCCAAGGCGTTTTTCCATTCTGCTCCTGCTCCTTTCGCCAAAGCGATCGGCAACATACCAAATACCATCGCAATGGTGGTCATCAGGATGGGACGCAAACGTATGCGCCCTGCCAACAACAAGGCCTCAAAGGTATTGTGTCCTTCTTCTTTCATTTGATTGGTAAAGTCGACCAACAAAATGGCGTTTTTACCCACCAGACCGATCAACATGATCAAACCCAACATGGCAAAAATATCGAGTGTTTGCATCGCTAAAGCCATTGCCAAAAATGCACCAACGGTAGCTACCGGAATCGAGAAGAGTACCACAAATGGATAGACAAAGTCATCGTACAAGGCCACCATGATCAAATACATGAACAAGATCGCTGAACCCATAGCTATAAAAAGACTACCAAAACCTTCCGATTGTTGCTTCAGGTCGCCATCATAGGCAATGGTTACTCCTTTGGGCGGTGGATTTTTAGCGATGGCAGCTTGCAATTCGGCACCTACCGTACCAGAAGGTCGGCCCAGTACGCCCGCGCGAACGGTTACGGAAGAGATGCGGTCTTTGCGTTCCAAAAACGAAGGACCCGTTGTTTGGGTAATATTGGCAAACTGTTCCAAACGGATGACCTGCCCTTTGTTATTGATAAAACCCAGTTGGGCTACATCTTCTACATTTCTGCGGTCAAATGCATCAAGCAGGATGTCGATGTCGTATTCATAAGTACCATCCCGGTATTTGGCATTCGTATTGCCACTGAAAGCCGTTTGCATGGTAGCGCCTACGGTTTGAACATTCAGCCCCAATTCGGCCATTTGCTCCCGGTCGATCTTTACATATACTTCTGGGTT
>JBBRGN010000095.1:0-15662 GCA_038240665.1 Chitinophagales bacterium | reverse complement strand
ATAGCTAAAATTCATACTACCCCCCGAAATGATGGGCGAAATAGCACCATTGGCGTCTCCATTGCAACTCAAAGCTTGGTCAATACGCAGCGATACCAACAAACTATCGGGCGCTTTGACCTGAAAACGTGCCGTATCGCTACAACCCAGGGTATCGGTGATCCAGAGTTTGTAATCGCCAATTTCCAGTCGGTTGTAAGGGCTATTGATCAGACCTCTTGGCCCCAACAAGGCCGTTCGAACGGAACCACTCCCGGTTTGGGTAAAAATAACCGAGCCGTCTTTTTGTCCGGGACAGGAGATGTTGGTCACTTTACCAAGCAACAATTTCAAATTACAAGTAGTAGAGACACAAGTCGCACGACCAATACCTACCCTACATTTATAACTCGTATCACTGACAAAAGGCTGAATTTCAATACTTACGCTTTGTTTTTCTTGCAAATTTCGCAAAGTAATGACGGTATCGGGCAACGCAATGGGCACAATTGAGTCGCGTCCGTTGATGATGAATTTGATGCGGTATTTTTTGGCGGCGCTACTGTTCCAGCCAAAGGTAATCGAGCTTTTGGTGGAAGACAAACAACGAACCCTGGGAGCCGGAAGCGTATCCAACACGGTAATGAGCAAAGAGTCCTTGTGCACACAACCGTACAAATCAGTAGCTACTACGGAATAACTGGTGGTTTTGAGCGGTCGAATTAAGGGATTCGGGCAATTTGAACAAGAAAGATCCGCACTTGGCGACCAAGAATATTTGACCGAATTTTTAGAGCGGAAAGTGATGGACCAACTCTTGATCTCGCCAAATTTGGTGATGTCAAAACTATCGGACACCAAAAGCGCCCAATCTCCGTTAATTTTTGCGCCTTTAAGCACATTCCAATCCCCTTCAGGACGGTAGGTTCCAGAAAAAGGACCTGTACCGTTTTGAATCGGCGTATTTGCGGTGGAGGTAAAACAAGTATTCGCATAATTGTCGCTGCCCCCGCCATTGTTGGTGGAAAGCTCCAAAATTTGCCCTGAAGGCGCTACCAAATAAATGCGCAAATCGGCATTCCAATCGGTGGCAATATCCATGCATACCGATTCTATTTGTTGAATGGGGTTGCCGATGCTGTCCTGTGCCACGGAAGAAACCGGCAAAATGGCCAAATAAGGATTACTAGGCGGGTGATTGGCATTTCCAATGCGGTATTGAGGAAAAGCAGCAAACTTCAGCACCGTATCCAATCGCCCTTGGTATTTGAGGTTGGCCACCAAACTTTCCGCCTGACAAACGGAGGTATCGCGCAATTCCGAATATTGTAAAGTGCAGCCTTTGCATTTCGGGTTGGTCACTGGCAATACTTTAAAGCTCACGGCAGTATCAAACTTACAACCAAGAGAATCAGTGACTTGCAGCACGTATGACGCCCTACCGGCATCTTTGGGCGATACGTTGATGGTGTTTGTGTTTTGGAATAAAATGGAGGGGTGGAGCCGCCAATTGATGCTCGACAAGCCATTTTTAAAGCTCAATTGAGGAAAAAGGCTGGGATTAATTTTCAATCCCCAAGAAAACAAAAAGCCATTTTCCCCAGCATTTTTGTCGGTAACTTTTAAAGTCCAATTGCCATTTAAAGGGCAGCCCAGTAATTGGTTCATGGGCTCCAGGGGTTGATATGCTCCTGCTGGTAAAGTAGTAGGCGAAAAAGCGCCGACAAAAGACTCCCAAGTATTGTTGGTGGCATTGTTTTGCCAGCTGTATTCAAATCCTTGGCCCGGGCGCGCCAAATTATTGTCGTTGGTGACTGGAACACCTAATTTAATGGCCGTGCCCGTGGTGCTAACGTAAGATTGCAACACCACCGATTGCTCGCTAGGGCAAATTAAGGTAAACACCAGATCTTGCAAACGGGAATGTTCGGCTACAATATTGATTTGTAGGTCATTCGGATTGGTCAGAAATTGGTTGACGTTGAATTCATTAAAATTGATGCTCGACTGTACCTGGCCTCCGTTGCCATCCGGTAGGAATTGGGTTCGATCCCGTTTTTTTTGATTTTGAAAAAAACCAGTTCTTGCCGTTGCTACCAAGGGATCTGGCAAGGTGGAAGGTGGCTTAAGCGCAGGATCAGCATACTGGAGCATAAGCGTATCGCCAAGACAAATGGCGGCTCGTTCGGCAAAACCACTTTGGTAATTAGGGCTGGTCGCCACGATCACTTTTTGTTGAAAGTTGTTGGAATTCACACAACCACGGGCATCGCTCAAGGTTACATTTACCTGATAACCACCGGATTTGGCGTAAACATGACTAACTGATTTTCCACTTACGATGCTGCCATCGCCAAAGTCCCAGGTAAAAGTAGAACTGGAATCGGACTGCTGGTAAGCGGTATTGTTTTGGGGATAAATTCCATGCGCCTTAAATGAAGCCACACCACCAGGACACAAGGTTATGACTTGAGTACCCAGTTTTATGGCTGGTAAAATACTATCGATGGCAACCTGAATGCTTTGGCACGGGGAAACACTCCGAACAGTGGCGAGCCAGCCTTGAGCTGTTTTTGCTCCCGCTGAAAAAAAGACAGTTATGCACCCTGTTTTATTCGTGATGGAGGATTGGACATTAAAACCTTGAACAGCCATAGCCGCATCTACGCAAAGCAAACGCGTGGCTAAAGTATCGGTGCCGTCAAAAAAACACAAGCGACTGCCCGCCGCTAAGTCCAAGGCTGGAAAATTCATTAAAACCTGAGTCCCCATCTTTGCATCGGGGCAGAAAGTCATTTGGTGCTTTTCATTGGCTTGATAAGCATTGTTTTTACCGCCACTATCGGTAAAAAGCAGTGTACTGGAAACCGTAAGAGAGGTATCGCGAAGTGAAGTATACTGGGCTTGAAGGTTGGCGCAAATGAGTACCGGTAAAAAACAAGAAAGCCAGCGTAAATTTGTCGCCATTGGATAGTTTTTTTTTTCAGATCAATTTTTGAGATAAAAGTCAGCGTTGCTCTGGGCTTTTATATTCTACAGCAATGTTAAAAAAACCCAAACAGACTCTTTAACGCAACAACTTCCAACAAATTTATAAAAAAGGCTTTTTTCGAAAGCTTTATTGTTAATTTTGGTCGGAAATAACAAAAACCATGATCATTCTCGACGGTAAATTACTTGCCCAAACCATTAAAGAAGAGCTTAAAATAGCGGTTGCGAAGATAAAAGATAATGGCGGAAAAGCGCCGCATCTTGCCGCAGTTTTAGTAGGCGACAATCCCGCTAGCCAAGCTTATGTTCGCAATAAGGTACGTTCCTGCGAACAGGTAGGTTTTGAATCTACCCTTATCCACCGGGCGTTAACTACCTCTGAAGCAGAGCTTTTAGCGATTATACAACTGCTCAACGACGATCCCAATATTGATGGATTTATCGTTCAGTTGCCGCTCCCCAAACACATCGACGAAGCATTGGTTACCCTGACCATTGACCCCCGCAAAGATGTGGACGGTTTCCATCCCCTCAACTTTGGACGTATGGCGCAAGGCATGCCAGCTTATTTGCCCGCTACCCCTTTTGGGATTCTGGAGATGTTGCGGCGTTATGAGATCAAAACTGCTGGAAAAGAAGTAGTGGTACTTGGTCGCAGCAATATCGTGGGCACGCCGATCAGCATTTTGCTTTCCCGTAAAGGCGAACCCGGCGATGCCACAGTTACCATTTGTCACAGCCGCACCAAAAATTTGGAGGAACATACCCGCAGGGCCGATATTTTGATCGCTGCGATTGGTCAAGCAGAATTTGTCAAAGCCGACATGGTAAAAGAAGGTGCCGTAGTCATCGACGTAGGCATGAACCGCGTAGACGACCCCAACACAACCAATGGCTACCGCCTCACTGGCGATGTCGATTATGCTCAGGTAGCACCTAGAACTTCTTACATCACCCCCGTCCCCGGAGGTGTAGGCCAGCTTACCGTTATGGCGTTATTGCTCAATACCCTAAAAGCCAATCAAAAAGAAATTTTTGGATAAATAACTTTGCGTCCGCTTAGCGATAATTTGTAGCTTCGTTTTGTCTTTTTTTTGCTGCCATAAAACCAAGGATCTTGATGAATGTTATCTTGAGTGATGGATCATCGACTCCTCTTGTTTGAAGAGAAAGGGAGATGAACCCCATTAATTTTTTTTCAAAAAAAACGATTGTATGAATGTGAAGGAGGGAGTTAGGCAGCTTACAGGACAAATTCAAGGCTTGCTGGATCAAGTAGATCAAGAATTGTATCAAAAACCGTTGGACATATACAATGGTTCGTCCATTGGTCAACATGTACGTCATATTTTTGATTTTTATCGTTGTTTGTCCAAAGGGGTTCCTCAAGGTATCATTGATTATGCTGATCGGCAACGGGATCCCAATCTGGAAACCAATCCTGCTTTTGCTGCCGCTGAATTTGAAAGCGAATTGCAATACCTTTTAAAACTGGATGAAGGCCAGCCGGTGGTCGTAAGGGGTGATTACTTTATCAATCCTGATGTTCCTAGGCCAGAGTACGCCTCGTCTATTGGTCGGGAATTGACTTTTTTACACGATCACGCCATCCACCATTTGGCTATGATTCGCATTGGTCTGGAACAAGAAGAACCGTTTTTGATTCAAAACAGTCATTTTGGTGTCGCACCATCAACGGTAAAACACAAAAACAATTAGATGAATTATTTTGCTTATACCTTTATCGCCGATCCCATTCACCATGATATCCTGACGGCGGTATTGAGTGATTATCCTTTTGATACTTTTCAAGAAACCGAAGATGCCTTAATCGCTTATGTAGCGGCAGACCAAAATTATCCTGAGCTGCAAGATGAAGTGCTCGAACGCATAGAATCGCTGGATGGCTTTTGTGAATCTTTTACTTTAGTCGAAATTCCTTATCAAAACTGGAACGAACTCTGGGAATCCAATTTTGAACCCATCCAGGTGGGGAATTTTTGTGGCGTGCGTGCCGATTTTCATCCGCCTTTTTCCGCTGTCAAACACGACATCATCATCAATCCCCGCATGGCTTTTGGAACTGGCCACCATGAAACGACTTTCATGATGCTGCAATTGATGGAGTCGATCGATTTTACCCAGCTTCGGGTCTTGGATTTTGGGACCGGGACTGGCATTTTAGCTATTTTAGCTGCCAAAGAAGGCGCTCAATACATCGATGCGGTAGATATTGAAGAGCCTGCCTATGAAAACACCATCGACAATGCCCGCATCAATCAAGTAGAAAAAGCCGTTCGTGCCTACCTCGGCGATTTGTCGGTAATCCCCGATGGAGAATATGATCTTATCCTGGCCAATATCAACCGTGGCGTAATTTTAGATAGCTTTCCTGCGTTGTATGCTAAATTAAAGAGAGGCGGTACGCTGCTTATCTCTGGTATCCTTCAAGCGGATCGCGACATCGTATTGCCCCAAGCGGAAAGTCAAGGATTTCATCCCGACACATTTTTGGAAAAAGGCGATTGGTTAGCGGTACGGCTCCATAGTTAACCAAAATAAGGGGAATTTATGCGTTTGTTTTATCGCCCGCTGCTAATCGGTTGTTTCTTGGCACTGACTGGTTCTGTATTTGCACAACAACAACGGCCAGATTCATTTCCGGCCAATACCAATGCGTTTCTTACCGTACTTGGTACCTTTATGAATGCCCAGAAAATGGAGCAGCTGGAAAAAACGTATAAAGATTTTGCCAGTGTTTACCAAGGCGGTCTTTTTTCAGAGTTGGAAGCAGCCCGCGTAGTACAGACCTGCAACGAGATGTTGACGCGCCGCTTAATCCCCAACCCGCATTTCCAAGCCTACCTGCGCACTTTGGCGGCCCTGAAAAAAAATGTGGCCGATGAAAAGGTCTTTTTTGCTTGGCATACCATCCTGGATTCCTTGATCATTCGCAAAGACCTTCATCCGGTCAACCATTTCAGTGATTTCTTGTCGTTTTCCAATGGCTTATTTGAAAAAAAGGCTCTAAAAGTGGGCGATGTGGCCGGTACTACCTGGTTTATTGACGCGCCCAGCTATGTATTAAAATACGCCAAGGCACAACCTTTTTTGCAAATGGATCAAGGTAATTTGATCGCCATGCGCAAAGAAGATTCCATCCGCATCAATAAAACCAGCGGAGCCTATTATCCTTTTCAATCGAAGTGGCAAGGAAAAGGCGGTAAAGTCACCTGGGAACGTTTGAAATTGGATTCGCTTACCTACGCCCAACTTAAAAACTATACCCTTGACGTTCGCCTGGGGCTGTACGATGCAGATGATGCGGAGCTATTTTTTCCCCTGTATTTTGGCAATAAAAAAATAGAGGGCGATTTTAGCGATAAAATCAGTTCGGAAAATTCCACTTCCTATCCCCGTTTTGTATCAAAAGATAAAAACCTAGACATCAAGGATTTTGGCGAGGGCATCCATTTCAAAGGCGGTTTTGATTTAGAAGGAACCACCGTTTACGGGACAGGAACCAATGAAAAAAAGGCGCTCATTGAAATTTTTAACAATCGAAAAGAACGGGTATTCAAAGGTAGCGCCAATCGTTTCACCATCCGCCGTGGCGAATTGGTATTGGGCGAAGGGGTGGAATCTACTTTTTACTTCAAAAAAGATTCAATCTATCACCCTTCTTCCAATTTTAGATACGTAATCAAGAAAAAACAATTGATCCTTTCGCGCGGCGATCGCGGGAGTGACCGCAATCCTTTTTACAGCTCTTATCACCACATCAACATCGATTCCGACAACATTACGGCTTACATCAATGCGGATTCGGTGCTGATTGGTCAGCGTAGCATTCCTATTTTGCGCAAAGAACCCGTGCGTTTTGAGTCTTTGGATTTTTTCAACAAACAGGACTATGAGCAAATCCAGAGTATATCTACCACCAACCCACTGGTCTTGATCAATTTAATGGCCACTACCAACAATTCACGTTTCATCGACGCCGATGATTTGGCGGCGCGCATCAACCCCAGTTTTAAAGTAGAAAACATCACTTCCTTGATCTACGACCTGATGGCCAAAGGTTTTGTGCGGTATGACAGCGATAAAAAAGAAATTGAAGTACAAGATAAAGTAAAGCATTTTGTCAATTCCTCTCAAGGTCGGGAAGACTACGACTACCTCCGCATCAACTCGGTCACCGATAGCGCCAACGCCGTTTGGAACCTGCGTAAAAATACGGTAACGGTAAAGGGGGTCAAATACCTAGAACTCAGCAAAAGACAAAGCGTGGGCATCAAACCCGATAGCGCCACCATCGTGATCAAAAACAACCGCAACATGGATTTGGATGGCTTGGTAAAAGCTGGTTACACCGAGTTGCTGGGTCGTAAGTTTCATTTTGATTATGAAAAATTCATGTTACTGGGTGATTCCATCAAGCGTTTCCGCATTTTTGTACCCGACAAAAGACCGTCTGAAAACAAGGGCGATGTCAATGCTTTTTCCCTAACTTCAGACATTGAGAACTTCAGTGCCGCGCTGATCATTGATGCGCAATCCAATAAAAGCGGGAAGGATAACATTCCGATGTTTCCCTCACTCAACAGCAAGTCGAAAAGCTACGTTTACTACGACTCGAAGTATGTAAAAGATACCGTATACAAGCGAGACACCTTCTTTTTTATCCTCAAACCTTTCAATTTTAATCGCCTCGATGATTTTGTCAAGGAAGAGGTGAGCTTTAAAGGAACCTTGGCTTCGGCGGGTATATTTCCGCGTTTTGATGAAGTGTTGCAAATCCGTCCGGAAGATTACTCCCTGGGATTTATCCACAAAACACCTGAAACAGGCTACCCAATTTACGCCAAAAAAGGAAAGTTCAAAGGGGAAGTAGATTTGAGCAACAAAGGTTTGCGGGGCAAAGGAAACTTGGTCTACCTCGGCGCATCCCTTGATTCAGAAGACATTCTTTTTTGGCCAGAACGCTTATCAGCCAGCGCCAAAGCCTTCGATTTGGATGAAAAAAGGGAAAAAAACAAGGAAGAACCCAAAGTACACGGAGAACTGGTTCGCATCAACTGGTTGCCTTACAAAGACAGCTTAAATGTAAGTTCGGAAAAAAACTCTTTTGACCTCTTCAAAAGTGGCGAACATGAATTTTTCGGAACACTCACGTTAACGCCATCCGGACTTAAAGGAAACGGTACCTTGGATTGGCCGCAAGCCAGTTTGCAGTCCAAAGGATTTTCTTTTGGCGCTTATTCTTCTCGTGCTGATACCACCAATTTGAAAATCAAAGCGGCTGAGGCAGGTTCGATCGCAATTAAATCTGACGGAGTAAAAAGCGACGTGGATTTTGACAAGCAAATTGCTAAATTTAAATCCAATAAAGATCTCCTCAAAACGGAACTCCCTTTCAATAAATACGAAACCTCGATGAACGAATTCAGCTGGGACATGAAAGGAGCTACCGTCACCTTTAAGGCCAACGAAGCCAAACCAGGTCTATTTGCCTCTACTGATATTGCCCGCGATTCTCTAAAATTCCAAGGGCGGAAGGCATTTTACGACCTCAAAAGCTATCAACTGCTGGTGGATGAGGTTCCTTTTATCCGATCTGCCGACGCTATGATCTACCCAGATAGCAACCATGTCGAGATTTTGCCGGGTGGAGCGCTAAAGACGCTTGAAAATGCCACCATTGTGTGTGATACCATCACCAAAAACCACAAGATCAATCGTGCTACCGTCAATATTCAAGGTAGAAAAGAATACCGCGCCAGTGGATTTTATGAATACAACATCGGAAAACGCAAACAAGAAATTGAGTTCCAAAACATCGTGGGCCAGCGCGTAGGCAAAGGCGCGCGAAGCGAAAAAGCTACTTCTACCCGCGCTGAAGGACAAATTACGGAAGCCGATAGTTTCTTCATTGACCACAAAACAGCGTTTTACGGCGCTATTCGCTTAGGATCAGAATCCGTGAATTTGGATTTTGATGGTTTTGCCCGGCTAGACGCCGACAAATTACAACCACAAAACTGGTTTACGGTGCGCAGTTTTGCCGATAAGAAAAACCTAATCATCAAATTCAATCGCCCAAAATCAACCGATGGGGTTCCGCTGGAAACCGGTTTGTTTTTGAGCAAAGAAACTTCAGTGGTCTACCCCCGGATCATGATGACCCTTTACTTTCGCAAAGACCGCGGAATATTGCCCGTATCCGGGGTTTTTAAATACGATTTGGTTAAAGATCAATTCATTTTTGGAGATTCAGCAAAAATTTATTCCGGTGACCCTCGAGGCAATCGATTGGTATTCAGCAATAAAACTGGTAAAGTTGACGCAGATGGCCGGTTCAATTTAGGAACTGGCTTGAAATATGTCAACATCGATGCCGTCGGAACTGCCAGTACTCAAATACTGAATCTTCCCGATAGTTTAATGGAAAAAACGCCGCCGCCACCAGTCAATTTGGATGTAATTGCCGGTTTGAAGTTGCGCATCCCCGATAAGCTTGCGAAAATCATGCTGAACGAGATCCAGTCAGCAGGTGCCGGAAATACCATCAACTACCTTACCGATTTAGACTATTTCACCAAGCGTTTGTACCTACTTTTTCCTCCAGATAAAGGCCAGGATGAATCCATAGCTGCACTCAGTTCAGGGGTATTGGAATTAAACAATAAGACCAATGACTACTCTTTTCTACTAAGTAATCTAAAATTACGCTGGGACGTTGATTATCAATCTTTTGTCAGCACCAACACCAACATGGGTTTGATGACTGTAAACGGGGAATCTGTAGGACAAATGATGACGGGTTATTTAGAGACAAAAATGCCTTCCAATGACGACGACAGGCTCTATTTTTATCTTAAACTACCCAACGACATTTTCTACTATTTCGGTTACAAACAAGGGGTTTTGGAAATGACCTCCAACGACAACAATTTTACCAGCGAAATCGAGAAAATGAAAAAAACGGATCTGATTTTCAAAATGCCGGACGGTGAAAATTTTGAAATTCAGCTGGTAGAAGCCAATCGTGCGCAGATGTTTGTGCAAAGAGTGAAATCTGCCGGAAAGTAAAATCTGCCTTTTTGGAACTTTTCCCTACTGTTTTTGCCTTTATGGGTTTGTTATTAAAGTTAGGGCTCCCGACAAACAAATTTATCGACATGGCAAAACTAAGCTTTAGCGGAAAAGACCTCCTTAAAATGGGCTTCCCAGAAGGACCAGTCATTGGATTGATTATCAATTTACTCCCTAAACATTACAAAAGAAACACGCAAGCAGAAGCGGAAACTCTACTTGAAGCGATTCTAGCCAACCCCGCTGACTATGCAGAAGATGCAGTATTGGGTAGAATTGCCGAAGCTTTGGTAGGTTCGCAGCAAGAGGAAAAAATCCCAATTCCCCTTTTGACCAAAGGCGTGCCCTACGAGATCTATGGTGCCGAAAACATCGAAAAAGGTGCCATCAGCCAGATGGAAGTGGCTGCTCGATTGCCTATTTCCCGCGCAGCAGCCCTTATGCCCGATGCCCATCAAGGTTATGGACTCCCCATTGGCGGGGTGTTGGCTACGGAAAACGCCGTCATTCCTTTCGGTGTTGGGATGGACATTGGTTGCCGAATGTGTCTTTCGGTTTATGCACTGAATCCACACGAACTAAAAGCCAAATCTGATTTTTTCAAAAAAGCGTTACGCGACAACACCCGTTTTGGCTTTGAACATTTCAAAGATCCGATGGAGGATGCCGTGTTGGAACGCTCGGAATTTCGGGAAATTCAGCGCCTAAAAGGTTTGCATTCCAAGGCCGCCCAACAGATTGGCAGCTCGGGGTCTGGAAACCATTTTGTAGAATTTGGTATGGTGGACATCACCGATCCAAGCAACGAGATGGGTTTGGCAATTGGTCAATATGTAGGATTATTGTCGCATTCGGGTTCCCGTGGTATAGGGGCTAATATTGCTCAATACTACACCGATTTAGCCATGGAGCAGTGTGTTTTACCCAAGGAGGCAAAACATTTGGCTTGGCTGGATTTGGACTCCGAAGCAGGACAAGAATACTGGCTGGCCATGAATTTAGCGGGCGATTATGCTGCTGCTTGTCATCACCACATCCATCGGCGTTTGTCAAGGGAAATCGGTGAAACGGCACTAGCGGTAGTCGAAAACCACCACAACTTTGCTTGGAAAGAAACCCTTGAAGATGGAAAAGAGTACATCGTACACCGTAAAGGCGCTACGCCTGCTGGTAAAGGCGTTTTAGGAGTTATTCCAGGTTCTATGACCGCTCCAGCCTACATAGTCCGGGGGAAAGGTAAAACTGCTTCTTTGAACTCGGCTGCGCACGGCGCTGGTCGACAAATGTCGCGTAAACAAGCTTTTAAATCCATTACACACAGCGAGCTCAAAAAAATGCTCCAGAGCCACGGCGTTGAACTTATTGGCGGTGGGTTGGATGAAGCGCCAATTGCTTACAAAAACATCGATCAAGTCATGGCCGCCCAGCAGGATCTGGTAGACGTGCTGGGTTCGTTTTTGCCAAAAATTGTGCGGATGGACGGCTAGGTTTTAATGATGAATGATGAATGGCCATTTTCTTGATCTCTAGGGAATGGTTGATTTTAGATAAACCGGGAATTATCATCTATTTCCCGGATTCATCATTCATCATTAACCTCCTGTTTTCCCCACATAATTCTCCGGAGTAATCGCTTTGAGTTCAGTTTTAATCAAGTCGCTTAGCTCCAATTGGTCAATAAAGGCGTGCATGTCGGCTTGGCCGATGTTGCCTTTTCCTCTGGTGAGGGCTTTAAGCGCTTCATATGGTTGTGGATAGCCCTCACGGCGTAAAATGGTCTGAATTGCTTCCGACACAACCATCCAGTTGTTGGATAAGTCGCGCTGTAGTTGTGTTTCGTTCAGCACCAATTTGCTGAGGCCTTTCAAAACCGATTCCAAGGCGATATGCGTATGCGCCATCGGCACCCCCAAATTGCGCAAAACGGTGCTGTCGGTAAGGTCGCGTTGCAACCGGGAAACCGGCAATTTATCGGCCAAATGTCCAAAAATAGCATTGGCTAAACCCAAGTTTCCTTCCGCATTTTCAAAATCGATGGGATTAACTTTATGCGGCATCGCCGATGAACCTACTTCGCCAGCCACCACTTTTTGCTTAAAGTAATCCATGGAGATGTAGGTCCAAATGTCCCGACAAAAATCAATCAAAATAGTATTGATGCGCATCAAGGCATGACATTGTGCCGCCAGGTTGTCGTAATGTTCAATTTGTGTGGTGGGTTCTGAACGATCCAAACCCAAGTAATCTTTAACAAAATGACGGGCAAAGGCCTGCCAATCCATGTTCGGATAAGCTACATAATGTGCGTTAAAATTACCAGTAGCGCCGCCAAATTTTGCATTGTGTGGAATGACTTGAAGTTGAGCAAGCTGGGTTTTCAACCTAGCCGAAAAAACCTGAATTTCCTTCCCCAACAAAGTAGGCGAAGCTGGCTGTCCGTGCGTGCGTGCCAGCATCGGCGTACTGGACCAAGTGCTGGCTAGGAGGTCAAATTCGCCAATCAAACGCTGCACTAAGGGAATGTAAACCTGCTCTAAGGCATGTTTAAAGGAAAGCGGAATAGCAGTATTGTTGATGTCTTGAGAAGTCAAACCAAAGTGCAAAAATTCCTGGTATTGCGCTAATCCCATTTTTTGGAATGCTTCTTTCAAAAAATACTCCACCGCCTTGACATCGTGGTTGGTGACCTTTTCAATGTCTTTGATCCGCTGGGCATCTTCCTGAGAAAATTGATTGGTCAATCGAATCAACTCCGTGAGGGATGATTCCGGAAAATGCGCCAGTTGCGGCAAAGGTTCATTGCACAAGGCAATAAAATATTGAACTTCAACCAACACCCGGTAACGGATCAAGGCATATTCTGAAAAATAATCGCTCAACACGCTGGTTTTGGCGGCGTAGCGGCCGTCGATGGGCGAAATGGCAGTAAGCATATTTTAAAGTTTGTTTGTCTAGCTTTGGAAGTAGAATGAAGGCAACCAGGAATAGGCTACCCGTTTGGATATTTTTAATTGATCAATACTTATTTTTGAAGACTAATTTGCTCCAACAAAAGATCCATGTCCACATGCTCTTGAAACAATTCGATCGCTCGTTTGGTCTTCCAAGGCGTGCGATTGTTGATTTTGACTTCAATTCTGCTGATCTTCACCACCGAGCCATAAGTATCTAAAGTAGTGCTGATTACCGGAATTTTGTGTTTGATGATGTAGCTGTTTTTGATGTCAATAGGATCCACCCATTTGTGGTGGCGACCATCGCTGGTAACAATGATTCCCGAAAGCGGGGTACGTTGTAGGTTTTTCAGTCGAGTTACCGATTCAACCCGCTCTAGGGCTTGATTCAGCCGACTCAGGTTCGTCACCAGCAAAATATTTTCAAACGTATGAAATTCATCGACATCAACCAGTGATCCGGCGATGATGTCCTCCACCCGGTTGTTCATAAATTCTTCATTGATCATCGCACTTCCATCCACCGCTTTGCGGATCATTTCCATGATCGGCAGCGACAAAGATTGTTCGTAAGGCAAAAGTCCCAGCAGCGGATAACCCATCTGTTTGAGTTTTTTGGACAACAAATACTTTACTTCTTCAATTTTTTCTGCTTTTACTTTATTGACAATAACGCCTAGAATTGGTACCTGTTCTTCTCGAAACAGCGCAGTACACATATTGAGCATGTCAATGGTACTTCCTACGCCGCCTTCCACCACCATGATTACTCCAGCTTTCAGTATTTTTGCCACTCTAGCATTCGAAAGATCAACAATACTGCCTACGCCAGGGTGACCAGTACCTTCATAAACCATCATGTCATAATGCGAATTGAGCTTTTTTTCCGCCTCAATCAACCTTTCATGAAAAGGGTATTTTTCGGGATGATCTAGGTAATCAGTAGTAACCCCTCTACCTATAATTACCGGGCTATGCAAGTCAGGATTGATGTCAAAACCGATAACTTCTGAAAAAAGTACTGCATCTTTATCGGCAGTTACGCCGTTAATGGTAATATGCTGTTGTCCTACGGGTTTACAATAGCCGGTGTTGAAACCTTTATGCAATAAACTAGACACTAAACCCAGGGTAGAAGTAGTTTTTCCTACATGCTGACTGGTAGCGGCAACATAAATATTTTTCATTTGATTTTATTTGGATCCTTGTACAGTTGAAATAAAGAAATTTAGCGTCTTTAAGCGAGATAGAAAAATTCAATACTCGGCTTAATATAGAAAAAATTGCCATTTTTGGCCGCAAAAGAGGCCTCCAAAAGTGGTAATTTATAGTTGAATCAGTTGTTAAATCTACTTTTTTACAATAAATCAACACGCAAGTTCTAAAATTTTTACTTTTGCCTCTTCAAAACCATGAATTATGTCAAAGAATTTGCTCATTGTAGAGTCACCGGCAAAAGCTAAGACCATAGAGAAGTACCTAGGGAAGGACTTCACGGTACGGTCGAGCTACGGTCACGTCCGCGACTTGGACAAGGGCAATAAAGCCGTGGACGTCAACGATCACTTTCGCCCCAAGTACTCCATCTCGCCTGAAAAAATCAAAGTCGTCAAAGAATTAAAGGAATGGGTAAAAAAGGTTGACGAAGTGTGGCTCGCAACGGATGAGGATCGCGAAGGGGAAGCCATTTCTTGGCACCTTTGCGAAGTATTGGGTTTGGATGCCCGTTCAACCAAACGTATCGTTTTTCGCGAAATCACGAAACCAGCCATCGAAAAAGCGATACTTAAACCCCGTTCGGTAGACATCAACTTGGTCAATGCCCAACAAGCACGTCGGGTTCTAGACCGCTTGGTGGGTTTTGAACTTTCGGAAATTCTGTGGAAAAAAGTGCGCGGCAAACTCTCCGCTGGTCGGGTACAATCGGTAGCGGTTAAACTGGTAGTGGAACGCGAGCGTGAAATCCAAAAATTCGAAAGTGAAGCATTTTTTAAAATAGCGGCCATCTTTAACGTTAAAAATAGCCAAAACAAACAGGTTGCCCTACATGCGGAATCACCTGAGCGTTTTGACCAGGAGACCAACGCCGAGCAATTTTTACAACGCTGCATCGGCGCTGAATACAAAATTCGCGATATCCAAGTAAAACCGGTTACCCGCCGACCAGCAGCGCCTTTTACCACTTCTACGCTGCAACAAGAAGCCAGCCGCAAGCTTGGTTTCTCGGTGAACCGCACCATGGTAGCTGCCCAGCGTCTTTATGAAGCTGGTAACATCACCTACATGCGTACGGATTCAACCACTTTGAGTGATACCGCTTTGGCCACCATTGCGCAAGAGATAGAAACCCAGTTTGGAAAGGAATATGTTGAAGTGCGCCGCTACAAAAGCAAGTCGGCAAACGCTCAAGAAGCACACGAAGCCATACGCCCTACTTATATTGATCGTCAACGGGTTAGTGCCGATCGCGATGAGCAACGCTTGTACGAACTCATTTGGAAACGTACCATCGCTTCACAAATGGCAGAAGCTGTTTTGGAAAAAACCATTGTCGATATTGGCATCTCCACCATCCCTGCTGCCAAATTGGTTGCAGAAGGGGAAGTACTAAAGTTTGATGGTTTTTTGAAGGTCTACATCGAG
>JBBRGN010000094.1:0-15728 GCA_038240665.1 Chitinophagales bacterium | reverse complement strand
TCAGCTGGATTGGGTGATTGATTACCAGAATTTGGAGGAAATTTTCGATACTTTGGATTAGTCAATATCCCGTCCCCCACCCTATTTAATCACCACGATGCCCAACTCTTTGGCCAAAGCATTTCGATCAGACTTTAACTTCTGATCTACCATCAGTAAGAGCATCAACTGTTGTTCTTCTTGCGGTCCCAAAGCCTTGATTTTTGCCTGAGTTTCGGCGATCAAACGCCCAAATTTGCGAAAACGGAGGTGTTTTACCGTTCGCTCCGCATCCTTGGTAAAGTTGTCGTCCGGGTGTTTTTGATTCAGACGGACTTCCCATTTTTTTTCCCAGTTTTCGCTGTATTCGTATGGAGATGTCATCAGTTGCAAGGCCAATTCATTGATTTTTTTATCGGAATGATTGATGAAAAAATCAGCGGAAACCGCAACAGATTGCTGTAATGCGGATCGGTATTCCATCACCACATGTCGATACAATTCATTGTCAAAGTAAGGAAGCAAATCTTCTACATTGGCCAATACAAATGCAGCAATGGTGACTTTGTTGTCGGTATCAAACCATTTCTCTCCCCCACAAATCAAAATTCGGGTGATGTCTTTTTCTTGAAATTCATCGCCGGAGGTGAGTTTGTATTCCGCCAATTGGGGCATACTCGAACCGCGGTCTTCAAGCAGATTTTCCACCTGTATCTGCTCGAGTTCTTCTTTTTGTTGGTATTTTTCTATGTCTTTGCGTAGCAATCGATTGATTTCCATCAACAACTTGCCTTCATCGACCTGAAGCAACTCGCGGGTGGTTTTGACGTATTCATCGCGCCGCAAAGGATTTTTTACTTTGGCAATGGTTTTGGCAACCTGACTCAATACCTCTGCTCTCCGCGTAGGATCTTTACCTGCCTCTTGCAGCAACAACTCGGTTTCAAACAACACGATGTCCTTGGCTTTTTCTTTCAGGTATAGATTGAAATCGTTGACGCCTACTTTTTGGATGTAAGAGTCGGGATCTTCCCCTTCGGGCAGTACTACTAGGCGCACATTCATGTCCTGATCGAGTACTATATCCAAACCGCGCAGGGCTGCTTTGACTCCCGCGGAGTCCCCATCATAGAGAATCTTGATGTTGTTGGTATAGCGTTTGATCAGGCGTACCTGCTCAGGTGTGAGCGAGGTTCCGGATGAAGCCACTACGTTTTCAATCCCTGATTGATGCAAAGAGATAACATCGGTATAACCCTCCACGAGGTAACATTCATCCAGCTGGCGGATCATTTTTTTGGCAAAATACATGCCATAGAGTACCCGGCTTTTGTGGTACACTTCGGTTTCCGGGGAATTGACGTACTTGGGCTGCTTGGGGTCTTTGGACATGATACGCCCGGCAAAAGCGATTATTTTCCCGGTCAAGTTGTGGATAGAAAACATCACCCGCTCCCGGAAAAAATCGCGGTCGTACTGAGAAACCAAACCCAATTGTTTCATCAAGTCAACGCTGTACCCTTTGCTTAATCCTGCCTTGAGCAGCGCATCCCGATCAACGGGGGCAAATCCTAAACCGAATTTGCGAATGGTTTCTTCCCGAAAACCCCTTTGTTTGAAGTAAGAAAGTCCGACGCTACGCCCTTTGTCGGTGTCAAAAAGTTGTTGTTGAAAAAAATCGTGCGCAAACTGATTGACCAAATACAGGCTTTCCATTTGCTGCTGCTCCTGTTGGTACTCCGCAGTAACGGCAGTTTCTTCTAATTCAATGCGGTATTTTTTGGCCAAATAGCGTACCGCTTCTGGGAACGACAACGTTTCGTGTTCCATGATAAACTGCACGGGGTTACCGCCTTTGCCGCAGCCAAAGCATTTGCAGATGTTTTTAGAAGGGGAAACGTAAAAAGAAGGAGATTTCTCATTGTGAAAAGGACATAGCCCGGCCAAGTTAGCGCCACGACGTTTGAGGTTGACAAAGTCGCCTACAACATCCTCAATGCGCGCAGTTTCCAATACTTCCTGTATGCTTTTTTGTAAGATCAAGACTTGGGAGTTTTTTATAAGTAATGGACACTATAAATTGAAAAAAAATTAGGAATTCCTCAGCCAAATTAAACGATTTTTTTCACTTCTTGATTTCAAAAAACTCCAGCGCATGCGGCGAGAAACGAACGTGTTCTATATATAAAGGCTGCCGGATGATTTGCACGGCTACGGTGTTGTTGTCTTTTGAAGGGCGCTGACCGGCGATGTCGGCCTCGGCAGCGAAATCATCGGAACTCAGTTGTTCAAAATGGCTTAAACCTACACTACAAATCAATTGGATGCGAGCTGGAAAAACCCGCACATTGGGTGCAGCATGTACCAGCGAAACGGGCACAAAAATCTTTTTTTGGGTAAATTGTTCTACAATGATGGAGAGTTTAATTTTTTGTCGGTTGATTCGGCTTTCAGAGCTGGGTTGTCTCAAGAGTACTTCTGCGCTAAAATCCATTTTGACTTCTTCCAAAATCAGCGCTGAAGTTTCCCACTCATTGAGTTTCCCGATTTTTGATAATGGGCCGGAAATCCAAACACTATCAGGCGACAACACAATCTTTTGTCTTAAAAAATAGCCCGCTGCATATTTGATTTTTCCTTTTAAAACGATGGGTACTTTTTTGTAAGCCCTAGGTTCCAAATATCCATTGATTGCCTCAGAACCAATATCGACAATTTTGATGCCTTCGTTGTTTAGTTGGTTCTTGATATCGGAACGTAGACGAGCCACCGACAACTCAAACCGGTTCATACCTATCAAGTTGTAGCTAAGATGAACGGAAGCAGAACTGATAAAATCATAAATCAAATCCCAACCCGTAGCTTCTACTTCAATAAAAACTTCAGCTGGAGGTGCCTCAACAAATGCTCGATCGGTGGATAAAAGGTATTCCAATTTAACGGTTTTTTGGGTAATATATGATTGTGAAAGCTTGCTGAGTATCCACAAGACAAAGGCTATCCCGACACAAATTGACAGGATAGCCCGATCAGCCCCCAAACGGTTGAGCAGTTTATTCTTCTGTAATAATAGGCGTATTTTTCTTATTGACTCCATACGTAGATTCCGTTAGTTCCTTTGAAATAGCGCTCCTAATTACCCGAAGATAAGATTTGGTAGCAATTTCGATGGTGATAACGTCGCCCTCAATTTTAGTGATGCGTCCTAGTATACCGCTGCCAGTGATGACTTCGTCACCTTTGCTAAGGCTGTCGGAAAAGCTTTTCTGCTCTTTGGCTTTTTTGGCTTGTGGCCGGATCATGAACAACCAAAAAATCAGGATGAACGATCCAATGAAAAGCAAATTGATGATTTGGGCAGATTGACCGCCAATAGCTTGTAACAATAACATCTTTGTGAACATGTTTGAATGCGTTTAAAAAAAAATATCAGCAGACCAGTTGATTATTGGTCATTGTATGCAAGAACTATTTTCGGCGGATGAATTTTTCCATACCTAAGCTTACAAAGCCCTCGATGTACACTTTGGTTTCAGCAGGAATGGTATTGGCGGTAATGGTCACCGGTTTACTTTGGTCACCGTCCTTTCCTAGGGTATTGAATTTTACTTTCAAAACACCTGATTCGCCAGGCATCACTGGTTTTTTGGGCCATTCTGGTACGGTACAGCCACAAGTAGACTCGGCATGACTGATGACCAGGGGAACTTTACCGGTATTGGTAAAGGAAAATTCGTGCTCAACTACTACACCCGAACGAACACCGCCAAAGTTAAAATGGGTCTCAGCAAAAGCCAATTTGGCTACTTTGCTGGTATCCTTGGGCGTTTTGGCAGAAGCCGGATTCCGAATGATGTCGGCATTATTGACCAGTTCAGGATTGGTTATTTCTTGAACCAAGGAGTCATTGGTAGCTCCACTTTTTTGTCCTTGGCAGGCCGCTAAAAACAGAATTAAGCAGAAAAAAATGATCGTACGCATCGTCGCTGTTTCCAATTTTTAAGTTCAAAAAAGCAAAAATACAATTTTCTTGCGTTAACGGTCCAAGAGTCTTTTGAGTTTGTCTACCTTGCTTGTTGGAAAGCAATTTTTTTCGGCCTAAAAACACAGCAAACTTGACGCAATTAAACCAACATATTTTTTTAATCGGCTTCATGGGCAGCGGAAAAACGTATTCAGGAGCTCTTTTGGCTACTTTATTGGGTTCTCCCTTTGCCGATTTAGACGACCAAATTGTCCAAAATGCCGGTATATCCATTTCGAAGATTTTTGAAAAACACGGGGAAGATTATTTTCGCGAATTGGAAAGCAATGTACTGCGGCAAACAACTCATTTTCAACCTTCGGTAATTTCCTGCGGTGGCGGCGCACCTTGTTTTTTTGACAATATGGAGTGGATGAATGCCAATGGCATCACGGTGTATCTAAAAACTGCTCCGCAATTATTGGCCTTTCGTTTGCGCATAGAGATGCAAAGCCGGCCTTTATTGAACAATTATACGGAATCGCAGTTGATGGATTTTATAGAATTGCGCTTGGAGGAACGTGAACTATTTTATGCTCAAGCCAATATTATTTTCAATCAAACGCATTTGGATCAAAAAGTAGCGGAAGAGCTTTTTTTAATGATGAATATTGATTGAAAACCTTTCTTTTTTTCTAATCATAAGCATTGAATATGTTGATTGGAGTTGATTATGGAAGCAAATTAAGCGGCACCACGGTAATTGCCCGTTTGGATGGGGAGCAATGGCAATTTGTTCAATCAGACAAGAAGAAAGACGCCGACACCTTTCTTTTGAACTGGATAAAAGAACATCAGCCTGAGCAAGTTTTCTTAGATGCCCCCCTTTCTTTGCCCAAAGTGTACCAAAATCCAGAACAGGATGGCGATTTTTTTTATCGGGAGGCCGATAGAAAATTGGGTGCTATGTCGCCTTTGTTTTTAGGCGGGTTGACCGCTCGCGCCATGCGTTTGGCGCAGCAATTGCGCCGAATGGGAATTGAGGTCAAGGAAGCTTACCCGGGCGGATTGGCTAGGCAGCTAAACCTGCATACCGCGGGCTACAAAAAAGAGTGGTCTACCTTACCCCATCTTTTGGCACAGTTAAACAAAGGATTGCCCGCTCCGGTCCCAGTTGATTTGATTGCCAACTGGCATGCTTTTGATGCCTTATTGGCCTGGATCATTGGATTTCGAACTTCCAAGGGCAAAAATTTAACATTTGGCGATCCTGGCGAAGGCGAAATATTCATATAAATTATTACCTTTCAGAGCCTTTAAAAAAAACTCAACACCTCTAAAACACGGTAAAACCGGTCATGCCCTATCCAATTTCCTTGCCATTTTATGCATTTCGATTGCAGTTTACGGAGAGCATCAGTGCCTTAAAGCCCTTGATTGACAGCTCATCTTACCGTCTTGGCTTGTCAATGAAGGCTTTGGCGAGCGAATTTCAACAAATTTTACAAGAAAAACTATATGCTGAAGGCGATATTTTATCGATCGTCAGCAACCTGCGGCAGGCTGAATTTAAAAAGGATCGCTTTTCTATGGAATTCAAACCGAATGCTTCAGGTGATTCCTTTCCAGCATTTTTGATAGAGTTTGATTATTTCTACCAGCCCTCAGAATTTGGCTGGTTGGGCGTTTTGCCAGCGATGGGTTTGAAAGTGTTTGTCAATGACTTGGCTTTATTACAGGCTCAATTGGAGGAAACGGTGCGGGTTGATTTTGCCCGTAATTTTCGACTCCACACGGTACAAGAAGTACTGTCCACGATCTGGTACCGCAGCATAGAATTACTAGAAGAAACCATTACCCTCGAGGTGCTGGATCCAGGTGAAAAACCTGAAGCGCAAATCAAGAGTCCCCACCCGCTACTCGATAAAGTAGCGTTGCCGCTGTCCATCAAACGCCAGGAGACTTTTGGTCGCGAAGCCGAATTGCAACAACTCTCAAGCTTGATCCAAAATGGGTATACCCGAAATGTACTGCTGGTTGGTCCTTCGGGGGTTGGAAAAACCGCCTTGGTATGGGAATTGGCCCGACAACTGGAAAGACAGCATTCCAAAATACAAATTTGGGAAACCACAGCCTCTTTATTGATCAAAGAGCTGACCCAAGAACGCGGTTGGGAATTCAATTTATCGGAACTGTGTAAAGAATTGAGTACCACTACGCACCTGCTTTTTGTCCGCAATTTGCTGGATCTATTTGAAGTAGGTCAATACCAGGGCAACGACCTAAGCATGGCCGAATTTTTGCTGCCCATGCTTAGCCAAGGCCAAATCAGCATGATCGCCGAGTGTACGGACGAGCAAATGGCGCGCATTGAACTGACCAGTCCCAGCTATCTGAACCAGTTTCAAATTTTGCGTTTGGAAGAGCCCAAAGTGGGTATTGAAGCCATTATTTTGCAAAAAATCACCAATATCGCACAGGCTGCTCAAGTGTCCGTTGTTTCTGATGCGATAAACGAAACGATCCTATTGCACCAGCGTTTTTTGCCTTATTCGGGGATGCCCGGCCGCCCCATCCGTTTTCTCGAAAGTATCATTTTACAGAAAAAAGGGGAAGTAGAAAAAAATTCCACTCCTCCCTCCTTGGTATTAGACCGCAATGAGGTCATCCGTTTTTTTTGTGTAGATTCGGGTATGCCACAGTTTATGGTGGACCCCGCCATCCGTCTTGATGTAGAACAAGTCAAAATTTCCTTCAATCAACAAATATTTGGTCAAGAAAAAGCGGTAGCCTCGGTAATCGATGTATTGGCTTCGGTAAAAACAGCATTGACCCGGGTAGGCAAACCCATCGCTTCCTTCCTTTTTGCCGGACCTACCGGCGTAGGGAAAACGGAATTGGCCAAAGTGCTGGCCAGTTATGTATTTGGTAGCCGGGATCGATTGTTGCGTTTTGACATGAGTGAATTCAGTAACCCCTACTCTATCGTACGCTTGATTGGTGCAGAAACTGGCTCGGAAGGCCTGCTTACTTCAGCGGTTCGGCGAGAGCCTTTCTCGGTTTTGCTTTTTGACGAAATTGAAAAAGCGCACCCCAATTTTTTTGACCTCTTGCTTCAGGTTCTTGGCGAAGGACGCCTCACTGACGGGCGCGGGCGCTTGGCTAATTTTTGTAGCGCCATCATCATCATGACCTCCAATGTAGGGGCTGATCGATTGACCCAACAACCCATTATGCCAGGTCGGGACGCTAACTTGGTGGACCTCCATCTGGGCGCAGTTAGACAACATTTTCGTCCGGAACTCATCAACCGAATTGATCAAATTATCTCCTTCCAAGCTTTGGATGCTGGCTTGATCCGAGCCATTGTAGAGCGAGAAATGCAATTGTTGCAAGAACGGGAAGGCATTCGCTACCGTAAAGTGGAGTTTAAGATTAGCAACGAGGCGCTAGATCTCTTGGCTAAAGAAGGTTTTCATCCCAAATACGGCGGCAGGTACTTGCAGCGTGCCATCCGGGAACTTATCAGCCTACCCCTGGCCAAAGAGCTTAATCAATATGAACCCAACGATAAAGTCCAGGTATCGATCAAGGTCGAGGATGGAAAGTTGGATATGGTTGTAGAGGTGTTTTATACCGAATTAGACGAACTGATTAAGGAGTTGGATCGCCTCAATAGCGCCGATCGTGCTTCGGCCTTGCGCAGTAAAGCTGCACAGTTCAAGGAGGGGTATTATTTCACTTTGTTGTTGCAGGATCTCGACAGCATCGAGAAAGCCCAAAAAGAATTACCAGTAGGTAAATTTTTGGATACCAAACTGATCCAGCAAAAAAACAAGCTCGAGGTACTGCTACAAAGAATGGTTGATCTAACCACCGGTATTGAAAAACTGGAGCAAGATCTTAGTCTGGCTGTATTGGGATTGCAGCCAATGGACGAAGCACAACTCGAACAAGAAGAGGTGTGGGAAAATGATTTTTTTACCCTCAAAGAAGAAATATACCTCCTGGCCAACCCACAGTTCAATACTTGTTCTTTGCATCTTTATGGCGATGCAGCGGTAAACATGCGGCCTCTTTACAACCAAATTGTTGAAAAAAAAGGCTATTCCTACCAGACTTTAGCCATCTGGTACCGCGATGTGTGGTATAGCGAATTGGTTCCTGAATCAGCAGGTAGCGAAAACAAAAAACCGCGACATGCCTATGTGTATACAGATTGGGAAAAACGCCAAGAACCAGAGGAGAAGCAGGATATTTTCTTAGGCTTTATCCTTAAAGTAACCGGCCCTGGCGCAAGGATTTTTTTCAACGAAGAAGAAGGACTCCAAAGATGGCCTGACCATGAAAAGAGGGAAAACTTGGGCCTACTCCTGATACTGTATATCGATGAAGTAGCTCAAGATGGCATCCATCGACGGGTTTTTTTCCGCAATCGAACCATTCGACGAACATTGATGAACCATCAATTCAAAGACACTGTGTGGAGGCTGAATCGGGAATTAGAACCAGCAGGTTTGATGCCGTTTTTATACAACCGCTTGGTAGCCAACTATGTGCTGAATATAGACCGTGAATTTTGAGCTAAGGATCGCTCGCAAACGATCGCTATGGATACAATAAACCAAACTTGAAGACCATGAAATACAAAATTTTTCTGGGCACCTTAGGCCTATTCCTGATTTTTTCCGCTTGTCAGCCCAACCAAAAACCGCCTACTGACCAAGAAGATGCCGCAGATGCTACTCCGGCAATCACCAAAGACAGTATGATCGGCCCTACTGGTGCTGAAACCGCTCGATTTACGGCTGCTGATACCTTTCGGACTTTTGAGTATGCCAAGTTCAGCGTAAAAGTAACCGATGTGGAATATGGTGGCGAAATTGTAACAGTAAGTCCAAATGATGGATCGGCTACTTGGAAACCAATCAGCATTGAAATGGGCTATTTTGGCGGAATTGTTGGCAATTACTTGCTTATCGACGAAGGCGCAATTGACATTGACCACGTCATGCACATCTTTGATTTGTCAACCGGACTAGAAATCGGAACTTTTGGTTTTGACAACAACCAACTTAGCTTTGAAAACAACGCCATTGTTTTCTATCAACTTGAGCAAAATGAAAAAAAGGTGTTGCAAAAACCTACATGCCCGGAAGCAGATGATTGGCGCAAAGGCGGTCTAGACATCGGCTATACTCAGAAAAAAAGTTTTGACCTAGCGACTAAAAAGGTGAAAGACCTAGGCGTTTGGGCCTGTATGCCGCTTTCATAAATGATGAAAGATGAATAAACATACCAAGTATTCATCATTCATCATTAAATTCAACGTCTTTTTATGCCTAGAATTGACAACAAGCCTCGGGTTAATTCCTTTGCTATGGTGTTGGTTACTTGACGGGTAGTGGGATTGCGCATGATGTCTTCGATGAAACTGCGTTGTCCTTTTTGCGTGCGGTTCGAAGCCTGGTTGGCTTTTTCTAACTCTTTCTCGCGAGCAGCTTGTTCCTCCACATCGTGTGCGGCATCCATTTTTCTGCCCAAAATTTCGTAGGCGCTCTCGCGGTTAAGTTCTTGAGCATATTTCCGTACCAGCTCGGAACGATTCACCATTTCATCGATTTCGGATGCAGCAAGTACGTCCATGCGCGAACCGGGCGCGCGCAGCATCGTATGCGCGAGCGGAGCAGGAATCCCTTTTTCGTTCAATACCGTTACCAAAGCTTCGCCAATCCCCATTTCAGTAAGGATTTGATCCACATCATAAAAATCCGAACTGGGAAAGTTTTCAGCGGCCAACTTGATCGCTTTGCGGTCTTTGGCGGTAAAAGCGCGGAGTGCATGTTGGATTTTCATCCCCAACTGTCCCAATACGGAATCTGGCACGTCAACCGGATTTTGGGTAACAAAAAATACGCCGACCCCTTTGGAGCGGATCAATTTGATGATCACTTCGATCTGATCCAACAAAGCATCAGAAGCTTCGTCAAAAACCAAGTGAGCTTCGTCAATAAAAAGAACCAGTTTTGGCTTGTCTGGATCGCCGGCTTCGGGGAAAGTAGCGTATACTTCGGCGAGCAGTTGCATCATAAAGGTAGAAAATAACTTTGGGCGATCTTGGATGTCCGTTAAGCGCACAATAGAAATCATTCCCCTGCCCTGGGCATCAAAACGCAGCAAATCATGTACATCAAAGGATAATTCTCCAAAAAACATCCCAGCCTTTTGCTGTTCCAACTCCACGATATCCCGCAGGATGTTCCCTGCAGAAACCGTGGGAATACTGCCATATCTTTCTTCAATTTCCGCTTTGCCAATATCAGTAATGTACTGAATCGTTTTTCGCAAATCATCCAAGTCGATGAGTGGAATTTTTTTGTCGTCACAGAACTGAAAGATAACCGATAGAATGCCAGTCTGTGCATCGGTCATCTCCATCAAACGGGAAAAAAGAACGGGACCAAATTCAGTCACCGTAGCGCGCAATCTAGCCCCTTTTTCATTTGACAGCGATAAAAATTCAACTGAATTGCCGGCTGGTACAAAAGGGATATCTATTTTTTGATGCCGTTCTTCGATTTTGGCATTGGATACACCGGGTTTGGCGATGCCACTAAGGTCGCCTTTGATGTCCATAAGCAACACCGGTACGCCTTTGTTGGACAATTGCTCAGCAAGTGCTTGCAGGGTTTTGGTTTTTCCGGTACCTGTAGCTCCACTGATGAGGCCATGACGATTAAACATGCGCAAAGGCGCGCTGATCATGGTTCCTTCAACTACTTCACCATTGAGCATGGCAGCGCCCAACGCAATGGATTCTCCTTTAAAATTATAGCCTTCCGCAATGTCGGCTATGAACGTATCTTTAATGGCCATCGGATGATATTTGAGTCAATTGGTATTACCTATTTTATACAAATCTATATTAAGTAGGTCACAAGAATACGAAAATAGGTTAAATTTCGAGCATCTTATGAAGAAAGTTTAATCTGGTTGTATTCCCTTCTAGATCTTTAATGATTCAATAATTGCTGGAATTCTATGGATAATGTTTTTGCCGAAAATAAAACCTTTGAGAACCTCGATTGTAAAGTCACCCCGCTCCCCCAAGGTGAGTACGACGATTGTACCTTTATCAGTTGCGATTTTTCTAGCACCGACCTCTCCGGGATCAAATTCACCGATTGCCGTTTCCAACACTGCAACTTGAGTCTCGTTAAAACCAATAAAACGGCTTTGCGGGAAATAGTTTTTCAAGATTGCAAAATGCTGGGCCTCAATTTTGATCGCTGTAACGAATTTGGACTGGCAATTAGTTTTGAAAACTGTACGCTTAACCATGCCTCGTTTTATCAAACTAAAATCAAAGCAACCCTCTTCAAAAATTGCCAACTACAAGAAGTCGATTTCACCGAATGCGACTTGAGTTACGCCGTTTTTGAACACTGCGAATGTTCTAAAGCTATTTTTGAAAACACCGTCCTAGAACATGCCGACTTGCGCAGTGCTCAACACTATTCCATTGATCCAGAAAAGAACAAAATCAAAAAAGCTAGGTTTTCTGTATTTGGGCTAGCTGGTTTATTGGAAAAATATGGGATTGAAGTAGAAGAAAATTAAGCCCCTTACATTTTCCCGGGCTTTGGTTTCAGCGGCGCTTCAAAGACATTCGCTCCCTGTACCTTAAACTTCCTCCGGAACACCTTGTCCTGACAAGTGATGTACATGATGTCAAAATTGCTGCCACCAAAACAAAGATTGGAGACCTGTCCCTTGGTTTTGGGTACTGGTAAAATCGCATTCACCCGACCCAAGTGATCAAGCACTTGAATTCCAGTTAGCGAAGTCACATAGATACGGCCATCGCGATCGCATTTCAGGCCATCCGACCAAGCATTTTCATCAGTATCGCGCACGTGGAGCCAACCAAACCGCTGTTTGTGCGCCAACTTACCATCCGACTGGATCTGATATATCCACACCCAATGCGAGGCCGACTCCGTTACGTACAACTGGGTCTGATCTGGCGATAAACAAAGGCCATTGGCAAATTTGATCCCTTCATCTACGATTAACTTTTCACCACTGGGGCGAATTAAAATCAATTTGCTGGGTTTTTCCCGGCCATCGGGAACGGTTACATAAATATTGCCATTTCTGGCCACGATTAGGTCGTTGGCATTGATGCTATCGGCCACTACACTTTCTTTACCATTGGCATCATAGCTCAGGATTTGATTCGCAGCATGGGTAGCTGTGTAGCGTTTTCCATTGGCACCAAAGGCCGTTCCGCTGGCTTTTTTGGCATCGATGGCTAGGGTGGTTAATTTACCTTTCAGATCCACATGGTATGTTTTACCGGTTGGTATATCTTGAAAAAACACTTCTCCTTGCGCATTTGCGACCGTTCCTTCATTAAAAACATACCCTTCGCCAACCAGTTCCCAATCCGTATTTTCCACTAAAATATCACTTAGAAATTGATTTTTGGAAACGCCTTTGGCAACGGGTTTGGGATAGTCTTTCCACAACCAGCGCATGGCTTGAGGAAAAATGGCCGTCCCGTGTTGTCCATTGTGTGCCCCTTCGCCCCATCCATGATTGACCTCATAACCCGCAAAGATCAGAGCTCTTTCCATGGTTTCATTGGCTTTCCACCAATCACCTGCGTAGATGTTGAGGTCGTTGGTGCCGTCTTGTAAAAAAATGCGGATTGGTTTGGGTTCATATTTTCGGATCAAAGAAGGATAGCGGTCCGCGCCACGTAGGTTGACATAAGTACCGATGGCGCTAAACACCCGGGAAAATGCATCTGGCCGTTCCCATGCAGCTGTAAAAGCACACACCGCGCCACTGCTAGCACCTCCAATGGCACGATCATTGCCGTTTTGCGATAATTTGATGACCCGACCATCACTGGTTTTCTTTTTTTCTACTTCGGGTAATATTTCTTCCAGCACAAATCGGGCATAAGTATCGCCCAGCCCATCGTATTCAAAACTGCGATTGAAGCGATCCAATTCCGATTCAGGGTTAGCCGATTTTACCCTCCCTGGGGTGATAAAGACCCCAATCGTGATGGGCATTTCTTTTTTATGGATCAGGTTATCGAATACGGTCGGTGCTTTCCATTGTATGCCGTCCTGGTTGACGTATACGCAAGCCGGTCTGTCAGCGCGGTATTGCGCGGGCACGTACACCGAGACTTCGCGCCAAGTACCCGGAAATATTTTGGAAATTTCAAAAGTGAAAGTGAAAATCTCACCCTTGGGCACGCCAGCATGTTCGACAGAAGCAGAATCCAAAGGATAGTTTTCGCTGGGATTTTGGGAAAAGACAACGGTTGATAAAGTTAGGCAAAGAAGCGTTAATAAGTTTTTCATAGGTGTTGCATTTTAAAGGACTAGGACAAAATAACAAAAATTGGCATGTCTATTTTGAATTGCGGTGCTGGGCGCATCGAATACGTCCAGCACCGCAATTACCGACCTGGATGATACACTGATTTTGCTTGTCGGTACACTTCGGCTTTATTCAAAGTCATCGGTTTTGTTTTTTGCTGGAGGTATAACTCCATTTGATCTGCATAATGGGGCTGGCTTAGTCGATTGGAAGTTCCATAACAATTGATCGTTTCTATGATCGGCCCTTGGGGGGTAAACTTCACCAATTCAATATAAGATTCCCCCTGAAATCCCTTAACCCGACCATCTTTGTAGGGTGCGCTGTACATGGCAGAAATCACGTCGGGCAAGCCGAATAAGGGCAAAGTCTTATCGCCCCTTACCAGCAATTGGTACTCACCTAAAGTTACCTTCGTTTTTCCAAAATGTTTTTGGAGATAAGCTTTTGCATAACGCAACAAATCGACGCTCTGTGCCTCCGTTAGGCTGCCTTGCAAAGTCTTATTGATTTCTTGTGCAATTTTATAATACGCCACTCCAAACAGCGCGGCTCCTTCACTATTTGCATCCGCGTTTCGGTCCCATTTTTTTAAAAGATCAATTTGTTCGGCGACATCGGGATATTTAGTGGCAAGGAGTAAAAAAAGCGTATCTGTTTTAATCCGGTAGGCCAAGCTATCGGGTAGTTGGTAATCGTATTTGATGCGTTTGAAATCCTCGTAAGTAATTTTGGGCTTTTCCTGAATCAGCTGCATAAAACGCAGACTTCGATTGTTTTCGTTGGTCTCATAATGCATGGTTGGGTCGTAATTGGCAACGGCTATATTGTCTTTTTTTGCCGTAGCATTAAATGGCGAATGGTTGCTGTTAAACAAGTAACCTGAACTAGGATTCAACACCTGCGGTAAATCCTCCAGCGGATGAAAGGCCTTCCAAAGGGTTTTAGAGGTGTTGCCTGGCAAAGTGGTATTCCATGCATAAGCTGGGTCGCGTAAGGGAATTTTTCCGTTACTCAAGTAATAAATCGTATCGTAACGATCGGCGTACATGATGTTGTATCCGGATATGGCGACCATATCTAGCGCTTTTTTGAATTGCGTGAAATTTTGCGCTTTGTTCATGCGGTACCATTCTTCTAGCGACCTGATTTCAAAAAGCGCTCCCATGCGGATGGAGAATACGCCTTGTTTGTTTTTAAGTGTTGGCCCGTACAAACTTTGGTAGCCCTTTTTTTTCAGCCCTATTTGAAGTCCTAGTATTTTTACTTTCAATTTGATGCTTTCCTCCTCCAACGTTTCCCATTTCCCGTCAAATTTGTATTCATTATTATTGGCGGGGTTCATTTCTAGTTGGAACACATCTACTTGATCGGGATTGTTGACGGTATGCGCCCAACCTAAGTATTCGTTGCAACCGTGTAAAATAAGCGGCGCGCCGGGAAACAAAGCGCCAAGGATATTCCAGCCTTCCTCGCTGTTGAGGTGTGCCTCGTACCAGGCTACGGGCCCTTCCAAGGGTTGATGCGAATTAATGGCCAAGTAAGTCAACCCATCGGCAGACTTTTTTGAGTTGATGGCGTAGGCGTTGGATCCGCCTTTTTTGAAAGCCAAAGGAATTTTACTGCTTACTATTTTTTCTAATGCTCCATCTACCCCGCTCGATAAAGCCATTTGCAAAATCAGGTAGGTCATCATGTCTTTGGGATTGGCGGGGAAGAGTTTTTTCATCAACAGCTCCTTAGGATGTGCTTGAGCGTATGCATTTATCCCGGCAGCATATCCTTCCAAAAGCAGTTTGAAATCAGCCGACAAATCCGTGTCGTACCGTTGTTCTACTATTTTTCGACATTGTAGGAGTTGCAAAACAAAATCAATGGTTGCGCCACTTTTCCCTAGATAAGACCCCAACATGGCTTTGCTGGCTAAAAAGCCCTGTTGGATGGTTTTGAAATCATCTTCGGCATGCGCCCAGGCCAAACCATAGGCTACGCCGGCATCGGTAGGTGCGTAGATGTGTGGAACACCCCATTTGTCCCTGACAATATCGATGCGGTTGGGGTCAATTTTTTGACCAAAAATGGGTAGGGCAATTAGCAAAAATAAAGAACAGATCAAGGTGCTCTTAAATGGATTCAACATGACTGGTAGTGTTTAATGTTTTCACTACAAAGAACGCAGAGATTTCGAAAAGGAAGCATATTTTTTACTTCCCTTGCGAAACCGCTGTGTTCTTTCAAGGTTTTTTGTTGAGTCTTCTAATTCGCTAACCTTGCGCTGTGGAATTAATTTTTGCTGCTGTGAAGATTGAAAGTCCTTTTTCCATTAGGGACTTTTAGGAATTTATCCTGGTATTTTTGGAGTAAAGCAGGCGACTGTTTTTCT
>JBBRGN010000093.1:0-15737 GCA_038240665.1 Chitinophagales bacterium | reverse complement strand
CATTGAAACCATGAAAGCTGTAGGTGATCGCATCCACCATACGTTGCGTTGTACCAACTTAGGAGGCTTATCGATTACCAAGGCGGCAAAAAAGATCGAAGACCTGCTGGAAACGGAACCCAGCACGTTTTTTAAAAGTTGTTAGATTTTGAAGCTTAACTAACCAGACAAATATGCAGTACCAAAAACTCACCTCAAAAGGAACCATCATTGAGTTCCACAACAACTGGCTAGGCCAAGAAATGGTGATCGTGAATGGGCAAGAGGTATCCAAAAAGTCTTCAGTATTGGGTGTTAATCATAATTTTGTAGTACTGGAAGAGGGTAAAAAAGTCCGTTTTATACTGACTTCGAGGCTGGACGGAACGGGACAAGTTTTTCTTGATTTACGCAGAAATGGCAAAGTTGTTCAAGAAAATGTAGGAGTGATTTATGGAACAGGCCCTAAACAACAGCTCAACAAAGCCAAGCAAAAAGGGCTGGCTTTATTGAAATCCTACGACCTGGAAGAAGCCCTCGAAACCTTTAAAAGCGCATTGGACATCAACGCTAAAGACCCTGAGATTTATTTCCACATGGCCTGTGCTTATTCGGTGTTGGAGAAACCTTTAGCGGGCTTCGAATCCTTAAAAAAGGCGGTAGCCAATAAATTACAAAATACCGAATCGATCCTGAACCACGACTTGCTTGCTTTTTTGCGGATGCACGAGGCTTTTGCTGGATTTATGCAGAGCAATTTTACAAATTACGATGAGGCGTTGTTTAAAAAAAGTAAGTAACCTGAACTTGTTCCTATGACACTATTAGACCAAATTCTTCCTCAAGAAGATCGCAAACGACAGTGGGTTGCCATCGGCATCACCGTGCTCATCGCTGGCTTAATGACCGCTTATGGCATTTATTGGCAAGGTGACTACGGCATGGGGCTTTTTTTCTTGACGCCGCTTTTTATCGGCGCTGCGCCCACCTTGCTGTATGGTTATAACCGACCCATTGCCAGCATTAAAAGTGTCAGACTGGGTTTTATCGCCTTAGGAGTTTTTACCCTTTGGTTGATTTTGTACGCCATTGAAGGCTTGATTTGTATTGCGATGGTAGCGCCTTTAGGGCTTTTGATGACCTGGATTGGCGCTATGATTGGTTACGCTCTCCATCAAAAAAACGCCAATGATACCCCAACTGAACTGCTCATTCTGATCATGCTTATCCCTACATTGGGTTTTGTGGAGAAAAATATACCGCCAAGCATAACCTCGGTGGTCACCTCCATTGACATAGCCGCAGCACCTTCTGCCGTCTGGAAAAATGTAGTCGCATTCCCGCAATTGGATGAGCCTACCGAGTGGCTATTCAAAACAGGAATCGCTTATCCCATCAATGCAGAGATCGCTGGAACTGGCGTTGGAGCGGTGCGGCACTGCAATTTCACAACAGGAAGTTTTGTGGAACCCATTACTGTTTGGGACGAACCACGTTTGTTGGGTTTTGATGTAAAAGCACAACCTGCGCCCATGAAGGAATTAAGTTTTTGGGATATTGACGCCCCTCACCTCCACGATTATTTTGTATCGAAAAAAGGGCAATTCAAATTGACCGAGCTACCCAACGGACATACCCGTTTGGAGGGAACCACCTGGTACTATCACAACATCAAACCCGCCTTTTACTGGAGCTGGTGGAGCGATTTGATTGTGCACAAAATTCATGAACGGGTACTGAAACACATAAAGGTTAATTCAGAAAAAGGATGACTTTTAGCTCCTGGTGTTGACCCATTCCTAAGCCATACTACTCTTTCTTAAACATCACCGGCACATCCGACTGTGCCAATCCTGCCAACTGAATCTGGCTGACCGCCAAATCAAAGGCAAAGGCAATGTCATCGCGGTATTGAGACATACTTTGATAGAAACCGTTTGCAAACTCGATGGCCACGCCATCCTTTACCGAGTCGTTCATCCCGATTACAAATGGCACATGCTGAACAATGGCTTTGGCTTGCTCTTCAGAATAGCAAGAATTGAGCAGCACCACCTCAATCTTGATTTTGCGCAACAAAACGCCAAACATGCCCGCAAGCGCTTCACCACTCACCAATTGTGCTTCCCCTTTATCGTCTTGTAGAAAAATCCCTCCGCTTTTATTGTTGGAATTGGCGTCGGCGCCATGTCCGGAAAAGTGAACAATGCGGGGTTGGTGTTTCAGTACCGCCATTTGCAATTCCTGCGGTTTGATGGCGAATTCCGCTTTCAAACTGTAATCCACCGATCCATTTTGCAAGCTTTGCGAAATGCGCACAAACTCTTTTTCCAATTGCAGTTTAGCCATATCATAAGGTGCGGAAGCTACAAACAGAATCACATCGCGTTGTTTGGGCGGAGCTACTGGCTCAGCCTGATCATCATTTGCACCGTTGGATGGGTGCTTTTTTTCAATCTCGCTGAGGTACTACAAAAGCGATTGGGCTATTTGAGCTTGTTCGCGGAGCGCATCGGTCAGCGAAATCACATTCATGCTTTCCCGCTGTTTCACTTGCGTAAATCGAGACTTTAAGAGAATAAGGTTGTTCTGTAGATCGCTATCGTCTTCCAGTACCGCATATTGCAACAATTCGTCAATGGCTTGGCCAATTTTATTATCGCCAACTAAGAGGCGGATTTCAGTAAGCTTATTCATTTGAGTTATTTTAAGGGTTTATAAGATATTCATTAAATAAAATTTACTGCGCCATTTTTCGCAGTTCGCGCAATTGATGCTGCACAGTTTCCGGTAATGTTGTCCAACGCCTGAAAATACGCCATTGTCCAAGCCATTCAAAATACAAGAGGCTAAAATAGCCCATAATTCCCAAAGCAAAGGCCAGCGCAAAGATCTCCCAATCTCCCAATACGATGCTACCCAACAACCAGAAAAGGTAGTACAACAAAAAAAGCATCCAAGTAATGGCTACACGCACGGGAATTTGGTATTCAATCTGTTTGATCTTTTTTTCACTGATTACCCGCCCCATTCTACTGGGCAGCAAACAAAAATAATACCCCAACTGTGCCGGAATAAAACCGCTGAGCAGAAAAAGCCAAGCGGGTAAGGTTTGCGGAGGTCTTTGAACCAAGGCATAATCTTCAAGGCCATTTTTTTTCAGTTCCGAAAAATAGGCCGTCATATTGGTTGCCAATTCTTCTTTTTCTTCCAAGTCCATCGTGTTAAGCTGTGCGGTTATCTGCTGTTCGGCGGAAAACTGACGGTTTTTCGAGGAGCGAATGGGCAAAATACCTTCAGGATTCACCGAGCGATTCATCACCAACAAGCGCTCCGCCAGCAGATCGTCGGCGGGGTTCTGGACAACAATGAGCTGTTTGGCCATGTGCTCGGTAAGGGTAGCCGTGAAGTTGTTAACCGAGCGCTGGCGATTATCGCCACTCAAATCGCGGGTACTAAAGGGTTCACCAAAGTGAATCATCAACTCTTTCCGCTGGCGATCGGGGTAGGTATAATTGACCCCAACCGGTACTATATAGACATCTTCCAGCTCCGGAAATCGATCCAAAGCGCCCAGCGCTACCCGGGCTAAGCCTTTTTTGATTGGACGTAAGCGTTTTTCATTGACTGTATGCCCTTCCGGAAACACCAAAATGGTTTTATTTTCCTTTAATCCTTGGTAACAGGAGTCCAAAGTAGCCAAATTGTCTTTGGCTTTTTCATAACCTGAATCTTCCAAACGGTGTAAAGGAATCATGTTGAGCGAACGCAACAACCAATTAAAGAGCGGTTTCTTAAAAAAATCGCCGCGTACTAAAAAGTACAACGGTTGACGCAACAACACCGCTAAAACAATGGGTTCCAAAAAGGCCGTGGGGTGATTGGCGGCGAGAATAACCGGTTTGTTTTTTGGCACCCGCGCCGGGTGAATAAAATAGATTTTGCGGAAAAAAATAAATACCGCAATTCGGGTTAAAGGGTTGATAATGCGATACAGCATGCCGATTTTTTCAGTTCTATTCGCAAAAATAGTAAAAATAGACTGTTTCAAGGTTTAGTCGATAATAGAGTTGAAGCGAATAATGTAAAACGCATCATTTATCCAGCTAAGAACGGATTCTAAACCTAGCAAAACTCTTTCTACCTTTACGCTTATGTCTGATCAGCAAAAATACCTCATCGTTGTGGGAGGGCCTACCGCAAGCGGTAAAACGGCCCTGGCGATCCGTTTGGCGGCGTATTTTCAAGCAGAAATCCTCTCTGCGGATAGTCGACAGTTTTTTCGCGAAATGTCGATAGGGACAGCAAAACCAAGCATAGAAGAGCTTCAGCAAGTGCCTCATCATTTTATCAACAGCCACTCCGTACTGGACAATTACAACGTTGGTGATTTTGAACGCGATGCACTTGCACTACTCAAACAGCTGTATATCCAACACAACTGTGCTATTTTGGTGGGGGGGTCGGGCTTGTACATCAAAGCGTTGTGCGAAGGGCTGGATGAATTTCCAGATGTTCCCGCCGCGGTGCGGGCAGAGGTAGACTTGTTGTTCAAGAACGATGGATTGGAGGGTTTGCAGCGTGCGGTGGCCGAAGCTGATCCTGATTATTACGCGGTTGTCGATCAGCAAAACCCCAATCGCTTGGTGCGGGCATTAGCGGTTTTTCGGGCTTCTGGACAGCCATTTTCCAGTTTTTGGCAAAAAAACATTATTCCCCGTCCTTTCCAAGCGATTTATTTGTGGTTGGATGTGGATCGGGCTCACTTATACGAGCGCATCAACCAACGGGTAGATGACATGGTGGAAAAAGGCTTGGTGGAAGAAGCTCGAGCACTTCTACCCTATCGTGGGCAGATGGCGCTTGAAACCGTCGGTTATCAAGAGTTGTTTGATTTTTTTGAAGGACAAACCGATTTGGATTCTGCCATCGAATTGATCAAACGCAACAGTCGGCGCTACGCCAAACGACAGCTTACTTGGATGCGCAGAGACGGTTTTTGGGGTCTTTTTACCCCCGACGACTGGGAAGGGATGTTGGATTATTTAAAAGAACTTGGATTAATAAATTAAACGCAATATGATCTGGAAATACCCCGTCAACCTTGAAGCACTCAACAAAGCTGGCGAAAATAGCCTTTCGCAACACTTAGGCATTGAAATGATTGGTTTTGGCGACGACTACCTAGAAGCCCGGATGCCCGTTGATCATCGTACCGTGCAACCCATGGGAATCCTCCACGGTGGCGCATCAGTTGCATTGGCCGAAACAATTGGCAGCGTGGCTTCCACCCTCTGTATTGAAGACCACAGCAAACAAACCGTAGTGGGTGTGGAAATCAGTGCCAACCACCTCAAGTCCAAAAGCAGTGGCTACGTATACGCCCGAGCAACGCCTTACCGCGTAGGGCGCACAATGCACGTTTGGAACATCGAGATCCGGGATGAAGACAAAAATCTGGTTTGCGTCAGCCGATTGACCATCGCCATTGTCAATCGCCGCTAGAAGCGAAGATGCGTTACTTGGTTACATCCACGCTGTCGTTGACATCACCAAATTTGATGGCAAAAAAGTCAAAGTTAAGCACGTCCTTGGTAAAAGAAGATACCAGGTTGGCACCTGAAGTAATGCCGCTAAAGGCGTCATTCGGCACGTTGAAGGTACCTTGGCTGGGTAAAAAATACCAACTTGGCACCTCGGCAAATTCCGTATCTAGTCCCAGTACGATGCGTCGCATCAAAATTAGGTCCAGCGTGCTCAGGCTACGGGATTTGTTGACATCGCCAGCAAATTGTTTAAGCAAGGTCAATATTTCTAAGTTAAGGATGTGTTTTTGCACCTTAATCAGATCAAAGGTGGTGATGCCATTAGATGCAGCGCCATTCTTAGAAACCGATACATCATAGGTGTCACCAAAAGGTACGCTATCAAAACTATAATTGCCTTGGGCATCCGTGGTGGTACTTAGTGACAACCCATTGTTGCCCAACAAGGTTACCCGTGCCCCCGGAATGCCTACATTACTTTCCGTTTTGACTTTTCCAGCTATTTTTCCCCCAGTACGCGTAGGATTTTCCATTCCATCCAAAGTAGTTGCGCCATTGTTGAGCGGATCTAACCAATCTTTAAGGCGGGTTGCCGGAGTGGATCCGTCGTCCCAAGAAACGGCCAAACGGCCAAAACGAGCTACGGCGATGGAGTCGCAAGTCAACTTGGGAATGATTCCTCCATGTAATTGACCAATAAACCGTTTATCCGCATCCAGCAAAGCCGAGCCAGAAGAACCAGTTTGAAAAATCCCCAAATTGATGTCAGCGCTTAGATGCGAGCCCGGAGGCGAGGTGACATTATTGTTCCAGTTCAAGGTCAGGTTGATGGGTGAAACTGGGGTATTGATGATGGACACTTTTTTGGTGTCTCCGCGTGGATGGTGGATGATGCCAGCGGTTCGAGCTGCCGTAAACGTACGATTCCATCCTAAAAAGTAAGCTTTGTAATTGGCAGGAACCGAACTATTGAGCTCCATCAACAAAAAATCGTTTTCTTGGCGGCCGGCCAAAAGTTTACAACCTAGAATGGATTGGTAGGCTGGTTCGCTGGCTGGATTGTCACAACCGATGCTTTCATAATTGAAGTCAAAACGCCAGAGATCATAAAGCGGAGTATAAAAATCTTGACAGTGAAAAGCGCTAATCATCAAAGGGCGACCATCATTTTTGGTGTTGTTGATTAAGCTCCCAGTACAATAGCCAGTGCCTTCTTGTACAACCAAAAAAATGCGGCAAACTGCCCGTTTTTCCTTGACGTAATCAGCACCATCCGGACAATTCACGTTGATGGTACACGGAGAAGCGCCGCCAAAACCTAATTCCGCACGCGCAACAGTTTCAAAACCAGAGGCATCTAAATTCTCTTGATGATAGGCGTGATCGACCCGACCAATATGAAACCTTCCTTCGCCAAGAACTGCGCTAGGCTCGTAATATTCCAATACAGCGGTTTCGCCGAGTACCAAGCCAGTCAAAAATTTCCCGTTGGGTTTGTTGTCAAAACTAGTAAAAGGGCCTAATATTTGAGTACCATCGCCATTGTACACCCGCAATTGGGCACCCGATGGGATGTAGAAATTATCATAAAAAACCACCAAACCTAAGGCGTTAGCAGAGTTGATTTTTAAACGCCAAATGGCATCGCCATTCTTCAAGGTTTCCCATGCACCAGACTGATCCAAGCTAAAATCAACCGACAAGGGTGCTGCAAAACGGGTACCCGGATGCACCTGGTCTTCGGCGAGAACTTTTTTGAGCGGAAATTTAGATAGGCGTTGCGGCTTCAAGCTGTTCAATCCTTGACCAAGTTCTTGTTGTACTTCCAATGGAAGTTTTAGTTTTTGGATTTCTTGCGCCTTTACTATACCTAAACCCAATACCATTAACAGCAGGGTAAGCCAATAGGAAAAGTTTTTCATAGCAATAGGTTTAAAAAAAATTCATGGGATATGATATACTAAGTAACAATTTTGGCAGCTTTGATTGCGCCTAATTGCTTACCATCGGAACTCTAACGACTTTTAACTCAAAATTTGCGGCTACGGGCACTTCTTTTTGTTCATAATATTCTTCCTGTCGGTAGCTTTTCACCAAAGCCACTGCAATCATGCGGATGTGAACATCCACCTCATCGATGTAGTTATCGTTGGCAAATTCAAAAAGGACATTGCCTTGTGTGTATACCGTTTGACGAGCAAACGCGGCAGTACCGTCGCCTTGATCGAGAAGCTTTTCTTTAGCAAATACTTTGTACTTGACGTTATCTCCAGCGGTTGGCACGGTGAAATAGCTTACGCCATCCAGTGCCAGGGAGGCCAAAGCGCCATAAGGCCCTGCCAAAAAACCGATCTTCTGAACCACGTTGGTTGCTGATTTAGCTAAGCCCACCAATTTATTCCCTTTTTGGTATTGACTTTCGGCCTGATCGCCAATCCCAATCCAGTAAGCCCAGGAAATAATCTCATAGGATCGGTCTTTTTCGTAAGAGTTGAGGGGCAAATTTACTTTTACTTTGCTGGAGGAAGCATCGGATAAACTCGTACGGGAGTGAATGCGTTCGGTTTTGTCTACCAAGCTACTTACCGTAGTGTCCACTTTTGCCAATACCCGCCGAGTTTGTTTGACCAATTGTTTTTCTACTTTGGCACTGTTGTTCTGATAAATGGTATCAAAACGTTCTACCCATTTTACGGCAGTAATAAAATTTCGTTGCTTATCCGTTTTGGGTATCCGCTGAAGGTGTACTTTAACCAAGCGGTCTTTACGTGTACCACTTTTAAAGCGAAAACGGTACACCGCAGTACGCGGTACATCTAGGTACTTGTCCTTTACCGCAGATTGTTGAAAATCCTTAAACTTTACATTATTTGGGTATTCCGATATTTCGATTTCAGCAATGATCGCACCATTGCTCTCAGCGCAATTAAAAATGATTCGATCACCCGCGGAAAAACCATAGTAAAGCTCCTGCTCGTCTTTATTGTTGAATTGAAGGGTAAGATCGCAAACTTCTACCGTGCCGGTTTGCGCGATCAGCGAGGAGAAAGAAATACAGCAGAATAGCCCCAAAAGGCCGATTGTTTTTTTCATCATGGGAAATAATTTTCGGTTCGGCTGTCGGTTGAGGTTTGGATTTCTGAGGTTTTACGAATATCCTCAAAAATCCAAACTCAACCTCGACAAATCAGAACACTAAAATACCAAGAACTATGCTAAAGATTGTATAAATACTTCAAAATTAAATTGTTCATTTCTTTTACCTGGAAGCGATAATCATCCGCTCCTTTGGAAGTAAGGGTTTTGGCTTCGCCGTTTTTTGCTTTTTTAGGGTCAACGCCCTCTCTTCTTTCCGCAGCCAATACGTTATCAGCACCATAATAGAATCTGTTCTCTTGAAAACCAGTTTCAATCGGCGCAATTTCCCGCATAAACACCGGACGCCGCTGGTACAAGTAAATAAATTGATCACTCTCCTGGGTTTGACAAAAAACAATTAAAGGTTCAATACCATTGGAATACTGGATGACCTGGGTCTTCACTTTGTCTTTAAAATAATAACTGGGTCCTAATTGGCGCAAGGAATCTTTACCTGCATCTACCTCCTTGACGTACTGTTTGATCGCATTGATCGTTACCGGACCGTCGACGGGAGTATCCTTAAGTGTTGGTGTATTCGCAGTAACTGGGGGAGGGTCGTTTTTAACTGTCTTGTCGTTTTTGCAGGCCCCTAATGCCAGCAAAGCACAAAAGAAAAAAAGATAGTTAATGTATTTCATGAATTATTGTTTTCCATAGAATGGCAAATTTCAAGTCCATTCCCAGGTCAATTAAGCAATTAAGATGAAGGAATATTTTAGCGTTGATACGCGATAGTAGTATTCAGCATGTCGCACCAACGCTGTCATTTATCTGGAGTTGCACCTTCCAAAGCATCTGTATATAAAATGGTAGCAGAATAAGCAGGAACCATCACCGTGGTAGACCTGAATTTACCCAAGGTACCATTGAGTTCCACCTTTTCTCCATTCAGAACGATGTTCCAATTGGATTCTGGTAAAAATACGCCCTGGGGTTCGTTACTCCCATTGAACATCACCGCAATGGTATTCCAAGAATCGCCATTGGCATTGTTCAAAATAAGGTAAGCAACCACGTTTTCATTTCCCGTTTCCACGAATTTAAGGTGCTCGCGAATCATTTGACTGCTGCGCATACGGAAAGCTGGATGAATTTTTCGCATGTAAATGAGCGTCCGGATATAGTCGTATTCCGCTTTGTATTGAAACTTACGGCTCCAATTGAGTTGATTGATGCTATCTGGCGAATTATATGAGTTTTCATAACCTTGTTTGGTCACCAACATCTCCGTTCCGGCATGTAAAAAAGGAACTCCTTGCGATGTGAGTACCATCGTGGTTGCCAACTTGTACATATTGATGCGGTCTTTTTCCGTATCCTCTGGATTGGTAATCGACAAACGATCCCAAAGGGTGTGGTTGTCGTGACAAGACGTATAAGTAATCGTTTGATAAGGTTCATCCGCCCAAGGCGCTTTGGAGTAATTTACTTGGTTGTAATCTACATCAGGGTGGTAAGTGGAAGCTACGATACCAAATTTCACGCTTTCTTTTAAACCCGGCCGGCCACTTGCGAAACCTTTTTCTGTAGTATTAAAAACATTACCGCGGATGCCATCGCGCATGTCGTCGCTAAAAGCAGCAATGTGATCCAATTTTTTGGTATTGATTTTCAAAGCGCGCAAACCGTCGGCAAGAGGGCTTCCCCCGGCCGTCCAACCTTCACCATAAAGAAAAATGGTAGGATCAACAGCATGTACGGCCTTGCTGATGGCATTCATGGTTTCGATGTCGTGAATCCCCATCAGATCAAAACGGAACCCATCAACATGGTATTCTTTGACCCAATGCAGGACAGATTGGATCAAAAACTTACGCATCATCGGGCGTTCGGAAGCCGTTTCGTTGCCACAAGCAGAGGCATTGGAAAATCCGCCTTCGTTGTTTTGACGGAAGTAATAACCCGGTACCAATTGATTGAAATTCGATTGTTCGGTATCGCCGGTATGGTTGTAAACCACATCCATAATCAAACGAATCCCTTTTTGGTGCAGCGCCAAGACCATTTGCTTGAACTCTTTGATACGAACAGCCCCATTGGCGGCATTGGTGCTGTAACTGCCTTCTGGCGTGTTGTAGTTTTGCGGATCATAGCCCCAATTAAACACATTGGGGTCATAAGGCTTAGTTTCATCAATGGATTTAAAGTCAAAAACCGGCAACAGATGCACGTGCGTGATGCCTAGTTCTTTCAGGTGATCCAAACCAGTTGTCAAGCCTTCCGGGCTTTTAGTTTTGGTCTCGGTTAAACCTAAATATTTCCCTTTATGAGCAATCCCTGAAGAAGCATGAGAAGAAAGATCCCGAATGTGTAGTTCGTAAATCAGCATATCAGTAGGGCTTTGCAATTTGGGTTTGGTATCGTAAGCCCAGCCTGGAGGGTTCGTTTGCTGAAGATCCAGGATCAATCCGCGTTTGCCATTCGCTCCAGTTGCAACCGCGTAAGGGTCAGTGACTTCTTGTAGCCAAGCGCCATTGATCTTTACTTGAAAAGCATAATATTTACCTTTTTGATCTCCGCTTATTCGGGTAGACCAAACGCCTTGACTGCCTTTTTTAAGTTGTATTGTTTTTAAAGCAGCGCCCCCTAAACCTTGGCTAAAAAGCTTCAGTTGCACCGCTTCCGCTGGTGGTGACCAAAGTTTGAATTCGGTTGCCGTTGGGGCATAAACATAACCCAAGTCATTGCCCTCGTAAACTGGATACGTAGAAAAATCGGGGTATAAGTTGTTTTTCATGTAAACCATGCGTTTTGGCGATGCCACTGCAAACATCCCGAAGGCGGCTAAGCAATAAAAAAGGACGTTTTTTAACATAATCGGTTTGTTTTCGCTGGTTTTGAGGAATGCTTTGCTTAAAATAGTTCTTACAAAATCAGCTTTTTAAGCGTCTTGTCTTCCAATCCTATTCATTTCTTATGTATAGAATTGGCAAAAATACAATTATTCATTAAAATTTGGGGATTGCCTACTGTAAACCTCTACTACCTAGCTCTAAATCATGAAATTTGTCGTATTCACTTTCATTGATATTCCTTTTTTAGGCCTTGTCCAAGTAGAATTTGGAGGCTTGAGGCGCAAATTGTATCTTCATCATTCTTCTGCCAACCTAAAATATTCCGTGCATTTGTAACTGTTATCAAGCAATTTAAAAACTCAACATGATGAGGCCATTAAAATTATCCGTGTTTTTACTGATTTTTCTACCCTTGAGCGCTTTTGCCCAGTCTACCGCCAATTGGGTCAATCCCAAATTGTATTCGGGATTGCAATTTCGTCCCTTGGGCCCTACCCGCGGTGGGCGCGCTACTGCCGTAGCCAGTCATCCCAATCAAGCGGGAGTATTTTATTTTGGCGCAACGGGCGGCGGTGTTTGGAAAAGTGTTGATTATGGGCAAAAATGGAGCAATGTATCCGACGGCTTTTTTGCAAGTCCTTCCATTGGCGCCATTGCAATTGCGCCTTCCAATCCACAGGTTCTTTATGTAGGAACGGGTTCGGATGGGCTGCGCAGCAACGTAATTGCAGGCAAAGGGGTTTACCGCAGCAACGATGCTGGGAAAACCTGGGTCAACATCGGTTTGGAAAAAACTGGGCACATCGGGTCAGTCCTGATCCACCCTACCAATCCAGATCTGGCTTATGTAGCAGCGATTGGTCAAGGTTTTGGCCCCAATCCTGATCGGGGGGTTTTTAAAACTGAAAATGGCGGCAAAAGCTGGCAGAAAATCCTTTTCCTTAGCGATTCTACAGGTTTTGCCGATCTGGAATTCCATCCCGCCAACCCTAAAATTATTTATGCCGCTGCCTGGCATACCCAGCGGCTTCCCTGGACGATTGTAAGTGGTGGTAAGGAAGGAGGCATCTATAAGTCGGAGGATGGCGGTGCTACTTGGCAAAAGAAGACCAAAGGACTGCCTCAAGGGCTTATTGGAAAAATAGATTTCGCAGTATCCCCGGCGGATCCAAATCGGGTCTATTCGCTGGTTGAAGCGCCTGTTGGTCAAGGGGGACTTTACCGCTCCAACGACAGTGGCGAAACCTGGACGCTCATCAGCAGTAAAAAAGACTTACTCGATCGCCCTTTTTACTATTGCAATGTGGACGTTAATCCGAAAAATCCTGATGCCATTTATGTTTTTGCGACTGGTTTTTGGTATTCTGGAAACGGAGGTAAGACTTGGACTGAAAAAAACACCCCGCACGGCGACAACCACGATTTGTGGATCAGCCCAGTTGATACCTTGGTATGGATCCAGTGCAATGACGGCGGTGCCAACGTTACCCGCGATGGTGGAAAGACTTGGTCCTCCATCGACAATCAGCCAACCGCAGAATTGTACCAGGTTGAAGTGGATGATCAATTCCCGTTTTGGGTCTATGCTGGTCAGCAAGACAACACCACCATTGCGGTTCCGGTATTTCCGCCTAGCGATGCACCATTTGGCGTCAACAGTTTTTGGCAAGCAGTTGGGGGTTGTGAAACAGGGCCAGCAGTGCCCAAACCCGGAAGTCCCTACATCGTTTACTCCAATTGCAAAGGCTGCTTTGGCGTATATGATCGCCGTACGGGTCAGGAAAAACTTTATTATGTGGGGGCGGCCAACATCTATGGCCACCAACCCAATGAGCTAAAATACCGGTTTCAGCGGGTAGCTCCCATCGCTGTTTCACCTCACCGCAACAACGCGGTATACCATGGATCGCAATACCTCCATAAAACCACCGATGATGGACTTACTTGGACGACCATTTCTCCAGATCTTACTGCCCACGAACCCAATAAACAAATCATTTCGGGTGGCCCAATTACCCGCGACATTACGGGGGAAGAGTATTACAGCACCATTTATGACATCAATGAATCACCGGTAAAAGCCGGAGTCATCTGGGTGGGCGCCAACGACGGGCCGATCCACGTGACCAAAAATGGTGGTAAAACCTGGGCCAATGTTACGCCTTCTACCTTGCCTCTGGGTGGTCGGGTTGATTGTGTTGCCCCTTCGCCTCATCAAGCGGGAAGAGCCTATGCTTCTATCCTACGGTATCAATTGACCGATTGGCATCCTTATGTCTACAAAACGGAAGATTATGGTCAAAGCTGGACCTTGCTTACGGATGGAAAAAATGGGATTCCGGTAGATTGTCCGGTGCGGGTGGTACGCGAGGATCCCAACCAAGCAGGTCTGCTGTATGCTGGCACAGAAAAAGGTTTATTTATATCCTTTGATGACGGCTTAAGCTGGCAGGCGTTTCAACAAAATTTGCCCCTTACACCCGTTACCGATTTGAAAATTGTACGGGGCAATTTGGTATTGTCCACGATGGGTCGCGGCTTCTGGATACTGGATCACCTTAATACCTTGTACCAGCTCTCCCCTCAAATCGCCCAATCCCAACACCATTTATTCAAACCTGCTGATCAATACCGGCTCCGTTACAGCGCTACGCCTAAGGAATCAACGCCCTACTACCCTACTCCACAGGTATTGGTGGACTATTACCTCGCTGATACGGTTCGCGGTGATTTAACCTTGGAAATCCTCAACAGTCAGCAGCAAGTGGTCAAAGCATTTACCGCTACTCGTGCTCTGCTCGATACGTCAAAAAACAAAGCAGGGCGCAACATGGTCAACCAATTCCCCAACCTTGGATTCAGCAGCGCTTTGAGAAAAACGCCCGGGTTACATCGTTTTTCTTGGGACATCCGTTATTGGGGGTCTTGGAATAAAGAAGGGATCACAAGTACCAAAGGCGGGCCAATGGCGGCGCCAGGATCCTACACGGTACGCCTTAAGATTGGTGGTCAAAGCTATTCGCAATCTTTTCAGTTGTTGATTGATCCACGTTTGCCTTCCAATGGGGTGAGCGAAAAGGACTTGCAGGCTCAAGAAAAATTGGCCCTGCAAATTGTGGACTTGGAATCCAATGCCAAACAGCTATCGGAAAAAGTGATAGCAGAAAAATTACCCTTTGAAAAGGCTTTGTCACCCGATAGCCTGAGTTCAAAAACGGAACAGCTTACTTTTCTCCAACAGCTTGACGGCGAGCTAAACATGGCGACTGGTCGATATATGACGCCACAATTGCTGGATCAAATTGCCTACTTACGCGGTATGTTGGATCAAGCCGATCAAGCGCCAGGGAAGGATGCTTATGACCGCCTCGGAGAATTGAAAAATTGGTACAATAGGTTGTCACAACGCTGGCAAGAATGGACGGGCAAAAAAGGACCACAAAAATCGGACGATTGATTCATCTTTTCATCAAACATCCTGTACTGACCAGTTCCGACTGGTCAGTACAGGATAACCCACCGCCCATGATCCAACTACAGCCCACTGCTTTTTTAGATTTCGACCACCCCGCAGTACAAAACTACGTTGCAACCAATACCCTCGCTACCGACCCTCCTGAGGTACGTGTTATCCAATTGTATTATGCGATACGGGACGATTTTTGGTACAATCCCTACCAATTAAACCTCACGCCGGAAGGCATGCGCGCCAGCACCATCGTCAGCAAAAGCCAGGCTTATTGTGTTGAAAAAGCAATCCTCCTCGCCGCTGGAGCCCGGTTTTTAGGCATTCCAAGTCGGCTATTTTTTGGTGATGTACGCAACCACATTGCCACAGAGAAACTTCAACAACAGCTCCAAACCGATGTCATGGCCTTTCATGGGGGTACGGAGTTGTTTCTACAAGGGAAGTGGGTCAAGGCGACGCCAGCTTTCAATCGATCACTTTGTGAAAAACTCCAGGTTGAACCTTTGGATTTTGATGGCGTAAAGGATTCTATTTTTCAGGAATTTGATAAGTCGGGGCGGCAATACATGGAGTACTTACATTTTTATGGCGTTTTTGACGATTTGCCCTATGCTTTATTTTTGAGTAGCTTACAAAAGCACTACCCTTTTCTTGCCGAAAAAATGGTGGATTTGAAAATTGATTTGACAAATTGATTGTTTATTTTTGAAAGTTTAGAAGGGGAGCTAGTCAGAACAAACACATTAAAATTGGAATACCAAGCAGAAAATGGTGCAAAACCCTGCAAGCATCGACCCTAGATGGGCA
>JBBRGN010000092.1:0-15746 GCA_038240665.1 Chitinophagales bacterium | reverse complement strand
TGTAAGGATAAAATCTTCTACCCCATTGTTGATTTGTGCATTGCGCAAAGATTCAGAAACCGCCAATTTATCCAATCCATCGCCAAATTCGAAGGGTCGCAATTCCGCAGTGACTTCATCTCCGCGGCCTTCGCTCTTGGTGCTGTGGTTGCCCAATTTTGACTTTTTGATGTCGCCAAAAATATCTTCCAAAGCCTTTTGACGCAGGGCCAATTCCATTTTTGCCGCCGGTACAAATCCAGGCTGACCAGCATCTGGCTGGCGGATATACCCTTTATCGATCAATTCTTGAATAAAATCAGCAATACCGTAATTTTCATCCGTTAGGTTGTACTCTTTGTCCAACTCGGTGAGCCAGGACAAAGCTTCCTGAACATCGCCAGAGGTATACAGCAAGAGTTCTTGAAACACCTTTAACAGCCTTTCAAAGGGCGATCCTTCATCTTGTCCGGGAACATATTCACTGAATTTCCAACCTATCATAGCGGTAACTATTTTTTTGCCTAAACTTAAGTCTAAGTAACACCAAACAAAGTGATTTGGATGCAAAACCACCCTGAATATTTTTTAAATCAAAAGCCTACTAGTCACAGCAATTCACCAAACCCTGATAATCAGGTCGATCACTGGACAAATTATGGATAAAACTTTCTTTGATTTGGCCTTTGTGAATGACAAACACGCCGGGCATCTGAAAGCCATCGCCGAGTTGGGGACCGGCTCCATGACCAGAAACGACTCCTGCTGAAAATCCACGTATCCACGATTGCAAACCAAACAACTGATTGATGCTCCCTTTTACCAATCCAAATGCGGCGTAATAATGACTCTGTGGGTCGCTGACATGTACCGCACCATCCAAATGATAGCGCAAAAAATAGCGATCAGCTACGTCATAATCGGTCATGTGTACAAAAATGATTCTGGTTCCTGCACGCTCCAACGATTCCCGTTTTTTAGAGATATCCGCCAAAGCTTCGCGACAAAACGTACACCCAAAATGCCGTAAAAAAATGAGCAAAACAGGCTGTTGATCAGCTATTTCATTTAACGCTTCGCCTGTATTCGTAGTCATATCGTTTAAAAGCGAAGGATCAATGGTGGTTCGGGTATCGGTCATTCGTTTTGTATTTTTTTCCTAGGGAATGAGGAGACTTATTATCGACTTATTCCTTGGCTATTAAAAAACAAAAGGCTTTTCAAAGAGTTCAACTTTAATGGGAACAAAGGCTTTGAAATGCTAAATTCATCTTTTTTTGGAATTTTTTCCATAAAATAAGCCTAGAAAAATACAAAATAAAAAAGAGCGGCATTCCTTAAAACGCCGCTCTTTACGAAGCTTTTTTTTGAAACCTATAGATTAGAGATTCAACCCATCGTAAACATCCATTACTGATTTCACAGCAGTAGCGGAATCGTTTAACAGCGCCATTTCAGCGTCGTTGAGTTTGAGTTCGATGGTTTGGGTAATCCCTCCTTTACCTAATTTCACCGGCACACCGACGTAAATGTTGTTCAAGCCATATTCCCCGTTTAGTTGTACACAGCAAGGGAAAATACGATTTTCATCACGCACAATGGCCTCAACCATTTGAGCAGCTGCTGCCCCAGGTGCATACCAAGCAGAAGTTTCCATGAGTTTCACCAACTCTCCGCCCCCTTGCTTGGTGCGTTCTACAATGGCATCCAGTTTTTCGCTGTCAATTAATTCCGTTACAGGAATACCCGAGACCGTGGTATAACGTGGTAGTGGAACCATGGTATCACCATGACCACCCATCAATACAGCCTGAATGTCTTTGGGAGAAACTTGGAGGGCTTCCGCCAAAAACGCCCGGTACCGAGCGGTATCCAAAATACCCGCCATACCGAATACTTGAGTTGCTGGCAATCCAGACGTCTTGTGCGCGGCATAAGTCATCACGTCCAAGGGGTTGGAAACCACGATAATGATCGGATTTGGCGAATGTTCCAATATAGAACGGGTAACGCCGCTAACGATTTTTGCATTGGTAGAAATCAAATCATCGCGGCTCATTCCGGGTTTACGCGGCAAGCCAGCCGTGATGACTACGATGTCAGACCCCGCAGTATCTTTGTAGTCGCCGGTACCGCTTACAAAAGTGCTGTAGTAATCAATGGGTGCTTGCTGCCAAGTGTCCAAGGCTTTACCACGCGCCAAATCTCCTTTGATATCCAACAGGACGATCTCTTTTACGATGTCCTTGTGAGCAAGTACATTGGCAACTGTAGCGCCTACGTTTCCTGCTCCAACAACGGTTATTTTGCTCATTTGAATTTGTTTATCTATTTTTTAGAGTTTAAAAAATGGAAACTATGGAAATAGCAATAGATTTCCATCAATTCAATATTTTTTAAAGCTGGGCAAAAATAGGTTTTTCCGCATTATTTATGCTTGGAGAAGTAAAGGCTTTTCAAAAAAAAATAAAAAAATCTTGACTAAGGAATGAGTCAACAATAAGATACCAATTTAACCGGCCTCTTTTGCCGCCATACTGCCTCTCTTTTTTCGTTAAATTAGGTCAAACGCATGAAATTAGGGTAGTGTAGAATGGTGAGTGATAAATCTACATTTTTAAGAAATTCATCCCTCAAAACTTGGCACTACTTTAAATGTGACTCTAAAGGAGTCCAATGTTTATAAAAAAAATGCCTATCGAGTAGATACGACCCCGTCGGGGTCACATGTGATAACGTCTTTAAGTTTCTATAGCTATTGAATCCCTTCAGGATCCTTACCTGGACTTTAGCCTTTTAGGAAATATCTCCATGAATTATTCCTAATGTAAAGCGGGCAAAAAAATTGTATCTTTGTTACTAATTCTTTATTAGATTTTGTTGTTGAGGGTCAAAGTCCCTTGTTTTTTGAGGCAAAAAAGAGCTTTTATCTACATACTGTTCTGTTGCATTAGGAATGAGTCAATGATGAAGGTATTAATTTAGACTAGGCTATTTTGTTGTCATACTGCCTATCTTTTGAGGCGAATGGTTGAGCTATTCGACTCAATAGATAGGCAGTAGGGCGGCAAAAGAGGCAGAAGTAGATTGATAGCTTATTGTTGACTTATTCCTTAGTGCAAGAGGGCAAATAAAATTTATAGTTTATGAAGCTACTTCGACGTATTTTCATAGGTTGTATCGTATTGACTGCATCACAGTTAATGGGCCAGATACCCAGTGGCATGCCGCAATATTGCGCCACCCCGGGTGGTAAATCTGAATGGCTACAACGTTTTCAACAGCGGACACAGCGCCCCAGTCTCCGCTTTTCACAAACGGTTTATGTACCAGTTACTGTTCACTTAGTTGCTGCCAACGATGGTACTGGCGGCCTGTCTGAAGTTACCTTGTTGGATGCTTTTTGCAAACTCAATGAATATTTCGCTCCTTCCAACATCCAATATTTCATCAAAGGTAAAATCGATTACCTGCGCAATTCAGCATTTTTTGATCACAACTCCCTGCAAAGCGCTCTTCCCGTTTTTAAACAAAAAAATGTACCCAGTACGGTCAATGTCTATTTTGTGCAAAACCCCTTGGATGCTTGTGGTTACAATTATAAAATTGCTGGCGAGAGCCAAGCCGTTGTTTTAGGCATCACTTGTACGGATAACCGCAATGCCAACTGGGCGCACGAGATGGGACACTATCTATCTTTACCACATACTTTCAATGGCTGGGAGAACTACGACTTTAATTACAATCAAGTTGCCCCCACAACGATGGGTGGCGTGCCCGTAGAATTGATTGACGGCGCAAACTGTCATGAAGCGGGTGATGGTTTTTGCGACACCCAAGCCGATTATCTTAATGGTCGCTGGTATTGTGGCTCTAATTCTCCTTCGGGAATGATTCCACAATTTGATCCCTTTGGAAGAATGTTCTATTCTGACGGAACACAAATTATGTCGTACGCAATGGATCCATGCCCTACGCATTTTTCGGAAGAGCAGATCGTGGCCATGCAAAACTATTTGGGAGAAGTGCGAAGTGATCACGTCGTATCCAACTTACCCATGCAGACGGTCAATGCATCGGCTGCGGGTCTCATGTTTCCTACCCATAGATCAACCGTGTCTACTTATGACAGCGTGTATTTTTGTTGGCATCCAGCACCCCAGGCCAGCGGGTACCTCTTAGAGTTCAGTCCAGTATCTAATTTTGCCTTGGTTACCAATCGCTACATCAGCTATGATACCACCTTTATAGCTCGCGGTTTGCGGATGTCGCGCCTATACTATTGGAGGTTAAGACCTTTTAATGGTCGGTATACTTGCAAAAATTATTCTGAATCTAGGATTTTTTCAACTGGCAATACAACTCCAGTTGCCGAAGTAAAAACGATCAAGAGCATTAATATCTTTCCCAATCCAGTGCAGGAAGGCGAAATTTTGAGGATACAATTTTCTACAGTTGAACACGCTAATCTGCAAGTCAATCTGATCAATAACTTAGGACAGTCCGTCTATCAAACTCGATTCCTTGCTCAACCGGGCGAGAATCGTCAAGATTTGCCTTTACTTTCCCTGCCCATCGGTATTTACACCTTGGTGCTTGCGGATGGAAAAAGTAGTGTTTTGGAAAAAATTGTGGTCAAATAATGAGGTAAGGTTATCATTTACTCTTTGCCTTAAACGACCAAGTAAAATACATTTTAGACACCACCGCGCCATTGTCTTCCTGAACGCCGATTGAAGTAGCGCGAAAAACTTGTGCCTCGCCAGTTTCAATGGCTTTCATCACAACTGCCTGTATTTGCGCACCATCCTCGCAGGTGAACACCACGGTTCCAGTCGCTTTTTTGGTATATTCCGCCTCCATTCCAGTGACGAGCATGGAAACTTTTCCCCGCCCTTCAATGGCCAACATGCCCAGTACTCCCGTAGATAATTCTGAAGCTCCCGCTTGTGCCGCAAAATAAGTGGATTGGAAAGGGTTTTGGGTCCGCCAACCATATGGAATAGTCGTTTGACCCCGCTCTGGCGTAACTGATTTGATCTTTACCTTCCAAAACATCAGTGTAGGCAAACGGGAAAAAAAGAAAAACCGCATTTTCCAGGGGTTATTCAACGATGCTTGAAGTTTAAGCGCTTCAGGTGTTGATCGTATAGCTGACGATATACTTATGGTTGACATAGCAATTGATTGATGACTAAAGTAAAATCTCAATTTAAGTGGCAAATTAATTTATTTTAGCGAAAATTCGCAAAAAAAATACCACGCTATTTTTGATAAAAGCCCTACTTGATCTTTAAAAAAAACCATTACTTTTATGCGGATTTCAACCCAGCATTCTTAGAGTAAGTTAAGATTGCTGATTCCTTCTGTTAATAGATTTGGCGAATCAGCAATCCTAACCCACTTTCAAACACAAAGAGCAATATGAATCTTCACGAGTACCAAGGCAAAGAGCTATTAAAACAGTATGGCGTGGCCGTCCAAGAAGGGATTGTAGCCTCCACCGTTGAGGAAGCGGTAGCCGCTTATAACGAATTGACCGCCAAAACTGGCAACACGGTTGTAGTTGTCAAAGCCCAAATCCACGCAGGTGGTCGCGGCAAAGGCGGCGGTGTTAAATTGGCCAAAAACCTCGACGATCTGAAATTGCATGCTGGCAACATCTTAGGCATGATGCTCAAGACGCCGCAAACTCCGGGAGGAATGGAAGGCAAAGGCAAATTGGTTCGCAAGGTGCTGATCGCTGAAGACTGCTATGCGCCAGTTTTTGAAAACAATAAAGAATACTACGTTTCCATTTTGATGGATCGGGAGAAGAAGCGCAATGTCGTCATCTACTCTACCGAAGGAGGCATGGATATTGAAAAAGTAGCTGAAGAAACGCCGCACTTGGTACAAAAAGAATGGATTGATCCAGAATTAGGCCTGCAAGCGTTCCAAGCGCGAAAAGTAGCGTTCAATTTGGGACTTTCAGGTAAGGCTTTCAAAGAAATGACGGTTTTTATCACCAAGTTGTACAAAGCTTTTGTCGAAGCCGATGCCTCCTTGTTTGAAATCAACCCTACTTTGCGCACCGGCGATGATCGCATCTTAGCGGTAGATGCCAAAGTATCGATCGACGACAATGCCCTTTACCGCCATGCTGATCTCGAAGCCATGTTCGACGAGTTTGAGGAAGACCCAACCGAAATTGAAGCCAAGGCATTTGACCTGAACTATGTGCAGTTGGACGGCAACGTAGGTTGTATGGTCAACGGCGCTGGTCTAGCAATGGCTACGATGGACATCATTAAGCTTTCTGGTGGAGAACCCGCCAACTTCCTCGACGTAGGTGGTACAGCTGATGCCAAACGCGTAGAAAATGCCTTCAAGATCATTTTGAAAGATCCAGCTGTAAAAGCCATTTTGATCAATATATTTGGTGGTATTGTGCGTTGCGATCGCGTGGCACAGGGGGTAATCGATGCTTACAACAACATGGGCACCATCAATGTACCGATCATTGTTCGCTTACAAGGTACCAATGCCGACATTGCTAAGAAAATGATCGATGAATCGGGCTTGAAAGTATACTCGGCTATTCAATTGCAAGAAGCGGCTGATTTAGTTGAAAAAGTGTTTACCGGCGCTTAATTGAGACTTTAAGCACTTAGCATACCTATTTGTCGCGACAAGAACAAGATGAACTGTAAAAAGTCAAGCGTTTTTTGTCGCGACATTTTTTTTGCCAAAAAAGAACCCTTTGATTCAAAAAGAACCAAAGGGTTGATGTATAAACCTCTCTTGATCAATTTAAAAATTAATTACATCCCAAATCAATTTTTGATTGCTTGTCATTGTTTGGGAAGCAATAACCTGATTTGGTCTTCACCGGCGCGTAACGCTCCAAATTAGGATCAAACAAGGCATTTTCCAGAAACTCAGTCAAGTCATCAACCTCTTCTTTCGACAAATTAAGCGGATGAAAGTTGGTTGAGATCGAAGACAAAGGCACTTCTGGATTTTCAGGTATGGCGGCATTAAAGTATTCCACTACATCGCGTAAGGAAGTTTTGCTGGCGCCATGAAAATAGAAACCTACATCCCGCAAATTATAGAGTTGTGGCACCTTGAATTTGTGCATATCTTCTTCCTTATAGGTAAATCCACCTCTCCCCAAGTTCCGGCGATCCTTTGGGCCCGTACGGAAAACCGTATATTTACTTTGATACATATTTTTCACACCCAAAGCAACGAACTTATGCGGCAAAGCATTCAGTGAAGGACTGTTGTGACAATTGACGCAACCCGCTTTGCCAAAAAACAAGGTAGCGCCTTTTTTTTCCTGGGCGCTCATGGCGGTTCTCTCCCCTTTCAACCAGCGCTGGAAAGGTGCCTTGTTGGTGAGTATAGTACGAAAATAAGCCGCGATGGCAAATGCGCCCGTTCTCCGGTTGTAACGGTCTTTTTGAGGGATACCTGGGAAAGCGGCATCAAACATTTGGGTGTATCCCAGCGAATCCATAACGGCCTTATTGATGACTTGACGGTGTACCGCCAAAGCCCGTTCGTTATTGGCTTCTAGTCCCATCAGGCCTTGAAAGTTTACTTCTATCAGGGTGTCTTGATGCCATACGCTTTGGGTTCCTTCGTTGCTGTTAAAAGAGCCAAATGAACCCGCCCATAATGCATTCGTTACAAAAGCAGTATTAATAACTGGCAAAGGACGAGCGCCTTGGGCATCCACTTCATCTCCAGTATACAAGGGATTGATCGCTCTGCCTTCGCCCCGATGACCAAAGCCAATTGCCCCATCAGCTATACCTTGAAACCGTCCTGCGGTAAAACCCATAACCGGCACATGACAGCTGCTACACGAATAAGTAGTTTTAGATGGCGACTTTTTATTTTCCAACCCCAATCCAGTTTCATAAAACAGCAAGCGTCCCAGTTCAACTTTTTCTGGAGTAAGCGGGTTTTTGGGATCTTGATTCGGTAAGTTAGCTAGGTCATTGCTTTCTGGTAAAATGTAACCTTTGTAAGATCCGCTAGAAGACTTATCGTTTAAGGCATTTTCAAGTGGTCCATCTAAGTTCGCCAAAGTTGGGTCGTCGTGCTGACAAGAAATGATGTAAGCTGCTGCTAAAAAAACCAGACCCACAATAACATACTTTTTCATCGTAGAATTTTTTGATCATGAGAAAATAAAAAAACATGACGCTAGCTCCATTGAAAAAAGCAGAGCAATTCAATCTGAATGCAAAGTTTCAATCCGGATTTCTAAGTGATGGCCTCAAATACAGGCTAACCACAATTGCCATAAATTGATGTTAACTTACGGTGCGATAAAGGGAATATGAAAAAACAGAAACCCTGCAAATAGAAATACTCCTATTTGTTGGCGAAATAAAAATAAAATTTGGTATGGAGATAAGCCTGAAAAAGCCCTAAAGAAAGGTTCAAAAAGAGCCTGAAAAACTCTTAAAATGTCGCCTGCGCGATATATCTGCAAACATAAAGAGAAATCAATTGAAAAGCAAGGGGTGTATATTTTTTTTCTTGCTTTGTTATTTAGATTGAATAAAAAAGTAAAATTTAGGAAAATCGACATTTGGCTTATAAATTTAAACAACTTAGATCAACCGAAAGATTTTTTAATTTTTTCTAAGGGCAAACGCATGAAAATTGGAGTACTTGTCCCCAAATGGTACAAAATTCAACAACCCTCGCCCCCTAAAAGGGCAATTTTTTGACTTAAGGAAATTGACAAGTATCAACCTGAATATTAAACAGTGACGTTAGAGGGCCGAGTAGGGGCAAAATATGGGTAGAACAGGCAGGGTTAATGGTATTTTAGTCCTGTAGGGACGTAATGTGGAAGCTTCTACCCCTATTTTACCTGTCTCAGGGCTTACGCTGCTGCTAAAAAATCGTTTCTACCCATATTTTGCCCCTACCAGGGCTTACGCTTCAGCTAAAAATTCATCCTTTGAAGCAACTCCCATGCTTAAGTCAATGACATTGCCGTCTGGGGTTCTCATGCACGAAGAATAAAATTGCAACTATTTGAAATGCAATATTTGAAATGTATTTCTAAAAAAAAATTGGGTAAATCTAAAATTTCATGCGTTTACCCTAATTTTTTCTTTTGTCTATTCCTTTTTCTACAAAATATCCTATCTTTTGGCCATTCCTGACTAATTGATACACCATGCTTGAGATTCAAAAAAAATTGACCTGGCCTTTTTATGCCCTTTTAAGCTTGCCTTCTACCGCTATGGGGTTTGCGCTTTCGGTTCAGATTTCAGCACTCAGCTGGATTCTGAGCACCAAATATGGGCTCAAGATTGAGGAGATTGGTTTGGTATGGGCGGCTGGGCCTATTGCAGGCATTTTTGGTCAAGTCATCATTGGCATCATCAGCGACAATGTTTGGATATGGAATGGACGGCGGAGACCGTTTATCCTGATCGGTGGCGTTTTAGCGGCGTTGATGCTTTTGGCGCTCCCCAATATTCAGGTCATTTCTTCCGCCATGGGGATGAACAGTATTCTGGGCGTAGCGATTGCTGTGGCGCTAACCTTAGATCTAGCGATCAACGTCAGCTTCAACCCTACCCGATCCATCATTGCCGATGTAACGCCAGCAGGCGAACAACGCACGAAGGGATACACTTGGATGCAGACCATCTCAGGTACCCTAGGCGTAGCTGCTTATGCCATTGGCGCTATTTGGGACAATTATACCTTAATATATAGTGGTGCGGTATTGGTGCTCCTTATGTCAGTAGTACCTACCTTTTTTATTGAAGAGCCGCGGGTGCTAAGCATTAGTCAAAAAGAAACCGATGCCCCATCCGAAAAGGCAAGCATGGGTTCCATATTAATAGCGATTCAACCTTTATGGGGCTTTCTGGTCTATGCCATTTACGCCATTGCTTTGCGTTTGCTGAATATCCATCACGATTTTGGGTGGGTGGAAGGTTTTTGTTTCGTTTTAACCCTGGTCAGCATCGTATTGGTGATCAACAAACCGGAAGATGAACTTTCGGGATTCAATCTTGCTGGTTTTCAAAAAATATTGGCTGCCCATTCCTTTACCTGGATCGGAATCCAAACCATGTTTGTTTACATGTATCCCTATGTTCAGGACAAAATTCCGCAACTCAATGATTTGGACAAAGGCCGCGTGGTGTCCATTTCTTTTTTGATTTTCAACGCCATTGCTGCTCTATTGCCCGCCTTATTTTTGGAGCCATTGACCCGTCGATTCGGCCGGGTAAGCACACACCTAAGCTGCATCGCCGTCATGGCTTTGGGGTATTTTGGGATGATTTTTTTGGGTACCTCACCATTTATGATTTACGCCCTGATGTGCGTATTGGGCATCGGCTGGGCGGCTACGGTAAGCTTGCCATTTGCCATCATGTCACAAAAAGTGGAACAATCAAAAATGGGATTGTACATGGGGCTTTTCAACCTTTCCGTGGTACTGCCACAGTTGGTAGCCAGCTTGGGCGTGGGCGAAGCGGTAAGCGCTGCGGCTGATAAAAGTCTAATTTTCATCATCAGTTGCGTTACTTTGGGAGTCTCGGCTTTGCTTTGGTTTTTTGTTAAAGAACCCAGCGGTCAGGATCAAGATGCGGTTGTAAACTCAGGCGGGCATTAAACCGCAATGTTAAGTTATACCTTTACATTATTTTACAAATATGCAAAAACGGCTTAGTATTTCTTACAAAATACATAATATTCACACCTATTTAATCCTAAAAACACATAAGCTCCTCCATTTTATTTTACGGTTAAATCTGCTTAAGTAGCCTAAAGTCTTAAGACCTTTACGATAGTTTTGTAGTGAATTTTGATTCTTCAAACCAATTCACTACTCAATGAAGTATTCGTTTACACGCACACCATCTTTCAGATTGGCAATGGGTTTTATGTTGATGGGTTTTATGCTCATCAATGCTCCCAAAGCCAGCGGAGCAGCAAAAACTCCTGCCATCAGCTACAACAGAACTGCTGAAATTACTGTAACCGGGCAAGTTACCGATGCAACAACCAAAGAGCCATTGATCGGAACTACTGTTGTGGTAAAAGGCACTTCGATTGGTACGGCAACGGATGCCAGTGGAAATTTCACCGTCAATGTACCGGATCAAAATGCCGTTTTGGTTTTTGAATTCATTGGTTATGAAAGACAAGAAATTACCGTAGGCAGCCAAACCATCATCAATGTATCGATGAAGTCAAGCTCTCAGGAACTTTCACAGGTTCTGGTAGTTGGTTATGGCAGCACAACCAAAAAAGATTTAACCGGTTCAGCAAAATCCATCAAGAACGAAGATTTCAACCGCGGCATTATCAACTCTCCCGAGCAATTGTTGCAAGGAAAAGTTGCTGGTGTAAACGTAACTTCGGCTACTGGCGAACCTGGTGCTGCATCGAATATCACTGTTCGTGGACCTGGAGGTGTACGGACTGGTAGCACCCCGTTGTTCGTATTGGATGGATTGGCACTCGACAACTCCAGTACTGGCGGTGCCACCAACCCCTTGACTTTCCTTAACCCGCAAGACATTGCCTCCATAGATGTATTGAAAGACGCTTCTGCAACCGCCATCTATGGTTCACGCGGCGCAAATGGCGTTATTTTGATCACGACTAAAAAAGGTAAAGCCGGCTTTTCAAGCATTACTTACGCTGGTAGCCTTGGTCTTTCCACCATAGCCAACCCGATTAAAGTATTCAGCGCTGACGAATACCGCCAGCAAGTTCCTGCCGCAGGTGGTATATTGGAAGATCTTGGAGCCAACACCAATTGGCAGAAAGAAATCACCAGATCAGCAATGACGCAGAACCACAACCTATCGCTTGGTGGAGGTGCTGGTAAACTGACTTATTATGGATCCTTTGGTTTTCAAAAGCAAGAAGGCATCATCAAAGGCAACGAACTTAACCTCTATACTGGTCGTTTGAACGTAAGTCAGAAGTTCTTAGATGATCGCTTGAGCGTGGATGTTAACTTCAACGCTACCAGTACCGACAACCAACGTGCTCCATCAGGAAGTATGATTGCAAATGCCATTTCAACCAATCCAACTTATCCGGTTTATGGACAGGATGGGCTTCCCTACAAGTACCAAAATGGAACCAACCCGTTGATTACGCTGGGTTTGGAAAAAGATTTGACCAATATCAACCGTGTTATCGCGAGCATCACGCCTTCTTTTACCATTGTTAAAGGGTTGGTATACAAGTTGAACTTTGGTATTGACAATTCTACATCTACTCGTGATTTGCAATCTTTGGGCAACGACGTTCCCAAACAGGATGGCGGTTTGACTTCTATCTACAACATCAACCGCAACAAGTTGATCGAGAACTACATCACCTATACTTTCAACAACGACGTTCATGGTTTAACGGTTTTGGCAGGGCATTCTTACCAAAAAATCTTTATCCAGGGTCGTTCTTCTAGCATCTTTAAGTTTCCGGTATCTCCGATTGAGCCAAGATTCAACCCAGGATTGGGTCAGGACTTGACTTTGGTGAACAACAAGCCAAGCGGTTTTGCAGTAATCAACGAATTGCAGTCCTTCTTTGGCCGTTTGAATTACCAATTCCGCGACAAATACTTGTTGACTGCAACTGTTCGCGCCGATGGTTCTTCCAAGTTTGGTAAAAACAACAAATACGGTATTTTCCCTTCGGTATCTGCCGGATGGAGAATTGCCCAGGAAAACTTCCTGAAAGATGGTCCATTCAGCGAATTGAAACTCCGTGCTGGTTGGGGACAAACGGGTAACCAAGAAATTCCTTCGAAGATTACCCAGGCGTTGTTTACTTCATCGGTATCACCTTTGACCAGCTATCCGTTGGCTGAAACGGGTCCGTTCCCGGCTGGAACTACCTTCAACCGTTTGGCTAACCCTGATATCCAGTGGGAAGTATCAAACCAGTATGATTTAGGCTTGGATTTTACTTTATTGAAAGGCGCATTGTCGGGTACTATTGATTATTTCAACAAAGTTTCCAACAACATCCTCCTAGAGGTTATTCCTGCTGACCCCGTTCAACCGGCTACTTCAGTTTGGACCAACGTAAAAGACATGTCCATCACCAATAAAGGATTGGAATTGGACTTGAGTTATCGCCAGCGTATCTCCAATAGTTTCAAATTCGAATTGGGTGGTAACATTACCTTTATCAATAACATTGTTAAAAATTCTCCTTACACCGTTATTCCTTCCGGTTCAGCTTCTGGATCTGGTTTGACTTCTGCTACCATCAACGGCTATGTCAACAACCAGCCGATTGGTACGTTCTTTTTGAGAGAATGGACTGGATTCGATGACAAAGGCTTGAGTACTTACCGCGATACTGACGGCGACGGCGTAGTCAGTGACAAAGACCGCATCTCTGCGGGTAGCGCTTTGCCTAAACAGATTTACAATTTCTTCACTGTATTGACTTTCAAAGGATTTGACCTACGGGCCAACTTCAATGGCGTTGCTGGTAATAAATTGTACGACAACACCGCCAACACCAACTTCTACAAATTGCGCTTGACGAAAGGTAGCAACACCACCAGCGAAGCTGCTTTGTTCCCTAATGAAAACATCAACAATGCTGCTCCGGTATCTACCCGCTACTTGAAAGATGGTGCTTTCTTACGTCTGAATAACGTTTCGCTGAACTACCGATTCAACACCGAAGCTTTGGGAATCGCCAAGTATGTGAAAGCTTTGAACCTTTCCGTTACCGGACAAAACTTGTTCCTGAGCACTAAGTACAACGGCTACGATCCTGAAGTAAACAATGATCGCAGCATCAACGGTATTTCTTCTTATGGTATCGACTACTTGAGCTATCCGAAAGCGAAATCAATAATTTTTGGTTTAAATGTCACTTTCTAAATTAAGACAATCATGAAAAAGAACATCATAATTTTTGCAGCCCTTTTGGTGGGTATCTTTTTTACTTCCAACAGCTGTACCGATCTCAAAGAGGTCATCCTGGACGAAACTTCAGCTACTGGTCTATCTGACAAGCAAGCTGCTGATGGTAACTTGGCACCCGTTTATGCCCTATTGCCGACCGTGTTTACGCATACCACTCTTTTTGCTTTGCAAGAAATCTCAAGCGATGAAGCCATTTTGCCTTATCGTGGGGGTACCGACTGGGGTGACAATGGCATCTACATTGCTTTGCATACCCACACCATCACCAGTGCAGATCCGAACGTAAGAAACACTTGGAACACCATCGTAGGCGGTATTTCACGCTCCGTAACGGCTTTGAATTCATTGCCAACCAACGTAGATCCGATTGCCAAAACCTACCTTGCTGAAGCCCGTGCCATGCGTGCTTATTACAATTTGTTGCTACTAGATTTGTGGGGAATTGTATTGGTAAAAGAAGATCTCGGTGCAATTTCAACCATTTTGCGTGGTTCAGAAGCTGTTGAATACATAAAAAGTGAATTCCTAGCAGCAGAGCCCAACTTGGAAACCAACGTTGGCCCAGGTCGGATGACAAAGGCAGCCGTTTGGGGCTTGTTGGCTCGTTTACACCTAAATGCTGCTGTTTATCGTGACCCTTATGGTACTGCTGCGGTGAAGACCGAAGACATGGATAAGGTCATTGAGTACACCGATAAGATCATCAACTCTGGCTTGTTTCAATTGGCAAGAGATTATTTCTCGATCTTCAACATGGACAACCACACCAACAAGGAGTTGGTTTTTGCTGTAGATCAACGCAAGGAATTGAACGGACACAACCGTTTGTCTTATTTTTCTTTGTCTGGCGACCAATTTCCATTGGCCGCATTCCCTGGAGCCAATGGCACCGATGGCCCGGCCATCACTCCTGATTTTTACCGTACATGGGTAAATGCTTACACTTCTACTGATCCAGCTGCGGTTGATCCTCGTTTTTTTCGTCAAAACTGGACCATTCCTGCGGATTCATGTGTTGATGGCAACTCCTTCAACATGAACCGGGGTATTTTGCGTGGTCAGCAGTATGGATTCATTCGAGTGAACGGAGCTTTTGTAAAATGTACAGATGGCAAATTAAAAGTTGGTAGATTATACAATGTCTCCCGCAACAAGCCAACGTTGCCCGTGAATTTCACCGAGCAAGTAGATTACTCCGTAGCCGGTAGTAACTATAGCCAAGGTTACCGGGTATTGAAGTTTGAATTCAGCAAAGGATCTCAAAGTGGTCGTAACTTAGGTGACGTAGATATTCCTATCGTACGCTATGGAGAAGTTTACCTTATGCGTGCTGAGGCCAAAATGCGCAAGAATGATGCCGCAGGAGCATTGGCAGATGTAAACACCGTAAGAGCTTCTCGCAATCTTACCACGCCTCCTCCAGCATTGACCACGATGAATCTGGACTTGTTGTACCGGGAGCGTGGTTTTGAATTGTACTGGGAACTATACCGTCGCACCGACATGATCCGTTTCGGCAAGTATGAAGATGCATGGACAGAAAAAAGCAACGCGGATAAATTCAAGCGTTTGTTCCCGATTCCACAAACTGCTATCGACGGAGCTTCCAACCTTCCTGGCTATTTAAAGCAGAATCAGAGCTACTAACAAATTTTTTAAATATATCTTGTTACAGGCTGTCTTCATCATGGAGACAGCCTGTTTTTTTTTCAAGTCCAAACAAATCCTAGGCCGTTTTCCTGTGTCTATTAATCTTTTTTAGGAAGAGAAAGCAAATGTGAAAGATTAGCCCTACTTTTTTTGTATTTTCACTGCACTAGAGAT
>JBBRGN010000091.1:0-15764 GCA_038240665.1 Chitinophagales bacterium | reverse complement strand
CACCTAGAACAAAAGCAGCAGCAAAATTTAAATTAACGGAATTTTTTTTCTCCTAGAGTTCAAAAGTAAAACTTTAAACAAGCTCATAATTTTCTAATGATGGTTGGTTGCTCTAAAAAATTGTGCAAGAAAATCATGCATCATGCAATCGTAACTTTTGAGTTAGCGTCGCTTTTTTCAAGATAAATTTAATACTCTTCCTTGCTTTTTCAGTATGTTTTTTTGAAAAACCTTTACAAAAGATCCCAAAATGATTTCGGCCGACGAAAAACAATTACCAAACGGCTGATCGTTTGGAAATAATAAGCAAATACCAAGCCAAGCGGCAAAAACCAACTTAACACGCCCAGACCCGGCAAACAACAAACAAAAAGCAGCAAAATAGCTAGTCCAACCCATACAAAACTTTGTGCGGGTTGAAATTTGTATACCGACCAAAGCTGTAATGCACTCACCATTTGCAGCATCACCAGTACCAACAACGGGCCCGCCATCCATGCATTCAGACCAGAAAAAAACCAGCCCAGCAGCAAAACGGCCAACAGCAGGCTTTGCACGATCAAGTCTATTTTCATTCGTCTTCTCGAAACCATAGCGCAACGTGTTTTGTATTCTTAAGGCACCATAAAAGCACCCTTCTATATTAAGTTTTTTACCGCGCTTAAAGTTTTACTTTTTTCAGAAAAAATTGAAATTTTAATACCGTCCATAATTTCTGGATAAATTTACGGCTTACCGTTGAAAAAGCAAGCAAAAGAGCCAGCCCATTTTTCAACTGACTCAAGGATTTATTCAAGCCACCTTAAAACTAAACTGAAACTCAGTTTGGTGATGAAAGAAGCCAAAGAACCTTCCAGAACGAGATCTAAAAATTCAAAAATTTGCAGAATAACAAAATTTTACCTAAATCGTATTCCATTCCAATGGACACAATAAATATACTTGTTACCATTTAGTTAAAAACTGGACATGCAACCTTTGTCATCTTCGCCATACGTTACTAACAAATATTTTCATTCTTTAAAAGGGTTTTTTATGAAGTTCCGCGGACCAATTTTTGTCTCTGTACTATTAGGAGGTTTTCTTTTTGCAGCGTTCTATCCACGCAAGGCTGAAAATGCCGAAAAGGATGCCGTACTTATGCAGGTGATCCTCTCTTTTTTTGATCAATTACATTTTGATCCCAAAAAAATGGACGATGGCTTTTCGCAAAATTTGTACAAAAGTTATACTGAAAATCTGGACGCAAGTCGCAGGTTTCTCACCCAAGAAGATCTCAAAAAACTAGAAGTTTATAAAACTCAATTGGACGATGAGGCCAAAGCGGGGAATTTTGATTTCTTTGCTTTGTCCCTCGACTTAATGGACGCAGGCATCAAAAAAACCCAAGCGTGGTACCGCGAAATATTGATGCAACCCGTTGCGCTCAACACCAATGAAACCTACGAGACTGACCCCGAAAAAAGAGGTTTTCCCAAAAATGATGTGGAGCTCAAAGAACTTTGGCGGAAAATATTAAAATTCGAAGTCATCTCTAGTCTGGCTGATAAAATCACTGCGCAGAAAAAAGGCTTAAAACCGGCCGGTGATGAAAGCCATCCCAAAACCCAGGAGGAACTGGAAGAAGAAGCACGTAAAGACGTACTCAAAAACTACAACGACTGGTATGCCCGGTTGGCTAAAATCAAACGCGAAGACCGTTTGTCGTTGTACTTCAATACCCTGACGCATGTTTTTGATCCCCACTCAGATTATCTAGAACCTGTTGAAAAGCAAAATTTCAGCATTCAATTTTCCGGTCGTTTAGAAGGCATTGGGGCTCGTCTCCAAAGTTCTGGGGAATACACCAAAGTATACGAGATTGTTGTTGGTGGCCCTGCCTGGAAAGGCAAGGAACTCCAAGAAAACGACGTCATCATGAAAGTTGCTCAAGGCGACGATGGTCCATTTATCGATGTTACTGGCATGGTGGTCAATGATGTGGTGCAATATGTACGAGGCAAAAAAGGTACGAAAGTTAGGTTGTTGGTAAAAAAAGTGGACGGTAGCGTAAAAGAAATTGCTATTGTTCGCGATGTGGTGGAATTTGAAGACAACTTTGCCAAATCAGTCATTCTCCAAGGTTCAAAACCTGATGAAAAAATCGGCTATATTGATCTTCCGATGTTTTATGCTGAATTTGACAATCCTGATGGTCGTTTTTGCGCACGCGACATAGCCACAGAATTGGAAAAATTAAAGTCCGAAAACGTCAACGGCATTATCCTGGATTTGCGCAACAATGGCGGGGGTTCCCTACGTGATGTCGTGCGCATGTCGGGTTTCTTTATCGAAAGCGGCCCAATTGTACAGGTGAAATCACGGGGCGAAGCGCCTGAAGTGATGCGCGATGTCGACAATCGCGTCCAATACAATGGCCCGCTGATTGTTATGGTCAATTCTTTTTCCGCTTCCGCTTCGGAGATTTTGGCCGCTGCCTTACAAGACTACGGCCGAGCCATCATCGTAGGCAGCAAATCGACTTTTGGCAAAGGTACGGTACAACGTTTTTTCAATCTAGATCAGGCGGTAAATGGCTATGAACAATACAAACCGCTTGGCGATATCAAAATTACCATCCAGAAGTTTTATCGGATCAATGGTGGATCTACGCAATTGCGCGGTGTTACGCCGGATATTATTTTGCCGGATACTTATCATTACCTTCCCGTGGGCGAGCGCGAGGAGGAATTCCCGTTGGAATGGACTGAAATTCCGTCTGTTGCTTTCAGTCAGAATGCTTTCAAGATCAAAAACATGGAAGACTTGAAACACCGCAGCAAAATGCGCATTGATCAAGATCCTGCTTTTCAAAAAATATACGCGCACGCCAAATACCTGGAGGGTCAAAAGAAAAATTCTTCCTACAACCTGGGCCTAGCGCAGATTCAACTTGATGAAGCTAAAGTGGAAAAAGAGTCGGAAGATTTCAAAAACGCCTTTAAGGATGTGGTAAACTCCGGCGTCCGCAATCCAACGCAGGATCAAGCCAACCTAGCCAAAGCAGAAGAGAAAATTAAGGCGCGGAACGAAGATTTCTTGAAAAATGTTTCCAAAGATGTTTACATCCGTGAAACCCTTCGCATCATGAATGATTTGATTGCAAATAAGTTGTAAGCAATAGCACCTCAATTCTGTTGAATGAGGATGGTCATTTCTGAGCATAAAAAAATCTTCTCTGACCTGTTTCAGAGGGGATTTTTTTATTTCTCCGGATAGCCATTTTATTTTTTCATAAACCCAATAACGATCACAATCCATACCACCCAGAAAGCGATCACTGTCCAGTTGCGTTTTTTTCTTACCCGTTCCAAAAAGGCGTCGCTCTCTTTGGGTAGATACATGATGGGCAGAAAATGCTCTCCGGCACCATCCCACAGCGATTGCAGCGCATCTTTTTTAAACCCCCGATAAGGAACTCCTCTCCGACGACGATCCATGCGCACCGAAAGATGCCCCATGAATCCAATAAGCAAAATAATGAATAAAATAATTAGCCCTTCAATGATAGGAAACATGGCGTCCTTTTTGATTGATTTATTAGCGTCATTCCAATGGTAGAAGATGGGAGTATTTGAATGATAAATAAGACACTATAAATTGACAAAATAGGTCAATTCAAGGTAGTTAGAGAGTAATCGGAGTTCATTGCGCTTTTGAAACGATAAAAATCGAACTTTTGAAAACCCGTTCAACGAGGAAATTTTATAACCTAAATGTACTTTACTTTTTGGAAAAAATGACTTCTATCTACGAAGCTACCACCACCGATAATCGCCTTCGTAAGCTACATCGGTGATCGTAGCTTCGTAGATGAGTACCCGCCCCGAAGTTTCCTTGCTTTGGAAGCTAAAATGACCGGGGATCATCAAACCTTGTATGTCTCGGTATTCCGAAAAAAGAATGCTCCACTGGGGCAATCGCAATTCGTTCGGCAATCCATCCTTGGCAAAAAAAACCTGCGCAGTGATGTGCTCCGCTCCGATTTGACCTTGTAGCAGTGCACTATTCGCTTGTTCCAACAGGCTCCAAGCCCAAGTCTTAGACTGAAAAATGGAAGGGTTCCAAAATTGAGCCGCCAACTGCCAAGCTGCAAAAAAATGGTACTGCTCCTGGCGGTATTTCCAAGGTAGTGGCAAAAGGGATTGAAAGTAAACCCAGGCTTTTCCCACGTTTTTTTCAAAAAACAAAACTGCCTTAAAGGAAATAAACAATGCTGGAGTGATATCTGCGTACCACACACTGCTTTTCAACACGGTAAACCCAAAGAATTTGGCTTCCACAGGTTGCCAGGCTACTGGTGTACGACTTCGATACGCGCCTTTTTGACGCATTTTATAGACACTGGCTGGTTTTCGCCCCCATGCTCCTGACTTTTCAAGATAGCGCCGAACGGAATCCGGCAAACCTTCGGCAGGCTGTGGCTCAAAGGGCCAAGCTTCCGCTTCGGCAGTATTTTTTTCCCACTGTGTTTTTATGCTGCGTTGTATAAAACTGCGCACCCACTTCGCACCCAAGGAATCGATGCTCATCAGAACCACTACCACGATGAATAAAACAGCAAAAACCAAGGCTGCCAGCATGTTATTTGCTTTAAATAGTGGGCAAAAATTCGGGACTCTAATTTGCAACTCCAATCAAAAATTCCTGCCAGGTTTTCACACAAAAGGCTGATCGATGCTTGGGCTGGGCTGCGAAAACCATTTTGCGCCTTCTGGCGTCATGTAAGCGCAATCTTCAAGTCGAACTCCAAATTCGCCATAAATGGAAACATTGGGTTCTACGCTGAAACACATCCCTGGCTGCAGCTGCAGTTTATTTCCTTTTACCATGTTGCCCCATTCATGGCCGTCCATTCCTATACCATGTCCGGTACGGTGCGGCAATCCAGGCAATTTATACCCCGGTCCAAAACCAGCATCGGTTAAAACTTTACGGGCGGCAAAATCTACATTTTCGCAAGGTTTTCCCAGCTTAGCGGCAGCAAAACCGGCGGCTTGGGCTTTCTTTTCCAAATTCCATATTTCCAATTGCCGTTTGGTGGGCGGCGCGCCAAAAACAATGGTACGACTGATATCCGAACCATAGCCTTCTACCGAGCATCCGCCATCCATTAACACGATGTCGCCTTTTTTAAGTCGCTGCGGTTTAATGCTGCCGTGCGGATAAGCACTATCGGGACCAAAGTTGGTGAAAATACCCCCTGATGCGCCTAAATTCTGATGCGCGATTTCGGAATTGGTCGCGAATTCGGAGGGCGTCATGCCTTCGTGCAACATGGCGATACACACTTTAAAAGCTTCTGAAGTAATGTCGTTGGCCCTTTGCATCAAAGCCAGTTCAGCAGGAGACTTTACGAGTCGACAAGGAATGGTTACCGGATCGGCGCTGACAAAATTAAGGTGGGTAGCTTCTTTTCTGATGCCATCAAAAATAAAAAAACGCAAACGTTCCTCCATTCCAATGTTTCCATTCAGAATGCCATAATCTTTGAGGAGCGTGGCCACTTGTTTGTAAGGACTTTCATCTTCTTCCCAGATGCGCACCTCGCTGCCTATGGTAATCAATTGCTGCAAGCGAGCCGCTTCAAAAGCTGGACAAACATATTTTACTTCGCCTTTGGCAGGGATTACTGCCACCATGGTGCGCTCACCACCGCCCCAGCTCACCCCGGTAAAATATTTCATGGAAGTACCCGTATCCAGTATGATGGCTTCTATTTTGTTTTCGGTCATCAAGCGTTGTGCCTTTTCTATCCGGGATTTTCTTTCTTCAAGCGAGATGGGTACCACGCCGTCCGTCATGGGCTTCAGCTTATCAAGCGGTGAATCGCCCGTTTTTTGATTGGGCAAACTGCACGAAGTCATCCCGTAAAATAGGGCGGCATTGATCGAAGATAGCCGAATAAAGTCTCTGCGTCTTAAGCTCATGATACCTGTGTTGTGGTGTAAGGAAAGAAAAATTGAATCGAGCTAAAGTTAAAAATTCCTAGACAATAGGAAGAGAATAAATTACAGCTGGCACCTCGGCATTGGGTCTCGATTAATCTCAAAAATTTCTCCAGATTGACCAAACAATCCAAGGAGTTCTTCAGTTTACGATGTGTTTGTTGGCTTAATGCCGCTAGCCTACTTCCATTCGAAGGCAAAACTTAGTTGAACAAAAGTCATCAATGGAGCTGCTATTTTTGGAAATTAATTACCGAAGATTTCGCAAATTTGTCCTTAAATCATCGACAATCTATCAAAAATGAAAGACAATACACATCTGGGCTCATCTACTGAATCAAATGGGAGTAGTGAAAGTAAGTGTCCCTTTACTGGCGGCACACTCAAAAAAAGCGCTGGCGGCGGCACCTCAAACCGTGATTGGTGGCCCAACCAATTGAAATTGAACATCCTTCGTCAACATTCCTCTCTTTCTAACCCAATGGGTGGAGAATTCAATTATGCGGAGGAATTCAAAAAACTCGATCTGGATGCTGTAAAAAATGACATCGTCGATCTGATGACCACTTCTCAGGACTGGTGGCCAGCCGACTTTGGTCACTATGGCCCCTTTTTCATCCGCATGGCTTGGCACAGTGCTGGTACTTACCGCATAGCCGATGGTCGTGGCGGTGCAGGTAACGGAACCCAGCGTTTTGCGCCGCTCAACAGCTGGCCGGATAACGGAAACCTGGATAAGGCGCGCTTGTTGCTCTGGCCGATAAAACAGAAATATGGCAAAAGTGTTTCCTGGGCCGACCTGATGATCCTTGCGGGCAACTGCGCCATGGAATCGATGGGTTTCAAAACTTTTGGTTTCGCTGGCGGACGCGAAGACGTTTGGCATCCAGAGGAAGACATCTATTGGGGCGCTGAAGCTGAGTGGTTGGGCGACAAACGCTATTCTGGTGACCGTGAACTAGAGAATCCATTGGCTGCTGTTCAAATGGGTCTTATCTACGTAAACCCTGAAGGACCAAACAGTAATCCTAATCCGCTTGCCTCAGCTCGCGACATTCGCGAGACCTTTGGTCGTATGGCGATGAACGATGAAGAAACGGTGGCATTGATTGCTGGCGGACACACCTTTGGTAAAACCCACGGAGCTGCTGATCCAAGCAAATACGTTGGTCCGGAACCTGCCGGAGCAAGCATTGAACAACAAGGTCTTGGCTGGAAAAACTCTTTCGGCACGGGCAATGCCGGTGACACGATTACCAGCGGTCTGGAAGTAACCTGGACTACCACGCCAACCCAGTGGAGCAACAACTACTTTGAGAACCTCTTCGGTTACGAATGGGAGCTGACCAAGAGTCCGGCTGGGGCTCACCAGTGGAAACCAAAGGGCGGTGCAGGCGTTGGTACAGTACCCGATGCACACGATCCGTCAAAGCGTCATGCACCAATGATGCTGACCACGGATATTGCCTTAAGGGAAGACCCTGCTTACGCGAAAGTTTCAAGACATTTCTACGAAAATCCTGATGTGTTTGCAGACGCTTTTGCCCGTGCCTGGTTCAAACTTACCCACCGCGATATGGGGCCTATTACCCGCTACCTTGGCGCCGAGGTTCCTACTGAAGAGCTGATTTGGCAAGATCCTATCCCTGCAGTTACCCATCCATTGATTGACGCGCAGGACATCGCTGCTCTTAAAATTTCTATCCTGGCTGCTGGTCTAAAAATATCTCAATTGGTGTCTACTGCTTGGGCTTCAGCTTCCACTTTCCGTGGCTCCGACAAACGCGGTGGTGCAAATGGAGCGCGCATTCGTTTGGCTCCACAGAAATATTGGGCGGTCAACAACCCTTCTCAATTGTCAACCGTGCTTACCGCTTTGGAAGGCGTCCAATCGGCATTCAACAGCGCCCAAACTGGAGGCAAGCAGGTTTCGCTTGCTGATTTGATCGTATTGGGGGGATGTGCCGGTATTGAACAGGCCGCTAAAAATGCGTGCCATCAAGTGACCGTTCCTTTCACACCCGGACGCGCGGATGCTTCGCAAGCGCAAACCGACGTTGATTCTTTTGGCGTATTGGAGCCCAGTGCTGATGGATTCCGCAACTATGTAAAAACCAAATATTCCATACCTGCTGAAGAAATACTGGTTGACAAGGCGCAATTATTGACTCTGACTGCTCCTGAAATGACGGTATTGCTGGGCGGTATGCGGGTTTTGAATACAAACTTTGATCAATCGCAGCATGGTGTTTTCACCAAACATGCGGAAGCGTTGACCAATGATTTCTTTGTCAATTTGCTGGATATGGGTACTACTTGGGGTGCAACTTCCGATGCTCAGGACGCCTTTGAAGGCCGTGATCGTAAGACGGGCGAAGTAAAATGGACGGGAACCCGGGTCGATCTCATTTTTGGTTCGAACTCCGAGCTACGCGCCATTGCTGAAGTTTATGGATGGGCGAATGCGCAAGGAAAGTTTGTACATGACTTTGTAGCCGCTTGGAACAAGGTGATGAACCTTGATCGTTTTGACTTGGTTTAATACAAAGTAGCAAAACATAAAGTACCGAGGTAAAGAAGAGGTGATCTGGCAACAGGTCGCCTCTTTTAATTTACATTGCTGCTATGCTATACTTGAAAACATGGTTAAACCAAAAGTGTCGATCCTTTTTTAATAAACCTAAGCCTGCACAAGTCATTGATTCATTCCATAAAAACACTTATACCACTCGGCGAATCCATACGATTGTGAGGATCACCACAACAACGGGAACTTTTGGAAGACAGCTGTGGTTTTTGGCCATAACCAAACCGACATCCTGTGGAAACCAGCTCCGAAAAATACCCGCGCACTTACCACTTCCCCTTCTCCGAAGGTGCAGTCAACGACGACCGTATTCAAACCGAGTGGAGTTTGCTTTTGCAATATGAAATTGTAGTGACCGAAAAACTTGATGGCGAAAACACCTGCATCAAATCCAACGGCGTTTATGCCCGCTCACACGGCGGTGTCAATCGCAATCCCTGGGCCAAACCCATTTGGGAAATTTGGGATCGAGTAGGCCAATCCTTACAAGACTTACATCTTTTCGGCGAGAACCTCTACGCCGTTCATAGCATCACCTACCAACGGCTAGACAGCCATTTTTACTTGTTTGCGGTGCGCGACAATGGCCTTTGGCTATCCTGGGACGAAGTAGAATGGTACGCGCAATTGCTCGACCTACCCACTGTTCCGGTTTTGGAACGCGGCACCTTCTCGGCAACACAATTGAAAGCCATCATTGCGGATCAACAATCCCGGGGCAGTCATTTTGGGGGCGAAAGTGAAGGAGTAGTATGCCGCAATGTTGCCGCTTTTTCTGAAACCGAATTTTCTCAGCATGTGCTCAAGTACGTGCGTAAAAATCATGTACAAACCGATGAACACTGGATACGCAACTGGGGGAGAGCCCCTCTTTGGTCTGAACAGCCAGATTTTCCGGCAACAACAGGCGAACTGGACGCTCATTGAGTCTTTCGATTGGGTAGAACCCCTGCGAGCCTGCCCACAAGACCCCGAACACCATGCCGAAGGCGATGTTTGGACCCATACCCGTATGGTAATTGATGCGCTACTGGGCTTGCCGGCCTTTCCAAGCTTGAATGAGCGCGAACAAGCCCTGCTTTTCCACGCTGCATTGCTACACGATGTCGCCAAACCGCAATGTACCATCATCGAAGATGGCAAAATTAGCTCGCCTCGGCATGCAAAAATTGGCGAGAAGGTGGCTCGCGAAATACTTTGGGATTGTGAGATCCATTTTCGGGAGGCCGTTTGCGCGCTGGTGCGGATGCATGGTTTGCCGCTTTGGATCATGGATAAACCAGATCCCATTCGGGCGAGCATTCTGGCGAGTTGGCGCGTACGCAATGAGCTGATTTATTTATTGGCCAAAGCTGATGTACTGGGGCGCATCAGCGCTACCCAGGGTGAATTGCTGTACCGTGCTGAACTATTTCGGGAATTGTGCCTGGACAATACCTGTTTTGAGCAGGAAGCCAAGTGGTTCAGCGAGCACAGCCGCTACCGCTATTTTTGGTCGGAAGAAACGTATCCAGTTGAGCTATTTGATGATACAAGCTACGAAGTGATTGTGTTGGCAGGCGTAGCCGGAAGCGGCAAAGATACTTACTACAGCAAGCACCATGCGCATCTTCCGGTGATAAGCATGGATGACATCCGGAAAGAGCTAAAAATTCGCCCCGATGATCGAGCTGGTCAAGGCAAAGTGGCCAGATTGGCTTATGAGCGCGCCAAGGAATTTTGCCGCAAAAAACAATCCTTTGTTTGGAACAGTACCAATTTGACCCAGGAACTCCGCGCCCGTTTGTTCAATGCCTTGCGGGTATATAATCCGCGTTTTACCCTCATCTACCTCGAAACCTCACAAGCTAACATCTTTCAGCGCCGCAAAGAGGACATCAAAAGCAGCATTTTGGAGCGCATGATCGGGCAATTGGACATGGCGCTGGTGGGCGAGGGCCACGAAGTGAAATGGGTGCGGGAGTGATGAAATGCTTGCTTTTTAAACATACCATGTGCGGGGTATAGATCAAAGTAGGTCTGTACAATTGGTATGGGAAAAATAGTCGCGTTTATTCGGAATCGCACCATTTTCAGCCGGGCGATTTTGTAGTTTATTTATTTCGTTGTCCATTACTAAAGAATGATAGTCGTCACCACGACGTTGGTGGTAATCAATAGGTATAAAATGGATTAATAAAAAGTATTTTGCTAAAATTTGATAAGCAAAGCGGATTTTACCATTTTCAAAAAATGACCAAATTCGCCACAATAAAAAATGCTTTATCACTTTTCTCGTCCTAAGGAATGAGTCAACCAGCTGATTTTATTTTTTGAAAATTTTTGCCACTAAAATTAATATTTACGCTATGAATATCCTAGTGGTTGAAGATGATCCCAACATCGCAGCATTGGTGGCTATCCACCTGCGCGACCTTTCCGCCGAGGTGACCGTCAGAAATCAAGGTTGGCAAGGATTAGACGAAGCAATGAGCGGCAAGTACGACTTTTTAGTGCTCGATCTGATGTTGCCGGGCTTGGGTGGTATGGAGATTTGCCGGCTGCTGCGCCAGCGCAAACAGTATCTCCCAGTGCTCATGCTCAGTTCCTGCTCTGATGAGCAAGACAAGATCGCGGGTCTCGAAATTGGTGCCGACGACTACCTCACCAAGCCCTTCGGCTCCGGCGAACTGCTGGCCAGGGTGAAGTCCATCCTTCGCCGCACCCAGCGCCAAAGCCGACAGGCGGAGGAACAACTACAGCGCATCGAGCGCGGCGTATTGTGCATGGATTTGGAGCTTCGAAGTGTGAGCAAGGGGGCCAACCGCGTTGAATTAACAAACAAAGAATTTGACCTGCTTCAGTTGTTTATGCAAAACCCTGGTCGCTTATATACCCGCATGCAAATTTTGGACGAGGTTTGGGGCGAACAATTCGAAGGCTTGGAACATACCGTCAACTCACACGTCAACCGCCTTCGAACCAAGATCGAAAACAACTTGACTCAACCCCAATACATCCTAAGTGCCTGGGTCGTAGGGTTCAAATTTAACGCCACCCTGTAATGACGCAACCCCCTAAAGATTTGGACTTCTCGGTAAAAACACGGCTCCGCCATGTGATGACCATCGTGTTCGCTGCTTTCTTTCTACTCATCGCTTATTTCTTGACTGTCAATTATATAAACTCTCTTGCTGAAGCTGAAAGGAGCAGCCTAATGCGACTGAACGGTATCGCCTATACCCTCGCCATGCAGATAGATGGCGACACGCATCAGCGGCTGATCGCAAAATACGTTTACAAAAATGCCATAACGACCGCTGTACAAGATAGCGACTACCTCTCCATACACCGGATATTGCAAAGAAATTGCCAGGCCAACATGCTTAGCACCCCTATCTATACCATCTTTTTGGACAGCCTTAACGCTTGCTACTTTGGGGTCACTTCCGCCGAGAAGGCCTACTTCCTCCATCCCTACAATTCCGCACCTGCTTTGTTGATGGAAAAACACACCGAAGGCGCCATGATCCCGCGCTACAAAGACGAATTTGGTACTTGGCTCTCCGCATTCGCGGCGGTGAAGAACAGCAAGGGGCAGGTGGTTGCACTCGTTCAGGCTGACGAAGAATTTGACAAGTTCATGATCCAATCCCGGGTCAGCCTATGGCGCAGCCTGCTGTTCAGCCTCTTGGTGGGATCCGTTTTTTTGGTGCTGCTGGTGCGGGTCTTGCAACCGATCCTACACAAAGAGCAACTCAACAAAGAAGCCCTTGCAGCCGCCAACATCGAGAAACAACGCATCAACTTAGAACTCCAGCAAAGCCTGGAACAAGTCACTGCAATTGACAACTTCCGCCGAGAAATGATCGCCAACCTATCGCACGACCTGCGCACACCAATGGCCAGTGTATTGGGTTATTTGGAAGTGGTCATCCAAAAGAATTCACAACTTTCCATTTCAGAGCGGAAAAAATTTCTCAACATCTCGCTTGCGGAGGCTAATCGGCTCAATCGATTGGTGGCCGACCTATTCGATCTGTCTAAGTTAGAGTCTGGCCAAATCAAGATCGAGCCCGAGCCGTTCAACATCGCCGAGCTTGCACAGGATATCCTACAGAAATACCAACTACAGGCCGATGCCAAGCACATCAAACTGCTCACTAATTTCCCCGAAAACCTGCCTCTTGCGCTGGCCGACGTTCGCTGGACGGATCGGGTACTGCAAAACCTGATGGACAATGCGCTGCGCTACGTTTATGAAGGTGGCTTTGTCATGTTCACCATTTTAGAAGAAGCCGACAAACTGCAATTCAAAGCCTGTAACAGTGGCGACCCTATCCCTGAAGCCCATCTCGATCGCGTGTTCGACCGCTATTTTAAATCCTCCAACCAAAAAAAAGACAGCACAGGTTTGGGGCTTACGGTGGTCAAAAAAGTGATTGACCTTCACGGCCAGCGCGTCTGGGCCGAGTCCAATGATGCCGTAACCACGTTCCGATTCACCTTGCCGATCTATCGGTTGCCACCCGTCCTGGCCTTGTGATACTTTCGTGATAATTGACTTTTATATTTGTCGAAGACTTATTCTTTTCACCCAAATAAAGTTATTTAACTATGAAACTCAATTTTTTCCTCATCGCAATTTCTGCTTTAGTTACTTTTACGGCATGTACTAAAGAGACAACAGTCATCGTGGACTCTAGTAAGCCAAATGGCACCTTCACAGCATCCAAAAGCGGCACTTTTACAGCGCAAAACGGCACTGGCTCGAAAGGTGCGGTACAGTTGGGCAAGGATGTTGACGGCGTTCAATTCCTCAAGTTTGGTGCAGATTTTGGCACCTCTTTTGCTACGGGCACTGTGACAGTGTACCTCAGCACCTCCATGACATTCACTCCTAGTCCGGGCACTGGCAACCCTGACCTCCGCCTAATCGGCCCAGTGGCCAAGGCTGGTGAAAATAACTTCCGCCTCGATCCTCAGGCCGATGCCAAGTTCACTCATGTCATCCTATGGTGCGCTTCTGCTAACGTACCGTTCGGGTTCGCTAAACTGCAATAAGATTTTTCGGCGGATTGGTGATGGGTGGACAAGTGCCCGAAGCCAATCCACCGTTTCTCACCCAGGCTTTTCACGCACCTTTTTTTCAAAAATTTTACATCTAAGATGAGAAGAATACTATTGCTCGCCTTGGCACTATGCCCCGGTCTTTTGGCCGCCCAAAGCGGTTGGACCCGAACCCCAAAAGGGCTGTTCGTCAAACTTGACGTGTCTTATCTGAATGCCGCACGATACTTCAATCCGAACGGGGACGAGCTAAAAACAACTGCCTTCCGCCAAACATCTTTCAACTTCTACGGCGAGTACGGTTTTCGCGAGCGGCTCACCTTCATCGCTAAAATGCCCCTTCTGCGGTTCAACAGTTTTGCGTCCACTCAGGTCGCGGTGGGTATTGGGGATCTGCGGTTAGAAGCCAAATACCGCCTAACGAGCAACAAACTTCCGGTATCTATCAGCATCGCACCGGAGTTTCCCACTGGAAGAGCCAATGCCTTTGTGAACAACAAATCGATCGCCGGTGACCGCATCAATTTACCTACTGGAGACGGAGAGTTCAATGTGTGGGCGACGCTCGCTGCTTCCAAATCTTTTGGAAAATGCTACGCTTCGGCATTTGCAGCCTATGATTTTCGGACCCAGTATGCGGGTCAAAAATTTCGCGACCTCTACCAGTTTGGCCTTGAGTTCGGTTACCATCCCTGGGAACCGCTATGGGTTAATGCCAAACTTCGGGCGCAGTACAGCAATGGTCAGAGTAAGCACCCTGATCTTGCCTTTTTGCGGGGCGACGCGACCACCTACACCCTCGCCAGTGTAGAGGCTTTTTACAAAATCAACAAAAAATGGGGGCTTTCTGCTACCTATCTGACGGGCAACAACTCGATCGCACCTTTCCGGAACATCTACATCGCACCCTATTTATCGGTTGGCGTGGTGTTTGAAAAATAATTTTACAGGCTCTTCACATGCTGTGCCAAGTATTTTCCAGTGCTTTGTGCTGCAAAGAATGAGCGAGCCAGTTGAAGTTTGTAGGCAACTGGATGCTCGTGAGGGTCTGTGAGACCCGATATAACTTTCCTTCCCTCAATGTTGTGTTCGCAAACTTTTAAAATGTTTCCATTTTCTCAAGTGGATTGGCCTTTTTTGCAGCTTTATTGAACCGATTGATAAAGGTACAATGCTGACAAAAATCTTCCACCAGTACGCCATTCAAAAATCCATTTCTCATATTTTTAAATCTTTCGCTATTGAGAATGTCACTCAATGCCTGTTCTTTGACATTGCCCAAATTAATCACCGCATTTTTGTCGAGACAACAAGGAACCACCGAACCATCGGCATGGATACCGATGTGATTGACCGCGCCATGACAACGCCCTTGGGTGCCTTGATGGGGCAATAAAAAAGAGGGCCATTCAAACCGGGAATCAAAATGCAGGTAAAGTCTGTTCCAAATTCTTTTGGATTTGATTGCGCCTAATTCGAGGTTCCTGTTGATCTCCAACTTGAAGTAGGCTTCTATTTTTGTGAAAATATCCTCATTATCCGCAGCATTGCTTTCTTGATTCCACAATCTGAAGTTGGTATACAGGGCGGGCCTTAGCTTATGTGCCGATTGTACGAATTCAAAGATGGGTAGGAGATAAGGTTCAATATCCCGATCCGGGAAATTGTCTTTAAAAGCTTGTAAGGAGAAGTTGACTTGTCGAATACAGCCAGAGTTGATGAGGTGTTCCTGGTACTTTTTGATTAAAATTCCATTGGTTGTTAGCTCGATTTGGGTACCGTACTTTTCACAAATAGCCAGTAGTTGTAAAAACTTAGGATGTGCCAATGGTTCCCCCATCAGGTGTAAGCAGATGATTTCGGCTAGGGGTGCTGCCTGTTTCAGGATGGCTTCAAATTCAGCAGGATCCATCAGCTTTTTGTCTTTTTCGACCAGTGGACAAAAAGAGCATTGCACATTGCAGATATTGGATATTTCGAGGTAGATTTTTTTAAACATGCGTTGGTTTGGGTTTAAATTTGGCTTAACGTGCGGGTAGTTAGGTTTAGCTAAGGTCTAAAAAAAATTGTTTTTGCGTTTGGTTTTCTTTTTTTGGTTTTTTTGTGGAAGGTAGTGATTTCAAGCCATGTTCGATGCTCAT
>JBBRGN010000090.1:0-15840 GCA_038240665.1 Chitinophagales bacterium | reverse complement strand
GACTCTTTCGACGAATGGCACTCAACCTCCTTAAAACAAATGGTGAAAAAGAAAAAGTCAGTATTAATCGTAGAATGAACCGATGTGCATTATCCGACAAGTATCGCGAAAATACCCTCAATTTTTAATGCGTTTGCCCTGCCGATACACCCCAACAAAAATTTAAAAAATCCAATTCGCAACCCAATTTTACTTCCCATTCCCATTCTCCATCTCCCCTACCCCAAAAGTCAATTTGGAGAGCTTCGCTTCTAACCTTACTATTGCCCCTATGGAAACAAACATTCAAATCGCACAACGCTGTTTAGAAGCCGAGGAAGTAGTGGCCATCCCTACGGAGACGGTCTATGGACTGGCGGGTAACGCCTTGAGTGCTGTGGCGGTAGCCAAAATATTTGCCGTCAAACAACGGCCTTATTTTGATCCTTTGATCGTACACGGGGCTTCTTTTGATCGCCTCGCAGAGTATATCCACTTCATTCCGGAATCAGCGCGGGAGCTGGCGCGGCATTTTATGCCCGGTCCCCTGACTTTGTTGCTCGAAAAAAAAGCACGTATTCCGGATTTGGTTACCGCTGGTTCGCCTTTGGTGGGGCTGCGCGTCCCTGCACACCCCTTGACGACCGCGCTGCTGGAAGTCCTGAATTTCCCCTTGGCAGCACCCAGCGCCAATCCGTTTGGGTACATAAGTCCTACCACAGCCGCGCATGTTGCCCAACAATTGGGGGCTAAAATCCCCTACATCCTCGATGGCGGCCCTTGCGAAGTGGGTGTGGAAAGCACCATTGTAGGTTTCCCCGACGGTCGGCCAACGGTGTACCGCAAGGGCGGCCTAGCCATCGAAACGCTAGAAAAAATACTCGGCCCAATGAAGGTGCTGAACCATTCCAGTTCCAATCCTCAAGCGCCGGGCATGCTCAAAAGTCATTATGCGCCCCGGATTCCACTGATTTTGGGTGATATTCCGGTTTTGTTGGAAAAATGGGCAGACAAAAAGGTTGGTTTGATTTCTTTTTCCACTGCCTATACAACCTTACCAGCTGCTCAACAAGTCGTATTATCGGCTACTCGAAATTATACCGAGGCGGCACAGCAGCTTTTTTCGGGCATGCGGTATCTTGATCAACTCGACATTGACGTTATCCTTGCGGAATTGTTACCCGAGGAAGACTTGGGCCGGGCTATCAATGATCGCTTGCGACGGGCAGCGATTTTGTAACCATTGCAACCTCTTTTACACTAAAGTGTTATTCAAATAAAAACTCAAAACTTATGCGTTTCAAGAACTTTTTTTTGACTCTGTCCCTTTTGGCTGCATTCCTTACTGTGAATGTATTAAGCGCGCAAAATGACAATGCGCAGCGTCCAAGCCCTGCTATGACTGCTACCAAGAAGATTGGCGACTTGGCCATCACCATCAATTACAGCTCTCCGGCGGTAAAAGGCCGTAAGGTTTTTGGCGGTTTGGAAGCTTATGGAAAAGTATGGCGCACTGGAGCAAATGAGGCTACTACGTTTGAAGTCAACAAAAATGTAACTTTGGATGGCCAAAAATTGCCTGCTGGTAAGTATGCTTTGTTCACCATTCCTGGCGAAAAAGAATGGGTGTTGATCATCAATAAAGAAGCCAATCAGTGGGGTGCTTACAACTACAAAAAGGAGCAGGATATCCTACGCATTAACACCAAGCCTGGTAAAAACAAAGAAAACGAAGAGCGTTTGAAGTTTGACATCAGCGACAAAGGTGTGGTTACTTTTGCCTGGGAATTGGCTAACTTTGCTTTCGCTGTGAAGGAAGACAAATAATTTAAGCTTGATTCAAAACTTGTTCAGGTTGCGGAAACCGCCCCTGAACAAGTTTTTTTTTCGCTCGACTGGGTTACTATGCCACGTTTTCCAATGACTTTCCATTCGGCAGATTTTTTTTTCGTAAAAAAATAATACCTTTCTGGCAAAAATCCACCCCTTCGATATGAAACGGATTCATGATATCGCACTCACTCTCTTTTATTTAACTTTGTTGATGTTCGCATGTAACGGTACTCCGGTCATCAGCCCGGAACAGCTCGCTGGCCGTTGGGACATTAAAGAAGCTTTTCGCAATGAACGCCCCACCGAATCTATGGAAGCGCTGTTTTTCGAGTTCAAACCCAATGGTCGGATGGTAACCAACTTGATTGGAGCCGATGTAGAAGCTGCCTATGAACTGAAACGTGATAAAATCCTCCAACGCAAAAGTGATATGGAAGCCGATTACCTCATCGAAGGTTTTACGGATACCACCTTGACTTTATCGACTACTTTACGGGATTACAAGTTTCGTTTTTTTCTCCACAAAAAATCTAAGTAGGCCTCCTAGCGCTTTGGTATTACTATCGCAAGGATTCCAACACCCGGGGTAGCAACAAGCGTACCCAAGAGCGGTACATCAGTCCCGCAGGATGCAGTCCGTTGGGTGCTAATAATTTGCGGTTGTCTGTAGCCTCCTGCGAGGCTGGCGTAATGTTGATGTAAGCAACACCTTCTGCCAGCGTAATGGCACGATTGGCAGCATTGTAAGCTTCCAGTTCCCGATAAATTTTAGCTGGCGTTAGCCGTTGAGCATAAGGGGTTACCGAATAATCGGGAATCGAGAGTACAAATACCTTGGATTTTTTTCCACCGGCCAAGCGTATAGCGCGTTGAAGTAAATCCGTAAATTCCGCTTTGTAGGGTTCTAAACCCAATTTACGATATTGGTTGTTTACTCCAATTAAAAGCGTTACGATGTCCCAAGCCACCGTGTCGGGTTGTTGTGCTTGTATGGCCTCAAGCAGCTGTGCGGTTGACCAACCCGTTCTAGCAATGATCTGAAAAGAATTGATGGGAAAATTGTGGCGCACTAGGCTGTCGCGCAATTGGTTGGGGAAACGATCCGTGATTTTAACGCCCTGACCAATGGTATAAGAATCGCCCAAGGCCAGGTATCTAAACCCTTGTGGGGCGGGAGAAGGAGAAATGGGAACACCTTTGCTTTTATTTTTTTCATTCGTTAGCCCGCATCCGAATGTAAAAACCAGGAATAACCCAGCAATTATCGCCAACTTGTTGTACTTTTTCATCATCAAAAAATTTAGCCATGCGCGTATTGCGGCCTTTGGAGGTGTTTTTAATCGAGGTTATTTTGTATATCCTATTATGGTTGAGTAACGAATATTTGGCCACGATGTTGAGCCTGATTTTTGGCAGCATTTGTTTTTTTATTCTCGCGGTAGCCTTGATTTCTGAGTGGCTGGAAAAGTCAAACATCAACAAGAATTATTTTTACATCATGGGCGTTTCCGTGCTGGCGCCAGTAGTTGCTGCTACCGTGTATTTGCTTATTTTTGGGGAATTGACTTGGTTGAAATCTTAAACTTCCTAAATTTAGGGTTTTTCGCGACTTGGTTTAAACTAAGTGAAGCATGAAGTAGTTTTACAGCTTGATCTTGGTTACAATCCAAATTTTTACCGATATTTACCAAATCATTTTTGGCGTACCACATAAAATCTGAGCTACTATCGCCAATTTTCTTTGGCTTTGCTCAAGCGACACCATGAAAGAACTTGCACTCCTCAACAAATACTTTTTTCGCTACAAATGGCATTTCCTTTTGGGATTCATTTTTGTTTCCTTTTCGAATTACTTCCGGGTATTGCAACCACAAACCATCCGTGAAGCTTTGGATTTGGTGGTGGAGAACCTCTATGTTTACCGCACTTTTCAAGGCACGGCTCTCCAAGGCGCTTTCTTTGGAATGCTGGGGGAACAGTTGTTGTATTTTGGTTTGCTGGTGTTGATTTTGGCGATCATCATGGGTGTTTTCATGTTTTACATGCGCCAAACGCTGATTGTGATGTCGCGTTTGATTGAATACGACCAACGCAAAGAGGTTTTCGCTCATTATGAAGCCCTGGATTTGGCCTTTTACAAACGCAACAATACGGGCGATTTGATGGCGCGCATCACCGAGGATGTGAATAAGGTGCGGATGTACCTTGGACCAGCGGTTTTGTACGGCGTCAACTTAGTGTCTCTGTTCATTATGGTGATCTACGCCATGCTCAGCGTGAATGTGGAGCTGACCTTCTATTGCTTACTTCCCCTACCCTTTCTGTCGTTGAGTATTTACTACGTGAGCAATTTGATCAACAAGCAAAGCGAGGTCATTCAAAGGCAGCTGGCTACGCTCAATAGCGCAGCGCAGGAAGCCTATTCTGGCATCCGGGTGGTCAAATCTTATGTCCAGGAACAATCGCTCACCCGTTTTTTTCGCAAACAAAGCGATGTTTTTAAAGATAAATCATTGGAATTGGCGCAGGTCAACGCCCTGTTTTTTCCCTTGATGCTGTTGATGATTGGCGTGAGTACCTTGATCGTGGTGTACGTGGGTGGTTTGCAAGTCGTCAATGGCACCATCACACCGGGCAATATTGCAGAGTTCGTCATTTATGTCAACATGCTGACCTGGCCCGTTACAGCCATTGGATGGATCGCTTCCATCGTTCAGCAAGCGGCGGCTTCGCAAAAACGGATCAACGAATTCATGGAAACCATACCGACAATCATCAACCCGGTACGTGCTCCAAAATCGCTAGAAGGCAAAATTAGTTTTCAAAACGTATCTTTTACTTATCCAGATACGGGCATTCAAGCCCTGCGCAACATCAATTTCGAGTTACTTCCAGGTCAAAAACTGGCGATTATTGGTCGCACGGGTTCTGGGAAAACCACCATCGCCGATTTGCTCTTGCGCATGTACGATATCCAAGAAGGAAAATTGACCATCGACGACCAGGATATCCGTAGTGTGGATTTGGCCAACTTACGCCAACGCATTGGCTATGTACCTCAGGATGTCTTTTTGTTTTCTGATACAGTTGCTGGTAACATCTCTTTTGGACGGGCTGATGCTACCCGGGAAGAAGTGGAAGATTTTGCCCGTTATGCTGCAGTTTATGACGACATAGCCGAATTGCCACTGGGATTTGAAACCCTGGTTGGCGAACGCGGAATCACTTTATCTGGCGGGCAAAAACAACGGGTATCGATCGCGCGCGCTTTGATCAAACACCCCGATATTGTCATCCTTGACGATTGCCTCTCGGCGGTCGACACCAATACCGAGAAACAAATCTTGGGCTATTTCAGCAACGCATTGGCCGACAAAACCGCCATCATCATTACCCACCGGATTTACTCTTTACTCCAATTTGACAAAATTTTGGTTTTCGATGATGGCCGGATTGTACAAGCAGGTACCCATGATGAGCTCATTGCTCAAAAAGGTTACTACGCCGATTTGTACGAAAGGCAAACCGAAGAAGTGACGGAAGATGCCTCTAGCGAAATGCAGCTAGATTAATTTTTTGTTAACTCCTTCATCATCAAAAAAGCTAAACCCTTCTACCTTGCTGTTTTAAGTCAGGTTAGCAAAAGCGATAGCTATTCTTGAGTTTCAACTTTTTGTCGACTTTTTTTGATTTTTTACGCAAATACTTACATTTGTAAAGCAGACTTATAGTACTGGAAGCGCTTGGGATCAAAAAAGCCTTTTTTCGCTAGCTTGCTTCCTTGATGATCAGTCGCTAAGTTGTCTTTTTTACTCCGGAAAAAATCAAAGCTGTGGATAACGAGAGAGACCAAAGGAGATTTGAGAGTGTGTATTCGCGGAAAATCCGTGCTGGAAAAAGAAGAACTTACTTCTTTGATGTGCGCAGAACGAAAGGCGAAGATTTTTACCTTACCTTAACGGAAAGCACGCGCAAATTCAATGGAGATGGGTATGAGCGCCACAAGATCTTTTTGTACAAAGAAGATTTTAACCGCTTCGTCAACAATTTGCAAGAGGTCATCGATTACATCAAAGTGGAATTGATGCCGGAGTATGACTACGACGAGTTTACCCGTCGCCACGAAGAGTACGAAAATGAAGAATACTTAGAACAAGGTGAGGAAGTAGTCGCTGAAAAAGAGAATAAACTTCCGAGTCAGGTCGAAGAAGATGATATGACTTGGTAAATAAGTAATCATCTTTAAGTGCTGCTTATACTGTATAAAAAAGTGGGCAAATTATCACGGTGATAATTTGCCCACTTTTTTATTTAGAGATGGATCAATCTCCAGCTTTCGCTATCCACATCAACGACTTCCGTTGGGCACAGCGCTGGTCAAAGCGGCTTCAAAAATAAGTTTATCCACCACGAGCAATTGTTGTTTCTCATTGGCTTGTGGATTGACAAAAACCAGGTAAAGATCTTGTGCCCCTTTGGTCTTGTTGTTCAGTGGAATTTTCAAAGGTGCCGGACTTTTACCCGCAGCAGCTACTGCTGTACCTAGGACTCTTCCAATTGGACTACCGATCCGCAATTCCAGATTTCCGCCGGCGAAATTACCATCTGGCAACTCCACTTGCACTGTTATGCTCGCGATATCCGTCAAATCTATCCCATCAAAAGCAATATAGCCTAGGTTGTTTACGGCCAAACCTTCGCGGTCATTGTCCAGCTTGAACGGCTTAGCATCCTTCATTTTATCCGCTGTAAACGCATTGAGCGATGAATTGCGCAACACGACTGAAGCATTGGCGGCATTGGGAGGAAGATCATCGGTGCCACGGTCGGTATAGCTGGCGGCAATGATGTAGTTGCCGTCTTTTTCTTGCGGTTTGGTTACGTAGGAACCTTTTAATGTTTTAGACGCTTTTTTCTCATCGCTGATCGACAAGATGTAGCGCACCATTTCCAAGGCATCTGCTTTACTTACTTGGGGGTGGGCATTCATGGCTTGCTCGCCCCAAACGCCATTGCCACCTTTGATGATCTTATCCGATAAACGGCCTTCGACCTCAAAAGCGCCTTTGTACTTTTTTGAAATATCGGTAAATGCCGGCCCAGCAGATTTTACCAGCAGGTTGTGACAGGATTTGCAATCCGATAGTTCAATCAAACGCTTGCCCGTAGCATATTGGGTGTTCATTTGATGTCCCTGGGCAATTTCGGTTTTGTCGTATCCTTCCAGGTAGTTGATGCTGACAAAAACATCTTCTGCCGGAATCTTTTTGTTTTTAAGCGACCCATCTTCTTTGTCCGCTACATTGACTTCGTAAGCGATTGATCGATTGGGCCAGAAAAAAGATTTGTTCCCCTTCAGCGCAATATCGATGACCGGAACGGCATTCCCTACCCGGATCTCAAAATGTTTTTCACTTACATTCCCTTTGGCATCGGTTACTTTTAATACGGGATTGTAGATGCCCGGTTTTGCAAAAGTAAAATTAGCCACTGAGGTAGTTATTTTTGGCGCGCCATCCATGATTTTCCATTCGTAGGCAATGGCGTCTTTATCATAATCCAAAGAGGCGCTGGCATCAAATTTTACTAGGAGTGGCGCTGCTCCAGCCAAGTGGCTTGCGGTTGCCTCGGCCACTGGCGGACGGTTGCCAGCATTGAAGGTAATGCGTGTCAAACGGGCATCGTCGTTTTGAGCAAACCAGTTGGGGCCATATTCCAACATGTACAAAGAACCATCTTTATTGAACTGCATGTCCATCGGATGGCTAAATTTCAAGCCCGGCAAAAAACGCTCGGTCTTAATGAAATCGCCAGTAGGGCTCAGCGTTGCCACGTTTACCCAGTCGCGAATCCAATCGTAATGAAAAAACTTGCCATTGTAGTAATCAGGAAACTTAACGGTCGAGTTTTTGTCATAGTCAGCTGAATAGAAAACCGGGCCACCCATCGCATTCCTTCCGCCTTTACCTACTACCGGACCAAATTCTGGAGAATCTGCATAAGGGTAGTAAATCAGCGCTTTTTGTGCAGGAGGTAGGTTTTTGATCCCGGTATTGTGCGGCGACGTGTTGATCGGCGCTTGCGGGTCAAAATAACCGTCGACCGAATCATTGGTAAAATCGCGTTGCGCATAGGGTTTGTTGTCGGCTACAAACAGCGGCCACCCAAAATAACCTGCTTGGCGTGCTTGGTTGACTTCGTCGTAGCCGCGGGGGCCAAATTTATCCGAATTGGTACCGGCATCAGGGCCTACTTCGCCCCAGTACAAAAAGCTGGTATGCTGATCAACCGCGATGCGATAAGGATTGCGGCAACCCATTACATAAATCTCTGGACGGGTATTGGCTAGTCCGGGTGCAAAAAGGTTGCCGGAAGGGATTTTGTACGTACCGTCATCCAGTGGTTTGATGCGCAAAATCTTTCCCCGCAAGTCATTGGTATTGGAAGAAGAAGCACGGGCATCCCAACCTTGCCGCCCAGGGCGGTTGTCCATCGGGCCATAGCCCTCGGAAGCAAAGGGGTTGGTATCATCGCCGGTGGAAAGGAACAGATTGCCATCTTTATCCCAAGCCACGGAACCACCGGTATGGCAGCATTCGGTGCGCTTAACGGGTACGCGAAGCATGATTTTTTCCGAAGAAAAAACCAAGGTATCTTTTACTTCGTCGTAGACAAACCGCGAAAGCCGTTGCGCTGTATCTCTGGTTTCTGAAGGTGGAGAATAGAAAAGATAGACCCATTTGTTGTCCTTAAAATTGGGATCTACGTTTAAACCCATCAAACCATATTCAAATTTTGTGTACACCGGAATTTCGGCAACCACTTTGAAGGTTTTTGTTTTGGGGTTGTACATTTTCATTTTACCCTTGCGCTCAATGTAGAACACGCGGCCGTCTTCCAAAACGGCCAACTCGGTAGGCTCATTTAGTTTTTCATCCAGAATGACCCGAGTAAAGCGGTTCTCCTCAGGCGCGTTCTGGCCATACAGCGACATGCTGCAAGCAACGCAAATCAAAATCAATACAAAATAGCTCAATTTCATGTGGTGCGACCCTAAATAGATGAAGGAATGATGTTCTTAAACCCGTTAAATAGCAAAAGCCATCAACTTGTTCTCAAAGTTAAATATAGCTGAGATGCTTTGCGCATTTTTTAATCAAAAATACGGTTAGCCGTCATTTTTTTTCGTAATGCTGGAATACCTGACGTGCTTCTCCCAATCCGTCGATTCCCAATTCCACTACATCGCCATCATTTAGGTAAAAAGGGGGCTTCATTCCTAAGCCCACACCGGCAGGCGTACCCGTAGAAATGACATCGCCGGGCAATAAGGTCATAAATTGGCTCACGTAATGCACCACATGGGCAACGCCAAAGATGAAATTGCTGGTATTGCCATCCTGCATCATTTTGCCGTTGACTTTAAGCCACAAACGCAGGTTATTCACCTCTTTTACTTCGTCTTTGGTAACGAGATAGGGGCCCATCGGTGCAAAAGTATCACACCCCTTGCCTTTGTCCCAAGTGCCGCCGCGTTCCAACTGAAACTCCCGCTCGGAAACATCGTTGTGCAGACAGTAACCTGCTACGTAATCCATTGCTTCGGCTTCGCTTACATAGCTTGCGCGTGCGCCAATGATTACCGCAAGTTCTACCTCCCAATCGGTCTTGACCGAGTTCTTGGGAATGATTACAGCGTCATTCGGTCCGGACAGTGAAGTGGTTGCTTTCAAAAAAACCACTGGTTCTGTAGGCGGCATGGCGCCAGTTTCCATGGCATGATCGACATAATTCAATCCAATACAGATGATTTTGGACGGACGGGTGAATGGCGCTCCAATGCGTACGTCAGCACCTACCTCTGGAAGAAGGTTCTGACGATCCAACCATTTTTGCAAACGGCTCAAACCATCTGAAGCAAAAAAGGCTTCTCCAAAATCTTCGTTGAACGAAGAAATGTCAAATGATTTTCCATTGATTACCACGCCGGGTTTTTCATGCCCCAATGGGCCAAAGCGAAACAACTTCATTGGTCAGTATTGGTTACAATTACAATTGAAAAATTTTATTCATCAAACGCCATTTTTCCCCTGGTGCCGAACCCGGTAACGCTTGCTGGTAATGCCACATGAGGTTTTCCCATTCTTGCACTTTAGGGTTGGCAGCATCGCTAGCACCTTTTTGCTCAAACGAAAAAGTGTCATCGGCTTCTAAAATCATGAATAGGCGATTCTCCACCCGATAGATTTCCAAGTTGTGAATCCCAGCAGAACGAATGCTGGCTTCAATTTCTGGCCAAATTTTTTGGTGGTAAACCTCGTATTCGGCCATCAAATCCGGCTCGTTTTTGAGGTCAAGCGCAAGGCAATATTTCTGCATCGTCCTAATGTTTAGTTTGCAGCTTCGGCGGTGTAACGGCTTCCACGTACGGCATAAAACAGGATGTAAATAAAGGCTACCAAAGGAATCGTCAATGCCATAGCTACGCCCGATTTAAATAAAAGTCCCGTCAACGGCGGCAACACCGCTCCTCCTACAATGGCCATGATCACCAGGGAAGAAGCCATTTTGCTGCGCGAACCCAATCCTTGGGTGGCTAGGGCAAAAATGGTAGGGAACATGATGGACATAAAGAAATATACCAGCATCAAACACACGACGGCAAACAAACCGCCGGTATTCATCACCGCTAAAATCAGGACAATAGAGAATGCTGCAAAAATCGCCAATACCCGTTGGGGAGAAATACGACTCATCAACCAAGTTCCAAAAAATCGGCCAATCATAAACAAAGCCAATGCTGCCGAAGCATGAAAACTGGCAATCTGGGTAGGCGACATGCCGGCGGAAACCTGATAGATCGAATTGACCAGCCCGACATGCTGATCACGGGCAAGTTCCAACTTAAAGTCAACAAAATACCCCCAAAGACTGGCCTGCGCCCCGACATAAAAGAACTGGGCTATAATGCCAAACGTCAGACGCGGTATTTTCAACAAACTGAGGAAACTTGAAGTATTGGGGCTGTTTTCAACAGATTCTTCGGTTCCAACTTCCGGCATTTTGGTAAAGGCAAAAAGCAAGGTAACCAACAAAACGACCCCAGCAATCACCAAATAAGGCATTTGTACCGAGTGCGCCTCGGCGATGCGTACAGCTTCAGCTTGCTGAAAAGGCATGGCTGCTAGTTGTTCTCTTGAGTATTCCACGGTGGAAAAAATAAACAAGCCGCCAATGATGGGGCCTAGAATGATGCTTAGTCCATTAAAAGATTGGGCAAAATTCAATCGATTGGCGCCTTTCGCTGGGTCGCCCAATACCGTCATGTATAGATTGGCAGCAGTTTCCAAAAAAGCTAGACCGCTGGCGATGGTGAACAAATTGAATAGAAAAAAGCCATAAGATCGAGCATTGGCCGCCGGATAAAACAGCAATGCGCCCAGTATGTATAAAGAAAGTCCGATTAAGATCCCGTATTTGTACCCAAAACGACGCATAAACAATCCAGCAGGGATGGCCATTACAAAGTAACCAATGTAAAAGGCTGAATCGACAATACCGGCCTGCGCACGATTGAGGTCAAGGGCAGTCTGAAAATGTTTGATCAGGGTTCCATTGAGGCTATTGGCAATGCCCCACAGAAAAAAAAGGCTGGTTACCAAAATGAATGGCAAGTTGTAGTTTGTCTTGGTGTTTTGTGACATGGTGTGTTGGTCGTAATTGAAAAACGTGATTTTGAGAATAGCTTGGGAGTGATTCGAAATCGCTCCCATTCACAATTTTAACATGAATTTGGTTCTTTTTTGCATTTTTTTAAAAAAAACAGACCCTGAGCCAAAAATAATATTTGGTGAAAAACAAAAAAAGCCAAAGTCATTGCGGACTTCAGCTTGCCAAATAAATAATGTACAAAAACTTGCAAATATAGGTATTGAATATAATCTCCTAATAAATCAGCTAAGGAATGATGATTGTAACCTTGAACAGACCTTCATAAAGTAAAGACTAAAAAAAACACCTTTACCCTTACCCTTTTTCAATTTAATTGAAAAAAACTTCGTCAATCATCACCCAGCCTACATCGCCTTTACCAGAATGCCATGCGGGCAATTTAGGGACTGGTCGTGCTATTATCTTGAAAGTAGTATAGCTTTTTCCTGGAGGAAGTGCAACTTGGATTCCCAACGTACGGTTGGGTGCATAACCTGTAGGCTGTACTGGCTTAAGGGTTTTGATCAATTTTAGCTTACCCGCCCCATGGCCTCCCCAAATTTCTACTTCTTGCGGCGGAAAGATATAGCTTCCTATGTTTATTCCAAGACTTAGGGTTATGGTTTTTACGGTCATATTGGGTTTGAAAAAAAACATACTGGAAAATGGCCGATGTCGGAAGCCTAACCAAGCCGTATCTTTGAAATTTTCAATGATCCCCTTTTTTTGATTGATCAAGGTTTTTGCGCCCGTACCCGGGTACTCCGGTTCTGGGGTAGTAGTCAAAATGGCCGAATCAGCGCGAATACCGCTCTTGAAAAAAGAATACCCAACGACATTACTGGCAATCCATTTGTCTTTGGTGGCGCGGGTCTTTATTTCAGTATACCCATTGATGAACAGGGGTTTTGTGTACAATGTTGAGGATGTAGTATCAGGATCGACGCCGTCTATGGTATAACGAATGACCGTCCCCTTCAAGGAGTGTTTGAATACCACCGGTATCTTATCCGTCAACACAAAATCTTCGTTGACCAGTGTAGGCGCGTTGAGTTGTAAAAGCAAAGAATCGTTTTCAATAAATCCGATGTAAAAAACGGGTTTTCGGTTCTTTTTTTGAAAAGCAACTACTTCCTGCGGGGTGATTTTTGTGTTCCAAACCAATACTTTCTGCAAACTTGGCATTTGTCGGAGTACATCAAAAATCCGTTTATCTACCTGGGTTCCGCTTAATCCAAGTACGCGCAGTTGCTTACAAGATTTGAGATCGCCCAATGTGGCGCCCGTTAGATCGGTATTGTTAAGCAGTAGTTTTTCCAAAACTTTGAATTGCCCCAGGGTTTTTATTGCTTCATCTTTAATGGGCATATTCGACAGATCCAGACTCACCAACTGCGCGCTGATGGCTTCTAGCTCGGAAAGTTGCTTGGGGTCATAGGCCTGTCGAACCAAAAAATCGACTTGCAAAGCGGGTGAGCCCGTGGCCAACGACGTCACGGAGCGAAATGGGGTACTAAGTTTTTGGATGGTTTTTTCTGCGGCAAATGGCAGGTCGTATACCCTAGGTGGGGATATAGCTACTTTGGTGCTGCGGTTGAAAAAGGGTTCAGCCAGTTTTCTCAGGGAATCCGTAGGCGACAACCCTGCCAACGATTTTCCATAATCAGCGCCCGCTTGGATCCAAGCAAATATCAAGCGCGCTTCTTCCGGGTTGAGCTGGGGTTCGCCTTGGGGCGGCATGTGCTTTTTTTCCTCCATCCCCAAGTGTATGCGTTCAATGAGGTGGCTTTTAGCTGCTGCTCCTGACATCCAAAGTGCGCCGTGTTTGCCCCCGCGTTGTAAGTTTTCGATGGAAGTCATGTTCAAGCCGCCTTTCAACTTTTGGTCGTTGTGACAAGAATAGCACTTGGCGCGTAAAATAGGGGCTACCGCGCCTACAAAAATAGGCGACGCCTTGGTGATCACCACTTGTTCTTCTTTATCGACCTGTGGGAATAGGTAATCCTCGCCGTGGGTCAAGCTGGCTCCAAAATGCCCCGTCATCACCAAAACCGCCACACTCAGAAGTACCGCGTATCCCATAAAACGGGGTTGGGCATACAGTCGATCGCTGTAAATCGCTAAACCATAAGTCAAAAAACTTAATCCTGCACCCGACCACAAGTGCCATTGTAGTAAACCATTGGGATAACCGCCTTCTCGCGATAAAAAGAAACCCAGCAAAGCCGTGGTCACCGCAGTAATTGCCGTCAAGGACAATACGCCATCCAATATTTTTTGGACGGCCATTGGGTCAAATTCTTTTTTGACCCACCAAAGCAATCCAGCGATCAATAACAAACCAATGGGCAAATGCAACAACATGGGATGCATACGCCCCAGCGGTTGCATCCAAGCAGGAAGGTGTACTTTACCCTGAAAAATCAGTAAAAAAACCAGCAAAATATGGGCAGCAAAAAGAAAGGTAGGTGTGATCTCCTTCAGGCGTTTCATGCAGTAGTTTGCTTTTCCGATGTAGTAAATTCAAATTAAACCATCAGCCCAGGCACCACGTTACCGGCTATGTCGGTCAGGCGATACCGTCGTCCAAGATGCTTGTAAGTCAAGCGTTCGTGGTTGATGCCCATCAGATGTAGCACCGTGGCGTGAAAATCATGGATGTGGACAGGGTCGCGTACAATGTTGTAGCCAAACTCATCGGTTTCGCCATAAACTCCGGGTTTGACGCCGCCGCCAGCCATCCAGATGGAGTAACAACGCGGGTGGTGATCCCGACCATAGTTGCCGTCTTTGACTTCGCCCTGACCATAGTTGGTACGTCCAAATTCTCCACCCCAGATGACCAACGTTTCATCCAACAAGCCACGTTGTTTGAGGTCGGTTATCAAAGCTGCGGACGCGCGGTCGGTATCTTCGGCTTGGAGGGGCATCTCCCCTACCATATTGCCATGTTGATCCCAACCTTGGTGGTACAACTGCACAAAACGTACCCCCGATTCCGATAATTTTCGAGCCAACAGACAATTGGCAGCGTAAGTTCCCGGCACCAAACATTCGGGGCCGTACATGTTTACTATTTGATCTGGTTCTTTGCTAAGATCGGTCAACTCTGGTACCGCAGTTTGCATCCGATATGCCAATTCGTACTGCTGAATTTTGGCGTGAATTTCAGGATCACCAAATTCTTTGTAGGCCATGCCATTGAGCTCCGCCAGGTTATCCAACATCCGGCGGCGCGCTACCCGCTCCGTACCGGCAGGATCATTGAGGTACAAGATGGGTTCCTCGCCACTGCTAAACACCACGCCTTGGTGAGTAGAATCCAAAAAGCCGTTGGTCCACAACTTGGAATAAACCCCCTGTCCATTCCCTCTTCCGCGCGACAAAAGCACGCAAAAAGCTGGTAAGTTTTTGTTCTCACTGCCCAAACCATAACTCATCCAAGCACCCATGCTGGGACGATTGCCCTGTTGCGCACCCGACTGTAAAAAAGTAAGGGCGGGGTCGTGGTTAATCGCCTCGGTATTCATGGTTCGGATGATGCAAATATCATCCGCGATGCTGCCAATATTGGGAAAAAGTTCGCTTATCCAAGCACCCGATTCACCATACTGCTTGAACTTAAAGTGGGATCCCACCAAAGGAAACTTTTTTTGGCCGGAGGTCATCCCCGTCAATCGTTGCCCCAAACGGAGGGAAGCGGGCATCTCCTGACCCGCCATTTTATTCAACAATGGCTTGTAATCAAAACTTTCCAATTGCGAAGGCGCGCCATTTTGAAAAAGATAGATGATCCGCTTCGCTTTGGGGGCAAATTGAGCCACACCCAAGGGCAAAGCCTCTAAGTCGTCGGGCGTCCCTTTAAATAAGTCGGGAACCAATAACGATCCCAAAGCAATACCGCCGATACCTGCTGCCATTTTTCCCATAAAATGACGGCGATTGACATTGAGTCGATGGTTGTAAAACTCGCTCATTTGGTGATGGTTTCTTCCAGGTTATAAAGCATGTGAATGGTCTCCATTAGGGCCGCTTCGGAAATTGGGTCGACGATTTTTGCCATCGGCGCTTCGCCTACTTGGAGCAATAACGCCGCCAATTTTGGCTTTCTCCCCAATTCATTTTTTTCATCGGTAAAATATTTCAGCAACACCTTTTTTTCTTGATCCTCCGTTTTTCGGCACAAAATGATGCGAAACGCTTTGTTGATTTTGCTCTCGGTCGAAGAATTTTCTTGCATCAGTTTTTCCGCCATTACCCGCGAAGCTTCCAAGATGGTGGGGTCATTGAGCATCACCAAAGCTTGTAAGGGCGTAT
>JBBRGN010000089.1:0-15846 GCA_038240665.1 Chitinophagales bacterium | reverse complement strand
AGCCAGGGTACACGAGCAATTGTCTAGCCTATTGCCTGCAAATTTGATCTTGTATACCGACAACATCGACATGCACCAACCCGTGCAAAAAGATTACCTCAATGCACTTGTTTCGGTTTTTTTGAATCATTTTATGGTGTCCTACAGTGAAATTTCAACAGTTAGTGACCCCGTTATTGACCTGTTTTTTAAGGGAAAAATAGTCCAATTCAATGCGTTTACCAATAAGGAATATCCCGCTTCGATTCACCTTTGGTTGAGTAGATTTTTTATTACCCACAAGCAATTTGTGCCCATTTTGGAAATTACGGAAGCGGAAAATGAATGCTTTAATGTAGATGTACTTGTAGAAAATCGGGAAGACGATCTCCAAATTCCTGTACCACTAAAGGACGTTTTTGCAAAAAAATCCTTTGATGCCGTACGGATGGATATTATGCGGGATCTATCAACTATCGCCGAATTTTTACCAAGTTTACAACAAACCTTAAGTAAAAAAGGAAAATTCACCCCTCAATATACTGCACGCGATTTTGCCGCAGTTCTTTTTCAGCAATTGCCCATTATTCGCTTGTTCGGCATTAAACTTTTGCTGCCAAAAGCATTGTCTAAAATCATTCAACCAGCAGTAACCTTGCGTTTGGGAAGTAAAGATGGAATCGTAAAAAAAGGATCTTTGCTTGGGTTACAGCAGATGCTTCAATACAACTGGCAGGCTTCGATTGGCAATCAATTTATTTCGGTAGAGGCATTTTTGGACCTGTTGAAAAAAACCAGTGGATTGGTGAAAATCAGAGGTGAATACGTCTATTTTGACGAAAAAGAAACCCAAAAACTGGCTTATCAGCTTACCAATCCGCCGCGACTTGATGGCATTTCATTGTTACAAATTGCGATGAGTGAGGAATACCAGGGCACACCCATCGAGATGACTGACGAGTTGAGAGCCCACATCAAATCTCTTTCTGAAATCAGTATATTGCCTGCTCCCAAAGGACTTAACGCCACATTGCGCCCTTATCAGCAACGCGGTTTTTCGTGGTTGTATAAAAATTTACAACTTGGATTTGGGAGCATTTTGGCCGATGATATGGGTCTAGGTAAAACGATACAAGTCATCACGTTGCTATTAAAACTTAAGGATGATGGCGACTTAACCCTTCAAAATAGGGTGCTGATTGTAGCACCAACAACTTTGCTCACCAACTGGGAACGTGAAATAGCCAAGTTTGCGCCACAATTAAATACCGGGATCTTTCACGGTTCCGCAAGAGACATGAAATTGCTGGCTCAAACCGAAATCATTATCACTACTTATGGATCTGTGCGGACGGATAAAGCCGTGTTGAGCAAAGACAACTGGCTGTGTTTGGTTATCGATGAAGCGCAAAACATCAAAAATACCGCTGCCGAACAAACGAAATCGGTCAAGAGCATACCAGCGCAATGTTATATAGCCTTAAGTGGAACGCCTGTAGAAAACCGTTTGAGCGAATATTGGAGCATTTTTGATTTTAGCAACAAGGGCTACTTGGGCAATGTAAAACAATTCAAATCAGAATATGCCATCCCAATTGAAGCTGATCGCGATCAACATGCCTTGCGTCGTTTTCACAAAATGACCGCGCCGTTTGTCATGCGGCGTCTCAAAACCGATAAAAGCATCATCAGTGACTTACCCGATAAGATTGAAGTCAATCAATATTGCCATTTAACACCTGCTCAAGCTGCTTTGTACGAAAGTATTGTCGAAAAATCCATGCAGGATATTGAAGCCAATGATGGTAAAGCGCGGAATGGACTGGTATTGACGTTGATCATGGCTTTGAAACAAATTTGCAATCACCCCGCTCAGTACCTCAAAAAGGGCAAAAAAGATGCTGATCTTAGTGGCAAAGGGCCGCTACTCCTCGATTTGGTTGCCCAGGCCTTCGACAACGATGAAAAGGTCATCATTTTCACGCAGTTCAAAGAAATGGGTGATATTTTGGTCGAGATTCTTGAAAACGCATTCCAAATTCACGCACCTTTTTTGCATGGTGGCACCACCCGTCCCAATCGCGATAAAATGGTTGAAGATTTTCAGCAAAAAAGCAGTGCTCGCCTGATGGTGTTGTCCCTCAAAGCTGCTGGTACTGGTCTCAATCTTACTGCAGCCAGCCAGGTCATTCACTTTGATTTATGGTGGAACCCTGCGGTAGAAGCCCAAGCCACAGATCGAGCGTTCCGCATTGGGCAAAAAAAGAATGTCATGGCGCACCGATTTATTACCACGGCTACTTTTGAAGAACGCATCGATAAAATGATTCAAGAAAAAAAGGCACTGGCCAATCTCACGGTAGCCAATGGCGAGCACTGGATTGGGGATTTATCAAACCAAGAGTTGCGACAAATGTTTGCGCTTGGGAAGTAGCAAGTAAACACAAGCCGTTGCTCAAACCAATTTTTTAAGGTTATTCGTTATAGAATACGCAAATACCAAATTGGGAACCCAGCACAACCAAGCTACGATTCGAAAGGCAGGATCAAACGCACCGAAAATGGCAATTAATATCGGCAGCCAAATGCGCAAGGTTACCGCCGAAAAACAAGCTGCATAGCTGTAGATCAGGAATTTCTCATGCTGATGGATGTTGCCTTTTTTTACCGCAGAAAAACCCAGAAAGGTCGTTATCAACCAAATTAACCCCAAGCTGATAAATCCAATACTAGCGATGATGCCGCCCGTGGCGGCGAATCCTATCCCCACACCGCAAACGCCGCTAATCAGTACAGAAAGCAGGTAAATACTTCCAATCCGACGGTGTACTTGAAGCTTGTTTTTTCTAAGGGATTGAGAAAACTGTAGCCAGCCAATCATTAAAGCCAGCCCGCCGAAGGTAATGTGACCGTAGAAAACTATGTTCCACAAGGTATTGGCTAGTAATGTTTCACTTTTGGAAGATAGCAATCCAAAACGCCGATCGATGATAAAATAAATGGCGGGATAAAAGCCAATGACGATGGCAAAAATGGCAACAAGCCACCCCAGGATTTTGCTTTTTAGAATCGAACTCATGGGAGAGATGGTTTTGAACCGTTTTGAATGGTTTGCAAAATTTATTTCAACACCTTTGACAAAACGTTTTTGGCGTTTCCTCCCATCACTTTACTTACTTCAGTTGGCGTAAGACCCTTTGCGGCCAAGGCTGCTGCTAACTTTGGAAATTCTGTATAGTTGGTCAATACCGGTTTGAAATTGGCTTGCATATCAGTTCCAATACCCACATGATCAATGCCCACGACATCAATTAAACGCTGGATGTTGTCTACGTATTCGTCAAAGTTTTTATTAAATCCGGATGGCCAAGCGCCGATCACGCCACCGGTATCGGCAACCGCTTTGGCATGATCTTTGGAAATAGCTCGCGCCGCAATGGGACGATCAGCGTCCATTTCCAAAATGCTGTGGGACAGAATGATCGGCGACTTGGTCAAGCTGGCTGCATCCTTGGTGGTTTGGTAAGTCGCATGCGCCACATCAATAACCATCCCTACTTCATTCATTTTTTTTACTATGTCTTTTCCAAAAGCCGACAAACCATTAAAGGTGTTGGCTGAAGTTTGGAGGTCGCCCACCTCATTGGGTGCATAATGTACCAATTGAATGGATCGAACCCCATCTTGGTAGGTTTCTTCGATGCGACCAACTTGGCCTTCTAAAAAATCGCCACCTTCTACGGCCAAAAAAGCCCTTGGAGAAGCGTGGTGTGGGTTGAGGTCATTTACCTTGGTGGAAAAAGGTAAAGTGCCCTGATTAAAAAGCGCTTTAAGCAGTTGAAGTTGTCGTTTGTATTCCTTCCAACCATCGTCACTGGCATACTTTCCAGTAACGTTTACTCCTTTTGGTCCCGGTTGAAGCAAGGGTAAATCAGCTACCAAGGCAAAAAAACCGCCAGTCAAATGCCCGGTTTGCATTTCTTGTAGGAGTTTGGCTAACCCGGCAGGCGTATCAATACCTATTTTGGACAAAGCCAATCCTACATGGCAGTGAAGGTCAAAGTAGATGGAATTTTTTTTGGGAAGAAAGGCGAATTGCTCCACACCAGCAAGGGATAGCAGGGAACTACCTGCTACAAATGCGCCTATGTTTTTTAGGAACTCTTTTCTGGTTTGCATAGCAGTGTTTTTATAAGCTTGATGGACAATTCAATATGACGTTTATTCTAGGCTGTTTCAGCAGAAATTTGTTGGAGCTTAGCATTTCTGGTTGGCTTTTACTTCCCCAGCACTCTTGCCCCAAAAACTCTTCCCGCCGTCTTCCCGTATTTCGCTTCAATCCGCACCCGCACTTTGTCCTTTCCAGCTACAAAATTAGCTGGTAAAGCGTATTCCACAGCGTAAAATTTACTCGTTTTTCCACCATTCCATTCCACATAAGCCAGTTTTGTACCATCCACCACTACGTCAAATTTTCGATCCTTATCATCGCCGATATAGCTCAACAACAACACATTGTTTTTGCTGGCATCCACCTTTAAGTCAAAAGCAAAAAAATTGTCCGCGCGTGCCTCCCTGCCCATGATCCCCAGTGCATCGCTCACGTAGGAGCGCTCGCTGGCTTCCAGCTTGTGATCACGCTCTGGTTGCATCTCGCCAATGCGAAAATAATCGATGGTTTGGGCGTCAATTTCTTGTTGGCGTTTTTTCTCGGCTTCGTATTCCATTTGTCGGGCGGTAAATTCCTCAGGCGTGAAAAAATCAAAATACACGCTGTAATATTGATCGGTAGTGCTGTAAAATGGCTGCAACTTGGCATCAAAAGGTTTTCCCACGCCTTGCCAGGCAAAACTCCGGGTAGAGGTAGATGTAGTTTCTGGTTTCATCCAATCTTTGATGTTGCGGTTGCTGGTCAACAGTACGGGCGTACCGTAAACAGGATCGGGCATTTCTTTGCCCAGTTGAGCCGCCATGACCAGCGGGCCGTAAAGAAATGCAATGCGATTGGGGTTGTCGGGCATGCTTTCTGTATAGAGCTCCATGGGGAACTGGACGCTCAGTTTGTCGCCAGTTTTCCAGGTTCGGGTGATCGCAACATAGCCGTTGGCGTCGCTTTTCAGGTTAAGGGTTTTACCATTGAGGCTGATCGCTATTCCGCCCTTTACCCAAGCAGGTTCACGTAGCCGCAAAATAAAGGCTTGAGGTTGGCCAGCAGCAAAAGTGATTAAACCCGCATTGTCTTTGGTCAAATCAGTGTTTTGGGTGATCTTCAGGCCTTTGGCTTTCCAGTTCAACTCTGAAGCGATGAAGAGATTGACCCACAAACTGCCGTCTTTGCCTTCGGAATAGATGCCTTCCGTATATTTCGAGTGGTTTTCCATGCCGCTGCCTACACAGCAGGTAAAGGTATTGAACTCATCGCTAAAGGTTTTTTTAGTACCCATCCGCAGCGGCACAAAGTAGCACATCATGCCATCCTGGGGGTTCTGCGAGGCTAGGATGTGGTTGTACAAAGCCCTCTCGTAGTAATCCATCAGCTGTGACTGTGGTTGCCAGGCAAAAAGATGCCGGGTAAGTTTGAGCATATTGTAGGTATTGCAGGTCTCACAGGTATTGTCGCTGAGGCGGTCGTTGAGTTTGTCTTCGTCGCCACAGTATTCATAATTGCTGTTGCCGCCGATCACGTAGCTGTGGTGGCGGGTCATGGTCTCCCAGAAAAAGGAGGCGATGGTCTGGTCGGAAGCTTTGCCAGTTACCTCGTACAAGGTCGCGCAACCAATGGCTTTGGGCACATTGGTATTCGAATGTTTGCCGGGCAGCGGATCAATGCGTTTGGCCAAGGGGTCCATCACAAAATCATCGTGAAATTGATAAGCAAGGTTGAGGTAACGGCGATTGCCAGTAAGGGCGTACAGTTGGGCGAGCACGTCGTTCATACCGCCGTATTCGCACTTGAGCATTTTTTGCAACAGCTCCGGACTGAGATTTTTCAGGATGTTGCCTGTCCAATCGGCCATACTGCTTACGATTTTAAGCGCTTGGGCATTGTCGCAATAGAGATAAGCATCGACCAGTCCGGCCATGACTTTGTGAACGGTATACCAAGGCGACCATCCTCCATTAAGGTCAAAGCCACCGGTTTTGATGTCGCCGCGTGCTACCCGGGCAAAAAGTGTATCCTCCTTGGGGATCGCGCCAACGTAACCGTTTTTGCGAGCGGTCTGACAACGTCCGAGCTCGGTCACAATGTAATCGACGCGTGTTTTGAATTCCAGATTGCCAGTAGAGGCGTACATCATGGCGCAGGCGGAAAGGTAATGCCCGAGTGTATGACCGGAAAGTCCGTCGCTTTCCCAACCGCCGTAAACTTCGCCTTTGGTCGGTAATCCAGCATTGGCATAGAAACGGTGGAGCAAACGGTTGGGTTCTAGGCGAAGTAAATAGGTGGCGTCTTTGTCTTGGGCATTTTTAAAGGGACTGCCATCCAGCAGTTTTACGTCTTTGAGGTTAAATCCGTAGGCTTGAATGGGCACGACGGGTTTGATTTTTAGTTTGGCGTTTTGGCGCTCAGGGAGGTAGGATTGGGCAAAAACGCTGATGACCGCTAGTAAAAAAATAACGGTTAAGCTTATCTTATACATGTACAAAAGTTTAGGATGTTATTTTTGAAAGGATAGCTTTCGTCTAGAGATTTGCTTCAAAATCTACTCCGCCACGTACAACCACTCCCAAACCTCCCCATCTTCGGGGTCATCAACGATGCCTTGGAATTGGAAGCCATTTTTTTTCAACAATCGGTTGGAGTAGTTGATTTCGGGTAACGTGCGGGCGGTGACCAGTACCGTGGGGTCGGTTGCTAGGGCCAGTTCCACCAATTGTTTACACATCGCCGAAGCGATACCCTGGTTTTGAAATGCGGGATTGACGCCATAAGCGATTTCCACTTTCCCGTTTTGTGGTTTTCCTTTGTAGGCACAAGAACCCACCAATTGATCTCCCAATTCCACATAGTAGCCGATCCAGGGTGGGTGGTAGCCAACTTTTTGAAAAAAATCCACTGACATTTGGAGCATCTCCTCATCAATGCCTTCGGTGAGGTAGATTTGATTTTCTTCCAAACTTGGGTATAAGGGCAAAAAGGTCATGGTGTTTTTTTTAAAATCGCGTCAACGAAAAACTTGCACACTGCCTTTGTCCAGGATATTAGTACAGTGTACAGTGCTAAAAGAAACAACCCAAAGGTAGACCCCGCTTGCGCAGGGAATATCCTGAGATTGCCCGTTCCAAGGCTCGCTAGGATCATTGGATTTAAATATAAGACTTCCCCAGCGATCAAAGACCTGTAAGAGGTAATTTTTTACTTCTTTTTCCAAAATCAGCGGCGCAAAGGTGTCGTTGACTCCGTCGTTGTTGGGGCTAAACGCATTGGGGGTGTAAAATTTGGAAGGGAAATCCACTTGGATGCTATCGGTTTGCCAACAACCATTTTGATCAACGATGTTGGCCCAGTAAATCCCGGAGTTGTCGATTTCTTTAACTGGCCCTAGGGTGTTGTCAAACCATTGGGTCTCAGTGATTGTACTGCGGATAAATAAGTTGTTGCGACCACACAATACAGTATCCCGACCTAAAAAACCGGTGATGCGGGGCACTGCACTCAGCTCCAATCTAAAAACACTGTCACAACCCAATACGGTGGCTAGGGTGTCAAAATATACCCCGGGCCGCGCCAGTTTTTTTCCCAAAAAACCATAACTCGAGCGGGGGCAAAGCAGACCAGTCAATTTGGTATAATAATTTTGTCCAACTCGTAATTGCAGGGTGCGGATGCTGTCGCAGCCGTTGCGGGCACTGAGCGTGTCCACATAGGTGCCGCTGGCCTCACGGCCCAGAAAACGCTGCCCCTGGCAGATGGTTTTATTGATTTGGGCACTGCTAATTGGTCTTATTTCCAATTGCAAGGTGCGGATGCTATCACAACCGTTTTTGGCGGGAAAAGTATCCACAAAAAGTCCAGCTTGGCGGTATCCAGCATAGCTTTTTCCTTCACAAATACTGATCTCGATCCTTGTCCTGGACACTGGAAGTACCGTCAAAACGAGGGTGCGGATGCTATCACAACCGTTTTTTGCAATCAATACATCGGTGTAGGTTCCAGACTGAGCACGTCCAAATACCGATTGACCTTCGCAAATGGTAGCGTTGACTTGTCCTTTCTTTTTTGACAAAACGCTTAACACCAACGTTCGGATGCTGTCGCAGCCATTGTTTGCGATCAATACATCGGTGTAGGTTCCTGGATTTGAACGCCCTAGATAAGCCTGCCCCTCGCAAATGGTAGCGGAGATTTGACTGCGCCGTTTAGGAAGAACGGTTAGAATAAAAGTGCGGACGCTGTCGCAACCATTTTTGGCGACCAAGGTATCGATGTAGATTCCAGATTGGGTGTACCCTAAAAAAGTGCTGCCTTCGCAAATGGTGGCGGAAACCCGCCCAAATCGACGCGGCAACACGTTGAGTTGTAGCGTGCGGATGCTATCGCAACCGTTTTTAGCACGCAAAGTATCGATGTAAGTACCAGACAAACTTCGGCCTAGAAATGATTTTCCTTCACAAATGGTGCTGGTGATGATCGCCCTGCCTCGCAGCAACACGGTCAATTGGAGTACCCGTACACTATCGCAGCCATTTTTAGCCCGCAGGGTATCGATAAATACGCCAGTGTTGGTGTAGCCAAGGTAGTTTTGTCCTTCGCAGATTTGTCGGGTAAGGGTTACTTTGATCAAAAGCGGGGCATTGACCTTTACGCTAAGGGTGTCAAAAAAGCACCATTCCAAAGGTTTGACAATCAATTGGTAAACACCAGCGGGTAGGTTGTTGAATTGGTTTTGGGGGTTAAAAGCCGATTGATTGAGCGCGGAAGCTAGAGGGAATGCGCCCAATACTTCCACAATACCGGCAGATTGAGCAAAGCAGCGGTTGTCGGTATGTTGAATCGTATAATTTTTGGGAACCACCTTTTTAGGAACATTGGTTGCGGAAAATGGAGGATTGCCAATGACCTGACCGTCGAATACGGCGTTGCCTTGTTCATTCCGATAGTTGTTGGAAAATTTGTAGTAGAGTTTTAAATTGGGTAGAGTAGTGGGGTTGGCAATGGCTTCCATATCGGCGCGGATTTGCGCATCAGAACGGGCAACATTCCAAATACTAATCTCGTCCAAGTAGCCAATGAATTGCTCATCGATGAACAAGGAGCGGTTGCCGATGGCGGTAATGCGGTCATTTTGAATCAGATCACCGGTAGCGGCTATCCTCGCTACCTCGCAGCCATTGACATAGTAACGGATAAAAGCGCCATTGTAAGTGACTGCAATGTGGTACCATTGATCAAGGGCATAAACATAAGGAACAGCCAAAAAATAGAAACCGGTGGTGGTAGCGATCTGAAAAGAATTGGTGCGAAACAAGTAATTGACGTCGCCTTGGTCATTGTGTTTGGAAACGATGTTGGCACGGGGATTGCCTTCAATTGTTTTATAAACAAACGCTTCCAGGGTAATTTGATTGCCAGGGATATCCAAGTCGCCTACTTGCACCCAATCGCCGTTGTTGGACAATAAAAGACTTTGACCAAAGAGTAGACTCGTTGTCAGCACCAAAGCTGCCAAACATAATATTCTCATAGTAAATGGGTTAGAACAACAAAATAATTGTTTGCACGAGGCAATTGCTATTTTGAGGTCGTCATTTAACCATGATCTGTTATTGGCTACAAGGTTACAGTTTTTATTTTACTTCAGCAAATAGTGGATTTTATTACTAAGTCTCCATTTTTTTATATTTTCATCCAAATCCTTTATAAAACTCTGTTCAATGAAAACCTACATCTTGTCCTTTTTACTGACTTTTGGTTTGACGGTCAGCCTACTGGCGCAGACTACAACGGCGCATTTGAATGTACCACAACAACTCACCGTGGCGAAATCGCCAGAAGCAGTGGGCATTTCTAGCGAGCGACTCAAAAAAATTGACCTTGCCTTTCAAGATCTCATCACCCGCGATCAATTGCCGGGCATGGTAGCTTTAGTGGTACGCGACGGGCAAATTGTTTACCACAAAGCTTTTGGAACCGCCGATGTACAAACCAATCGCCCGTTCAAAACCGATGATATTTTCCGCATCGCTTCGATGTCAAAAGCGATCACCGCTACAGCAGCGATGATGTTGTATGAAGACGGTAAATTCTCTCTGGACGACCCGATCTCTAAATGGATTCCGGAATTTAAAAACCCACAGGTATTGAATTCTTTTTCCTGGAAAGATACGACCTATACCACAGTTCCAGCAAAAAGCGAGATTACGGTGCGGCAATTGTTCAGCCACACTTCTGGCTTGAGTTATGGCGTCATTTCCGGGGATGAACGGTTTAGCGCCATCAACCAAAAAGCAGGCGTTGTTGATCTGTATACCACCAAACCCATTTCGCTAGGGGATAACATCAAAAAACTGGCCAAGTTGCCCTTGGTCAATCATCCGGGTGAAAAATACTCTTACGCCTTGGGTTTGGATGTGTTGGGATACTTGATTGAAATCTGGTCGGGCATGTCGTTTGATCAATATTTACACAGCCACCTGTTGGATCCGATGGGAATGAACGATACCTATTTTTACCTCCCTGATGCCAAAAAAGACCGCCTAGTTCCTGTACAACGTCCTGCCAAGAATGGTCAGAAATGGGAACGTTTTCCAATTACTTTTTACGATCCCAACTACCCAATAAGCGGTGGAAAAACCTGGTATTCGGGAGGAGCCGGACTTTCCAGTACCGCCAAGGATTATGCCTCCTTTTTGCAAATGTTGCTCAACGACGGCGTGTACAATGGCAAACGTTTTTTAAGTCCGTATTCCGTCTATTTGCTGACCAAATCCAACCAGGTTGGCGATTTATTGGGGGGAGAAAAAGGGGATACTTACTTTAGTTTGGCTTTCGGCGTAGTCACCAAACAAGGACAAGACAAAGGCAATGGTAACATGGGGAAATTCAGTTGGGGCGGTTATTTCAATACCAATTATTGGGCTGATCCCAAAGACCGCTTGATCATGTTGTTGATGAAACAAACCCAGCAAACGCCAGATGGGGGCTCCGAAGGAATCTTTACCAGGCTGATTTACCAGTCGATTGATCATTAAATAGGTTCGGGATTTTTTGAATTTTTTGTCAAAAAATCCCGAACAACTTCTTGCCTAAGCTGTTACTTCTACACCCTTCCAAAAAGCGACATAGCCTTCAATGTTTTTGGCAGCATCTTTGGTTGTGGGATAATACCAGGCAGCATCTTTGTTTTCTTGATCATTGACGACCAAAGAGTAGTAAGAGGCAGTGCCTTTCCAAGGGCAAACAGAATGGGTCACGGAATCCTTGAGGAAAGCAGAATTGACCGAACTAGCAGGGAAATAATGGTTGTTTTCTACCACAATGGTAGCATCGCTTTCAGCAATGATTTGGTTTTTCCAGATGGCTTTCATGTATTATTTTTCTAGAAGACAATACTTTGGCCATTTCGTTGAGCTAAATGCCATTTTTTTCATTTTTTTGTAATAAGGTTCGTAATTTAGCAAAGGTTAAATGGTTAAAAAACAACGATTTAATTCGATTTAGTACCGCTTCCCCGATCGTAACACTACACATTTTTTAATTCGCTTCGGTAAGCTTAGGCGATTACCTTTGAATAGAGCGGTTGCGATAAGGGCAATTGAAAAATAAATGAAGACATTCAATCGGTGCAAAACCTAAGGAATGATACCTTATTGTTGAATCATTTCTTAAGCACAACTCTAATATTCACACAGCACTATCAGTCCAATGGAATTAAATAAGTACAGTAAGCGGATTACGCAAGACGATACACTACCTGGCGCGCAAGCTATGTTGTATGGAACAGGACTTAACGAGGAAGACCTGAAAAAACCACAAATCGGGATTGTAAGCACAGGTTGGGAAGGTAATACCTGCAATATGCACCTCAATGGATTGGCTCAATGGGCCAAAGAAGGTGTCAAAGAACAAAATCTAGTTGGTTTGATTTTTCATACCATCGGTGTCAGCGACGGCATTTCGATGGGCACAGCGGGCATGCGTTTTTCTTTGCCCTCGCGCGATATCATTGCCGATTCCATTGAAACAGTGGTCGGCGCTCAGTGGTATGATGGCGTGGTGCCAGTGGTAGGTTGCGACAAAAACATGCCGGGAGCGATGATCGCTTTGGGGCGTTTGAATCGCCCAGGCATCATCATTTACGGCGGTACAATCAGCCCCGGATGCCATGCGAACAAAGCGCTGGATATCGTATCGGCTTTTGAAGCTTTTGGACAAAGAATTGCGGGTAACATCACTCCTGAAGATTATAAAGCAGTCATTCAAAATGCTTGCCCTGGCCCCGGCGCTTGTGGTGGTATGTACACTGCCAACACCATGGCTTCGGCCATTGAAGCGATGGGGATGAGTTTGCCCAACAACTCTTCCATGCCCGCCAACAGCCCAGACAAAGCCCAAGAATGCCATCGGGTAGGAGCAGCAATGCAGCTCCTTTTGGAAAAAGATCTGAAGCCTCGTGACATCATGACCCGTAAAGCATTTGAGAATGCCTTAACGGTGATTATAGCCTTGGGCGGTTCTACCAATGCGGTGTTGCACATGATTGCCATTGCTAAGTCGGTAGGTGTGCCATTGACCATTGATGATTTCCAAGTCATCAGCGACAAAACGCCGTTTATTGCTGACTTGAAACCCAGCGGAAAATACGTGATGGAAGACCTCTATAACGTAGGTGGCGTTCAGGCGGTAATGAAATTATTGTTGGCAGAAGGTTATCTGCATGGCGATTGTATAACGGTTACTGGAAAAACTTTGGCCGAAAACCTAGCCGAAGCCCCAGGTTTGAAAGAAGGACAAACGGTTATTCGCCCGATCTCAGATCCAATCAAACCCAGCGGCCATATTCAAATCCTTTACGGCAACTTGGCCGAAGGCGGTTCAGTAGCCAAGATCACCGGAAAAGAAGGTGAAATTTTTACCGGTACAGCGCGGGTTTATGAAAGCGAAGATGCTGCTAACACGGGCATCATGAACAAAGAAATCAAAGCTGGCGACGTTATCGTGATCCGTTATTGCGGCCCCAAAGGTGGCCCGGGAATGCCAGAAATGTTGAAACCAACCGCTGCCATCATGGGCGAAGGCTTAGGCGATAAAGTTGCTTTGATTACAGACGGACGTTTTTCAGGCGGTACCCACGGATTTGTGGTTGGTCACATCACTCCCGAAGCACAATCAGGCGGTTTGATTGGTTTGCTCAAAAATGGGGATAAAATTACCATCGATGCCGTGAGCAACAAGTTAGAAGTAGACATTACCCTTGAAGAAATAGAGGAGCGTCGCAAAGGCTGGAAAGCGCCAGTGCTTGCTGCAACACAGGGTATTTTGCGTAAATATGCGAAAACGGTTTCATCGGCCAGCGAAGGTTGTGTTACCGATGAACTTTAGTCTCGTCGAAAACGAGACATATCCGTCTTGTATGATCAAGGCGACAATTAAAAGCAAGGTCTTATGAAAAGGAATCAACAGGAATCTACAGTAGCTGAAATGGCTGAACCGGTCAAAAAAGACATCATATCTGGCGCGGAAGCGGTTTTGCGCTGTTTGTTGGAAGAAAAAGTAGATACCATCTTTGGCTACCCTGGGGGTGCCATCATGCCAATCTATGATGCTTTATACTATTACAGTGATCGGATTCGCCACATTCTACCTCGCCATGAGCAAGGCGGCATCCATGCTGCCGAAGGGTATGCCCGCGTAACCCGCCGCACCGGCGTGGCCATGGCTACTTCTGGTCCCGGCGCGATGAACCTGGTGACCGGTTTGGCAGATGCTTTGTTGGACTCGACACCGCTGGTTGCAATTACCGGACAGGTGTTCAGCCATCTTTTAGGAACGGATGCTTTTCAGGAGACCGATGTGATCAACACCACGATGCCCGTCACCAAATGGAACATCCAAGTTTCAAAGGCCAAGGATATTCCGGCGGCCATGGCAAAGGCATTTTATGTAGCCAATTCGGGTCGTCCCGGGCCAGTTTTAGTAGATATTACCAAGGATGCACAGCAGGAAATGATGGAGTTTTCTTATCCTCCTCGCCCCGTGTTGCGCAGCTACCAGCCGAATCACAAACCTGATCCGGAAATGCTAAAGGATGCGGCCGCTTTGATCAATCAGGCAAAAAAACCTTTCATCCTCGCTGGTCACGGTATTCAAATTGCCCATGCGCAGGAGGTATTTAAAGCTTTTGTGGAAAAAACGGGTATTCCGGTAGGTTGTACGATTCATGGTTTATCGTCCTTGCCTTCTGATCACCCTTTGCACAAGGGCATGTTGGGGATGCACGGCAATTACGGCCCAAACATCAAGCAAAACGAATGCGATGTACTCATTGCCATCGGTATGCGCTTTGACGACCGGGTAACGGGTAATTTGTCGCGTTATGCCAAACAGGCGAAGGTCATTCACATCGAAGTCGATCCATCAGAAATCAATAAAAATGTCCATGCGCACGTGCCAATTTTGGCTGATGCAAAGGTAGCTTTGGAAAAATTGCTGCCCATGGTGCAAGAAAAAACTTACCCCGCTTGGTTGGCGGAGTTTGCCGCCTGTGAAAAGATCGAATACGAAAAGGTTATCCAGCGCGATATGCGCCCTTCTGACAACAACGAGATCCGCATGGGGATGACGGTGAAGGAAGTTTCCGATCAAACTGAAGGTCATGCGATTGTTGCTACCGATGTAGGTCAGCACCAGATGATCGCTGCACGCTACTACAACTACCGGGATACCAATCAGTGGGTTTCGTCTGGGGGCGCGGGTACGATGGGGTATGGCTTGCCTGCAGCTTTTGGCGCGAAACTAGCACGACCAGAAAAACAAGTGGTGGCATTCATCGGCGATGGCGGTTTCCAAATGACCATCCAGGAGCTAGGTATGTGCGCACAGTGGAATGTAGGGGTGAAAATCGTTCTGCTCGACAACGAGTTCCTCGGTATGGTGCGCCAGTGGCAACAGCTTTTTTTTGACCGCCGCTACTCGGTGGTGGAGTTGAAAAACCCCAATTTTGTCAAAATCGCTGAAGGCTTTGGTGTTGCAGGCCGCAAAATCGATAAACCAGAAGAGTTGAAAGAAGCGGTTGCTGAAATGTTGGCGCACGATGGCCCCTATCTCTTGCACGTACGGGTGGAGAAGGAAGACAATGTGTTTCCGATGGTACCTTCCGGGGCCAGTGTAGATCAGATCGTTTTGGAATAACGCTAAAAAGGAGTAACCATGAGTTCAGTTCAAGAATATACTTTAACCGTTTTTACCGAAAACCTGACCGGTTTGATGGGAAGAGTGGTGTCAATTTTTGCCCGTCGGCACATCAACATTGAAAGCCTTACGGTTTCTAAGTCTTCCATGCCCGATATTCACCGCTTTACCATCGTGGTGAATGTAAGTGAGGCAATGGTGAAAAAACTCACCGCGCAATTGGAAAAACAGGTGGATATCCTCAAGGCTTTTTATTATGAAACCGACGAGATCGTGCATCAAGAAATCGCGTTGTACAAAGTTCCAGCTCAGCATTTTATGCAGGGTCACAAAATGGAAAAACTGGTGCGCAAACACAATGCGCGGATTTTAGAGATCGAACCAGAATACATTGTGATTGAAAAAACCGGGCATCCTGACGAAACCGAAAGTTTACTCAATGAGTTGCGGGAGATGGGCATTTACGAATTCGTTCGTTCTGGAAGGATCGCGATCACGCGACCGATGGAGCGCTT
>JBBRGN010000088.1:0-15869 GCA_038240665.1 Chitinophagales bacterium | reverse complement strand
AACGGTGTGGTGTTGATCACTACCAAAAAAGGTAAAGCTGGATCAAACCGTGTCAATTTGGAATACTATACGGGTTTTTCTAAACCAACTTATTTGTTGGACATGATGAATGCGGATGAGTACCGAGGTTACATGAAGGCTTACAACAACCGTGATCTTCCAAATACTTCTTTCGATTGGCCTAAAGCGGTATTGCAAACTGGCCGGATCAACTCTTACACCTTGAACATGTCTGGCGGTACCGATAAGACTCAATATTACCTATCCGGTTCTTATTTGGATCAAAGCAACTATGCCATTGGTAACACCTTCAAGCGTTACAATGGTCGTATGAACTTGAAACATCAAGTATCCAATAAATTGCGTTTCAACACCAACATCGGTCTTTCGCGCATCGATAATGATCGTATTGGTGCTGATAATAACACAGCTGCTTCACTTACATCGGCTTATTTGCAGGTACCTACACAGCCAGCTTATGATGATGCGGGTAATTTCTTAAATACTGGTTTTATTCAAAACGTATTGGCAATTGAAAAACTGAATGTTTTTCGTTTGTTGACGACAAGGGTAACTGCCAACACCGGCTTAAGCTATGACATCCTTCCAGGATTGACCGCAAAAACGGACTGGGGTATAGACATGGTACAAACCGAAGAAACTGGTCGTACGGTAAACATCGTAACTGTTGGCGGTAGTGCATTTAATAATCTTCGATCTGATAATAAGTGGCTGACTACCAATACTTTGAGTTACTCCAAGCAATTTGGTCAACTGGCCATAGACGCTATCGGAGGTATGAGCTTTGAATATTCTTTGTTCTCTTTAACTTCTGTAGCTGGTAGCGGTTTTGCTGCCGACGCTTTGCGCAACGTATCATCAGCGGCTACACCTACTTCTACCCAAGCCAACCGTACGGCGTGGGGCTTGTTCTCACAATTTGTACGTCCTACTTTCCGCTTTAAAGACCGCTACGTCTTGGAAGGTAGCCTTCGTCGTGATGGATCTTCGCGTTTTGGTAAAGAATTCCGTTATGGTACCTTCTGGTCGATCAACGGAGGCTGGATCTTGAGTGAAGAAAATTTCATGAAAAACGTGGGTTTTATCAGCAACTTGAAGTTGACGGCTAGCTACGGTACTACAGGTAACGACCGAATTGGTAACTTCCCATCTCAAGGTTTGTACGGATCTGGGGTAGCGTTTGACTATTCAGGGCAGCCTGGTATCGGACCATCTCAACCCGCCAACCCCAAATTGCGTTGGGAACAAACTGCACAAACTGATATCGGAATCCAATTCTCTATCTTGAAGAGCCGCATCAGCGTCGAAGCCAACGTATGGCAGAAAAAGACGTCTAACTTGTTGTTGGATTTCCAATTACCTGAAGTTAACGGTTTCTCTACCATTACCCGCAACGCTGGTAACTTGGAGAACAAAGGGGTTGACTTGTTGATCAATACCGTGAACATTAAATCTGGTGGCTTTCAGTGGAAATCAACCATTAGTTTGTCTAAATACATCAATACCGTAACCAATTTACCTGGTGCATCTAAGGATGCAGACGGAAATCCATTTATTGAAGGAACAGGAGTGCAACGTGCAATTGTTGGTCATCCAATAAACACTTTCTTTTTGGTACGCTACAATGGCATCAATTCAGCAACGGGTAATGCCGAATGGTTGAGCAAAGATGGCACACCGGTAACGACCATTAACGCAGCGGATCGGGTAATTGTAGGTTCTGCTATTCCTAAATACTATGGCAGTTTCTCCAATACCTTTTCTTTCAAAGGTTTTGACCTAAGCGGGATGTTGTATTTTACCAAAGGCAATAAAGTATTCTTGGGTGATTTGAACTTTACCGAGAACCCTACTTCTGCTGGTTTCAATAAAGCAGCTCGTTTGTTGAATTATTGGACTGAAAACAACAAAGAGAATGCAGTGGTGCCTTCGGCAACTTCAACTACGCGCAACCTTTTTGCTTCCAACTCTACCAATCAGTTGTTGGATGGTTCTTTCCTCCGCTTGAGAAATGTTTCTTTAAGCTACACGCTGAAAGCGAAGCAAGTGGGTGTAAAATGGTTTGATAGCATCCGTTTGTACGTAATGGGTACCAACTTGTGGACCCTTCGCGCCAAAGGTTGGGCTGGCCGTGGTCAGGATCCGGAAATTGCTGATGCTGGTAACAGCAACCAGCGTCAAGGACAATCGTTCTTTACCGCGCCGCAAGCGAAGATGATCCAGATGGGCGTCAATGTTGGGTTCTAATTTCATTTTTTTGGACAAAATCATTTTGCAATGAAATCAATCTTAAAATACCTCCTTTTGCCAGCTTTTCTTCTAGGAGCAGTGGCTTGCGATAAGGACATTACCATTAACCCTGAACAGTCCCTTACTGTAGAGGCGGCATTTGCGAATAAAGCGACAACGATTGCTTCTTTGTTTGGGGTATACAGCGCTGCACAGATCTTGGAGGTCTATGGCGGATTACCTTTGATCCTTAGCGAGTACATGGCCGACAATGTTGAATTCGTAGGGTCTTTCCCCACGCTTCAGGAAATCAACAGTTACGCTACCTTGGCTACCAACACCAGCATTCAACCGATCTGGAGAGAACACTATAGGGTGATTATGTCTGCCAATACGGTGATTAGCCGTACGCCTAAAGTTGTTGACCCAGGTTTTTCTGACGCAGAGCGCAATCAGACTATTGCTGAAGCTAAGTTCATGCGTGCCATTACGTATTTCAACTTGGTCAACTTGTTTGGTCAGCCTTACAATATTGGCGCAGGTTCTTCTTTGGGTGTTCCAATTGTATTGACGCCTGATATTTTGGACGGTAAGGATGCTTTGTTTCCAAAGCGCAATACAGTTGCTGAGGTTTATGCTCAAATTGAAAAAGATTTGATCGAAGCGATTCCTACTCTTCCTCGTACTTACAGCTCAGCTGATCAACGTCGTGGTCGCGCTACCAAAGGTGCTGCCAATGGTATGTTGTCCCGTCTGTATTTGTACAAAGGTGACAACGCCGGCGCTATTGCGCGCGCGGACTCCGTTTTGAATTATCCATCTTTGTATGCTTTGGCTTCAGATTTTTCTTTCTATGATGCCAACTCTAGTGAAGATGTGTTTTCAATGCAGATGACTACTACCGATAACTCAAGAACGGGTGCTGGTGGTTTGGGCGGTTACATGTTGACTGCCGCTCGCGGTGGACGTGGCGACTGTCCTTTTTCGGCAAATCTTTTGGCTACGTTTGATCAGACCAAGGATTTGCGTTTTACCGGCTTGACGTTTAAAGGTACGAGTGCTGCTTCAGCACCTGCTACTTTTATCAACAAGTACAAGGATGGTTTGACCAACGCAGATAACACTCCTGTTCAGCGGGTATCAGAAATCGTACTGAACAAAGCAGAAGCCTTGGCAAAAAGCACCAACAGCGTCAATGCGGATGCCATCACGCTATTGAACAGAATCCGTACCCGTGCGGGTTTGGTTGCTAGAACAGCTGCCGACTTTGCGGATGGCGCTTCTTTGTTGACCGCCATCTTGAATGAAAGAAGATTGGAGCTTTGCTTTGAAGGCCACCGCCGGATGGACTTATTGCGCAATGGTTTTCCTTTGCGTACAACCGGTGCTACTGCTGCACTTTCTAAGCCTGGCGACCCGAAGGTAGTATTACCGATCCCACAACGTGAGATCGACTTGGGCTCTTCTTTGCCACAGAATACGGGTTATTAATTGGAGGAAAATGGAAACGCATAATTTTGCTGCTCTATTCTGATGATAAAATGTAAAAGCGCCATTGTTGGATTTATCTGACAATGGCGCTTTTTTATTTAAAGGGGAGTTTTGAGATTATTCCTGCTGAAAATCAAATAGATGCGACTTCTCCGACGTCATAAAACACTTTGAGCTCCCTGCTATAATCATTCGAATTTTTCGAAGTCAAGCAATTGACCTTAAAGAAGCTACCTGTTTATAGAAAACGTAGGTAGCAGTTGATCTCGACTTCGGAGAAATCGCCTATTCGCTCCTAGTGAATTCAAAACTTAAGCTGGTATTAAAGTTTCTATTTCTACAGAACATGGACAACGTGTGGTTTCTACAAAGATAGTGTACCAATTGAACAGGGCAAATCAGCAGCCTTCAAGGCAGCTGATGTTCCTTAGGAATGCTATTTTGTAGCAAATTCGGCAGGCCCAAGGCTGCTTACGTTCCTTGGGAACGTCATTTTTGTAGAAAAATAGTCGATTTTTAAATTTTCATCTATTTGATCATCAGTTGGAATAACTCAAAACGCTGGAACCACCAAAAAAATGCATTCCCTCAAGAAAAAAGGAAGCGCCTATAAAGTGGCACGACAAAAAAAACCGCTTGGCAGCAAAGCCAAGCGGTTTTTTATCAATGATAAATAAATATAATTAATTGATCATTCAATTAATACCCATCCTTTTCTTTCTTTGCAGGAGGATCCATTTCTACATCGCCAGTACCTGCCAAACGGAATTCCACCCGGCGGTTCATGAAGCTGCTGTTGGTAGGCACTAAGTTATCAGCTGAACCTTTCCACTGCAATACCATTCTACCGCGTGCTATGCCGTGGGTGGTTTCTAAATGCTCGATCACATTTTTAGCCCTATCGTAAGACAAGTTGTTGTTGATTGCTTCAGGACCAGTGGAGTCTGTAAATCCAGTTATCACCAAACGCAATGTTGGATTGGCTTTGATCATACGGGCTAAGCTAGACAAGTTGCCATAATCAGAATACTTAATGACCGCACTGCTGTTGGAAAAATGCAACATGGGCAAAAACCATTCAGCCGCCGAAGTACGGTTGTCGGTAATCGTGTAGTTCTGTAATGCTTGGTCAATCAATTCTTTTACGCGTTCCTCGGTAAGGCCATCCCGACCTGCACCGCCGCCGCTAATCGGTGCACCGGTTATAGGGTTTACCACCACGCCTTCGTCGTTTACTTTTTCGCCTTTAATAGGCGTATAGAAAGGCTCTTTGTCGATGTGATCGGGAACACCATCGCGGTCGCTATCAAGGGTACGTCCTTTGGTATCTACCATAGCGCCTGGAGGGGTATTTACTTCTTGATCAATGGCATCGATTACACCATCCTGATCTTCGTCTTTTAATGCTTCCCCTTGACGAGATTTTATTCCTTCAATATCGTTCATCACGCCATCCAGTGGATTGATCCAATACAAAGGCTCGGTTTGGCTGCTAGAGCTACCTAAGTTGAAGTTAAAGGTCAAGTTGGTAAAGCTTAGGATGTCACGGAATTGAGAACCGCCAGTAAAGGCAATGCCGTCGATTCTATCGCCACGACCACCAATCACCATAAATGCTTGCTCTTCAATACCAACATTGAATTTTTTGCTTACCCGAAATGCCCATCCAGCGCCTAGGGCTATATGAGGAGCAAATTTATTGACCAGTTCCCCTTTGCGTACATCTTCGCTGTTGTAGCTTACTTTGAAGTTGTTGGCACCAGCTCCTAGCATAAAATAAGGATTGGAGCTGCGAACCGGGCGATCAAAACGGAAAGAGTTGAGCGACATCACGCCATAAACTGTACCGGAATACCAAGTTGTATGAAAGTCACGCGCAACATTCGTAGTAGGGTTCTCGCCTTTGGCATCGGCATAAAGACCGTCTAACCGTAGGGAAAACATGTAGTCTAATGCTTTTCGGATGTGGATACCGCCTCCATAGGAATACTTAGCAGCTACGTCGCCGCCGATAAAAGTGGCGCCACCATTCAGACCGATTTCGATCATGTTTTTAGGTATGGCCAAGTTTGATTTGGTCTTTTTGGCGGTAGTAGCGGCTGCGGCAGTTTTTTTGGAAGCTTCAGGATCTTTTTGTGCGAGGACGCTTCCCATAAACAGGAAAAATAGGAAGCTGACAAGGAGTGTACTTCTTAGCATCGTTTTTTGGATATTAAAATAGTTAAAAATGGGATTATTTGACAATTCGTTGATTCTTAAGTTGACAAAAAGCATTCAATGGCGTTTATGACCATGAATAGGCAAAAGGATGCAATGGTGTAGGTCGTCGCAGCTTAAAATGCGGCCATGATTTGTGAAGGGTAAAAAATAATAACCACAAAAATAAGGTAATATTTTTGCTGATCCAAGGATTTGTTACCTTTCAATAAGCCTCAGGGCATATTTTTTTATTATTTATACTCGATTTCGTTAATTAAGTCACTTTTTAAGACAGGTATGAGGTGGTTTCATTCCATTTTTGCATCTTTCGAAATCGAAATATTGATCCAATCAGAGGTTTTTTAGGGTTGGTGCGGCGACAGATTGATTGGAGATTGATGGACATCTAGCACCATGCGTAATAGCAGCATACAAATAAGGCAATATGTTGGAAAATTGGTTTAGCCCATTGTCAGCTGATGCGTTGGGAATTAACACTTTGCGACCTGATCAATTGGGGAAGCAAATTAGAATGTATGAGGAGGGGCAATTGCCTGATCTCAAGCAAGTTCAATTGGCTTTAGTCGGTATTGGAGATAAAGATGCCAATGCTGTAAGAAAGGCGTTTTATGCCTTGAGCTTCCCTTTTGAAGGTTTGCAATTGGTTGATCTGGGAAATTTGCGCAATCCAAACCAAGGGTTTATTATTCCAGCACTTACGGAGTTGCTCAACAGCGGCATACTCCCTATTGTAATCGGTAATGATGCTGATTCCTTCCTCGCGCAGTACAAATCTGCGCAAAACATGCTCCAATTCATCAACCTAGCTTTAGTAGATGAACGCATTCGCATCGGATTACCGGCGAAGGCTGCTGCAGATCAATGGGACGAAATCTTCACTGCGGAGTCCAGTAAGTTGTTTCATTTTGGATTAATTGGCGTACAAACGCATTTTACCCCGCCTTTTGCTTTTCATTTTTTGGAAGAAAATAATTTTGACTGTATTCGTTTGGGCAATGCCCGGGCTAATTTGACGGATCTAGAGGCTGTAGTGCGCGATAGTGATCTCATGGCTTTCAATCTTGCCGCCATCAAACAAGCCGATGCACCGGGGCAAAAACAGCCTTCGCCCAGCGGTTTTTCTATTGAAGAGGCATGTCAGATTTGTCGTTACGCCGGTTTTAGCGACAAGCTGACCAGTTTTGGAATTTATGGTTATACGGCTTCTCTGGATCGCAAAAACCAGACCGCTCAAGCTTGCGCCCAGATGGCCTGGTATTTCATTGACGGGTACTTCAACCGCAAAGGGGATTTTCCAGTTTCTACCGATGGTTTGGTGGAGTATATTGTCGATTCCAAAAAACTAGCGTATCAATTGGTGTTTTGGAAAAGCCAAAAAAGCGGTCGTTGGTGGATCCAAGTACCGGTAAAAACCCGCAAAAAGCAATTGCAGCGGCATCGTTTGATCCCTTGTTCTTATAACGATTATAAACAGGCTTGTCAGGAAGAACTTCCCGATCGATTGATCAATGCGTTTAAGCGTTTTTTATAGACCGTTAACTTTCCAAAAACTGCTCCATGCGCATACCGCGCGAGCCTTTGATTAAGAAATGGGTGTTTTCCCATTGTTGTGCCTGAAACCAAGGTTTAAGCGCTTGGCCATCTACAAAGTGCTGCAAATGGAGACTTTGTGCCGCAGCTGAAAAATGTTGACCGACCAGGATCACCTGATCAATGTTTAGCGAGACAGCTAAGGTCGCGATCCGTTCGTGCTCCAGCACCGTATCCTCGCCCAATTCAAACATATCACCAAGTATGGCTACTTTTTTTTGAACTTCAGATTGTGCAAAAGCCTTAAGCGCGCTTTCCATGCTGGAGGGGTTGGCGTTGTAGGCGTCCATCAAGAAAGTATTGGTACCTGCTTGCTGCAATTCCGAGCGATTCATATTGGGCACATACGTTTCGATGGCCGATTTGATTTTTTTAGCGGGAACTTTGAAATATTTACCCAGCGCCACCGCAGTCATGATGTTGTTGAAATTGTAGATTCCCATTAAGTGGCTATCGGCAGTCAGGAGTTGATCATCATCGTCTAAAAAAGCAAATCGGACAAAAGGTTGCTCGGCAATTAACTGTATTTCAATGGGTTTGTAAGACTTTGAGAGCGTTTGGCTTTGACAATAAAAGATCTTCTTTTTGACAGGTTCGGCAAGGTCTTCTAAAAATTTTTCATCGCGATTGATGAAGGCCAAGCCGCCCGTTTCCGCCAGATAATGGTACAACTCCGATTTTCCTTTTTTTACCCCTTCCATACCCCCAAAACCTTCCAAATGCGCTTTGCCGATGTTGGTGATTAACCCATGAGTGGGTTCACAGATGCGGCTCAGCATGTCGATTTCTCTTTGAGCATTGGCACCCATTTCAATCACAGCCACTTCAACTTTTGGAGGCATGGCCAGTAGGGTAAGAGGCACGCCGATGTGGTTGTTGAAATTTCCTTGAGTGAAGTGCAGCCGATAATGACTGCCTAATACCGCGCTGATTAGTTCTTTGGTGGTGGTTTTTCCATTGCTTCCCGTGATGCCGATGATAGGAATGTGAAACTGTTGCCGATGATAGCGCGCCAGATCTTGTAAGGTAATCAGTACCTGGTCAACGAGGATATATTGCGCTGATTTGACAACTGCGGGGTCATCAACAATGGCATAGGCTGCGCCACGTTCTATAGCACCTTGAGCAAATTGATTGCCATCAAAATTATCTCCTTTTAGCGCAAAAAAGAGACATCCGGTTTCAATTTTTCGGGAATCGGTACTTACCAGGGGATTTGTAAGGAATAAGGCATATAAATTGGGTATTGTCATGGCTTAACTTTGAAAGCATGAATTTAATTCTAGATTCGATGTTAGTGAAGGAAAGTACAGAAAATATTTAAAGAAGCTAAGCTGTTCAATCTTCTACTAGGGCAAACGTATGAAATTAGTACTGACCTCGGAGAGGTCTAAGGTTGATACCAATAACCAGTTTTTCGCGACCAAAAGACCTCAGAGAAGTCTAAGATTTGCATGTTGGGGGCATATTACAAACGTTGGACCTCTCCGCGGTCAAAAATACGTACCAACGGGCCAATTTCTACAAACGTTAGACCTCTCCGAGGTCAAAAACACGTACCAACGGGCCAATTTTTACAAACGTTAGGCCTCTCTGAGGTCAAAACATGTACCAACGGGCCAATTTTTACAAACGTTAGACCTCTCTGAGGTCAAAACATGTACCAACGGGCCAATTTCTACAAACTTTAGACCTCTCCGAGGTCAAAAACACATACAAACGGGCCGATTTCTACAAACGTTAGACCTCTCCGAGGTCACTTCTGGCCTTCATGCGTTTGCCCTGGTCTTATACTAGGCAGACCGCTGTATTTAGTGTTGACTTTTCCGAGATCATTTCTGGCCTTCATGCGCCTGCACTGGATCTTCTAGGTCAAAATGGAAATTCTGCCCAGGATTACATTTTTCAGATTGGATCGATTTTGAAAAAATATAAGCGGGATTTCCAACTTCTTGCTGCGCCGATAAGTCTACTTGTTTGCAAAAGGCAATCTAATGACATATAATATTTTGTATAAAATTAAATAAACAAAAAATAATTTCTCCACTGCCTTAAAAAGGGTTTTCTTTAAATGGCATGCTCGACTCCTAATTGGGCTTTGAGTGTCGTAGTATTTGGTTTTTTTATGTCATTTACGGGTAATTTCTTTTTTTCATTGTGCTCATTTTTCGTTTCGATTCCTTATTTTTGACATCCACATACTTTTTGCCCTAACCACTGAAATCCAGATTAACCAGCTTATTGTGCATTTATCGACTACGGAAAAATAGGTTCCTTGCCAATTTTTCCGCGGCTGAATTTTTATATAACCGCCTGCATTCAGGCAATAAGGGGTATCTCAATGAAGGAATCGAATCAGGGACTCTATGTAGAACAAATGGAAAAAGACTCCTGCGGTACAGGACTTGTTGCCAATCTCAATGGCAACAAATCTCATGAACTGGTGGAGCAAGCCCTAGCGATGTTGGCCAACATGGAACACCGCGGCGCTTGCGGGTGTGAACCCAATACGGGCGACGGAGCGGGTATTTTGATCCAAACGCCCCACGAATTTTTTCTGCGCAAAAGCAAAGAACTTGGATTCGTGTTACCCGATTTTGGTAACTACGGCGTAGGGATGATTTTCTTTCCTGCTGATCGTATACTGCGTCAAAACTGTCGGGTACTCTTTAATGATTACATCGATGATTGTGGTTTTGATCTTTTGGGTTACCGCAAAGTGCCAACTGATCATGAAAGCTTGGGTGATTCGGCGATTGCCTCAGAGCCCCGCATCGAGCAGGTTTTTGTAAAACCCAAGCAAGACCTGGATGCTAAATCCTTGGAACGTAAGCTTTACGTATTGCGTAAATTTGCTGGTCACAATATCCACAAGACCTACCCGCAATCCAAAGAGAATTTTTACATTGCCTCTTTTTCTTATAAAACGGTCATCTACAAAGGCCAGTTAACAACGTATCAGTTACGGCCCTACTTTCTTGATTTGCAAGATTATTCCTTGACTTCAGCCATTGCCCTGATTCACTCGCGTTTTTCTACCAACACAGTGCCTAAGTGGAAATTGGCTCAACCCTTTCGCTATGTGGCGCACAATGGCGAAATCAACACCGTAACCGGCAACCTAAACTGGTGGCGTACCAAGGAAAAAAATTTGGAATCAGCCGTTTTTACTGAAGAAGAATTAGAAAAACTACGACCCATCTGCGGCGGGGACCTTTCTGACTCAGGAAGTTTCGATAACGTATTGGAATACTTGATCTTGAGCGGCCTCTCGGTACCACATGCCTTGATGATGATGATTCCCGAAGCTTGGGAGCATGACCCCAATATGGAGGACTATAAAAAAGCGTTTTACGAATACCACAAAACCATGATGGAGCCTTGGGACGGACCAGCTTCTATGTGTTTTACCAATGGCATCTTAGTAGGAGCTACACTGGATCGCAATGGTTTGCGACCTTCGCGGTATTGCTTGCTCGACGACAATACGCTGATCGTTGCTTCGGAAGCGGGCGCTTTGCCGGTTGATCAGGCTAAAGTGGTGAAAAAAGGCCGTTTGCAACCCGGTCGTATGTTGATTGCCGATTTAGATCAACACCGCATTGTGGGCGACGAAGAGCTGAAGTCAGTCATTTGCAAAAACATGCCTTACCGCGACTGGCTGGATGAATTTCGGGTCTCAATTGATGAGCTACCCAACGAAATTCCGGCATTCGTAGAGATGGAAGAGGCTACTTTATTCCAGCAACAGCAATTGTTTGGATTCACCAAAGAGGACATCAAGGTGCTAATTGCGCCTACAGTAGCAGATCAACAAGAACCCCTTGGCTCAATGGGTGCTGATACGCCACTGGCAGCGCTTTCGCATCAGTCGCAGCATCTTTCCAATTATTTCAAACAGCTTTTTGCTCAGGTAACCAACCCACCCATTGATCCCATTCGCGAGCGCTCGGTAATGTCCTTGTTTGCCATGTTGGGCGGAGCGCCAAAGCATTTGGATCTGGTTCCTGAACGAGCGCGTTTTATCCACTTGGAAAGTCCAGTGCTGACCAATAGTGAACTCAATAGCTTAAAATACCTTCAGGATGACTACTTCAAATCGGGTATTGTAGACATTCTATTCAAATCCGACGGTCAAGATGGTCGTTTGGCTGCGGCGATTGATCATATTTGTGCAGAAGCGGAAGACCTTACGCGTCAGGGAGTCAATGTGCTGATTCTTTCCGACCGCAATGTTGACCGCGATCATGCGCCTATCCCTTCTTTGTTGGCGGTAGGAGCGGTACACCACCATTTGATTCGTCAAGGACTACGTGCCATGACATCGGTGGTGATTGAAAGTGGTGATATCCGTGAAACCCACCATTTTTGTACCCTCATCGGTTATGGTGCTAGTGCCATCAATGCTTATATGGCTTATGCAACCATTGCAGACTTGCAGAAAAAAACCGATTTAGCTAAAAATGTCAAATTGGATAAAACCATCGACTATTTTATTAAGTCGATTGGTAAGGGCATATTGAAGGTGATGTCAAAAATCGGTATTTCAACGCTACAATCCTATCAGGGCGCGCAGATTTTTGAAATCCTTGGCATCAGCCGAGAAGTGGTGGACAAATGTTTTACTGGCTCGGTTTCAAGGATTGAAGGTATCGGATTTGATGGCATCGCCCAAGAAGTATTGGTACGTCACAAACTGGCTTATCACGAAAAAGCATCGCCTAGCAAGCAATTGGATGAAGGTGGGGTATACCAATGGAAACGCCGTGGCGAAGCCCACATGTTTAATCCAAAAACGATACACTTCCTGCAAGTAGCCAGTCGTTCGAATGATCCTGAAGCCTATCGGAAATACGCTGATTTGATCAATGAGCAAAGCGAACAAGCACTTACCCTGCGTGGCTTATTGAATTTCCGGCGGGGAAAACCCGTCCCCATCGATGAGGTCGAACCAGCTGAAAACATCCTTAAAAGATTTGCTACGGGTGCCATGTCTTTTGGCTCTATTTCCCACGAAGCACATAGTACATTGGCCATTGCAATGAACCGCATTGGGGCAAAAAGCAATAGCGGCGAAGGCGGCGAAGATGAAATTCGTTTTGACCCCAAGGAAAATGGAGACTGGGAACGCTCAGCCATTAAGCAAGTCGCTTCTGGCCGATTTGGGGTTACCAGCTATTACCTTTCCAACGCGGCTGAGTTGCAAATCAAAATGGCACAGGGTGCAAAACCAGGCGAAGGCGGTCAGCTTCCCGGCCATAAAGTGGACGATTGGATTGGCCGGGTTCGCCACTCTACGCCTGGCGTTGGCTTGATTTCTCCGCCTCCACACCACGATATTTATTCTATAGAGGATTTGGCGCAATTGATTTTTGACTTGAAAAATGCCAATCCTACGGCGCGCATCAACGTGAAGTTGGTTTCCAAAGCAGGGGTGGGCATCATTGCTTCCGGGGTTGCCAAGGCGCATGCTGATGCGATCTTGATAGCTGGTCATGATGGAGGTACAGGCGCTTCGCCTTTGACTTCCATTCGCCATGCGGGTTTGCCTTGGGAACTGGGTTTGGCTGAATCGCATCAAACTTTGGTGAGAAACAAACTACGTGATCGGGTAGTATTGCAAACCGATGGCCAGTTGCGTACGGGTCGGGATTTGGCCATCGCCACCCTACTTGGTGCAGAAGAATGGGGTGTTGCCACTGCTGCGCTGGTTGTGGAAGGCTGTATCATGATGCGCAAATGCCACGTCAACACTTGTCCGGTAGGTATTGCTACTCAAGATCCTGAACTGCGTCAGCGTTTTACGGGTAAACCCGAACACGTCATCAATTTCTTCCGCTTTTTGGTTGAAGATTTGCGTCAGATCATGGCCGAACTCGGATTCCGCACCATCAATGAAATGGTAGGTCGGGTTGATCTACTCAAAATGAAGCAAAACGTAGGTCATTGGAAATATAAACACCTGGATCTAAGCCCCATTTTATACAAAGAACCGATGGATGAAACCGTGGGTCAGCATAAAATGGTGGAACAAGACCACGGTATTGAACATGTTTTGGACCGCAAGTTGATTATACAAGCTAAACTTGCGCTAGCAGAAGGGCAAAAAGTGACTTCCACTTTCCCAATCAAGAATACCGACCGAGCCGTCGGTGCCATGCTTTCTAACGAAATCTCCAAGCGCTACAAAGGTGAGGGTTTGCCCGATGCCACTATTGAATACCGTTTTAGAGGTTCAGCAGGACAAAGCTTCGGCGCATTTTGTGCCCCGGGAATTCAATTCTTGTTGGAAGGAGAAGCCAATGACTACTTTGGAAAAGGACTTTCTGGTGCCCGCTTGATCGTGGTTCCTGACCGCGACAGTACCTTCGAGCCACAGGACAACATCATTATTGGCAACGTTGCGTTCTATGGCGCTACCTCTGGCGAATCCTACATCAAAGGGATGGCTGGCGAGCGTTTTTGCGTGCGCAATTCGGGCGTGAAAGCTGTGGTAGAAGGCGCCGGCGATCACTGTTGCGAATACATGACCGGTGGGGCGGTAGTGGTACTTGGAGAAACGGGTAAAAACTTTGCCGCTGGGATGAGTGGCGGAGTTGCTTTTGTCTACAATCCCGATGGCCGCTTTGAAAGCCTTGTTAACCGCGAAATGGTTGATCTAGATCAGATGGATGAGGAAGATTACGATCTATTGCGCCGAATGATCCGCAACCATTTTGGCTACACCAGCAGCAAAGTAGCCCGCGAATTGCTGGAAGATTGGGAAACCTCCAAGCTTTATTTTGTCAAAGTAATGCCGCGTGATTACAAGGCAGTTTTGGCAAAAAACAGCACCAAAATGAAGGTGGATCTCAAAACAGTACTGGCTTCCTAAAGCTATTGCTGTTGTTGACCCAAACAGGAATTTGTTTATTCATTTTTAAATCATGACATCATGGGCGATCCAAAAGGATTCCTAAAATATACCCGCGAGTTGCCAACTTATCGCGACCCTCGGGTAAGGACCAAAGATTATCAAGAGATCTATGAACCTTTTGCCGAGGAAAAAACGGTCAATCAGGCATCACGGTGCATGGATTGCGGCGTACCTTTTTGCCACAGCGGTTGTCCGCTTGGGAACATCATTCCGGAATTCAACGACGCAGTTTATCGCGAAGAATGGGATGAAGCCTATCAGATCTTAAGCAGCACCAACAACTTCCCGGAGTTTACCGGACGGATTTGTCCTGCTCCTTGCGAGGCTGCTTGTGTACTCGGCATCAACCAACCGCCAGTTGCCATCGAGCATATCGAAAAATCGATCATCGAATATGCTTATGAACATGGTTTGGTCAAACCCAATATTCCACAAAAACAAACGGGTAAAAAAGTGGCGGTTATTGGATCTGGTCCTGCTGGACTTTCTGCCGCCGCGCAGTTGAATAAAGCGGGACATAGCGTGACCGTCTACGAGCGCAAAGACCGCATCGGCGGTTTGTTGCGGTATGGTATACCCGATTTCAAGATGGAAAAATGGGTGATTGATCGCCGGGTTGCCGTGATGGAAGCCGAAGGCATCACGTTTAAAACCAATGCGAATGTAGGTGGCAACGTTGACACCCAAAGCTTGGTAGAAGAAAACGACGCCCTAGTGCTTTGTGGGGGTTCTACCATCCCACGCGATCTAAATATTCCTGGCCGCGAATTTAAGGGCGTGCTTTATGCCATGGATTTTCTTGAACAAAACAACCGCCGCGTAGCAGGTGATGCTATTGCTGAAGCAGATGCACTCTGGGCGACCGGCAAAAATGTACTGGTCATTGGCGGTGGCGATACGGGCGCCGACTGTGTAGGTACTTCTAACCGACATGGTGCAAAATCTGTAACCCAGATCGAACTATTGGCCAAACCGCCCAAAGATCGTGATCCCTACAATTGGCCAAACTGGCCCATGATCCTGCGTACCAGCTCTTCCCATGATGAAGGTTGCGACCGCCAATGGGCCATCCAAACCAAGTCTTTCCTCGGTGACGAACAAGGGAATCTCCGCGCAGTGGTATTGGTCAACATCGAATGGGCAAAAGACGCTACGACTGGCCGTTTTGGTTTTAATGAAATAGCGGGTACAGAACAAGAAATCCCTTGCGAATTAGCGCTTTTGGCCATTGGTTTTGTATCTCCGCAACATACAGGCATGCTGGAAGCGCTGGGCATAGACAAAGACGAGCGGGGCAATGTACGCGCTACAGAAAAGGAATACCAAACCAATGTCCATAAAATATTTACCGCTGGTGACATGCGCCGCGGACAGTCTTTGGTGGTATGGGCCATGTCGGAAG
>JBBRGN010000087.1:0-15909 GCA_038240665.1 Chitinophagales bacterium | reverse complement strand
GGCGCAGTGCGGTAAAGGCAAGAACGCCAAAACGCTTTCCCAAATCGAAGAAATTGAACGCCTGAAAACGTTGATGACCCTTTCTACGGTTAAAGATTCAGCCATTCTACCTTATAAGTACGATTAATCACCGTCACAGCTGATTTTCTTTCTTCTTTATTGCGATTTTAAGTGTTGGCATTGTAATATTGCATTTCTACATAAAAAGACCCAACACCCTGTGGGTTAAGCAGCAGTAAGTAGCCGCTGATGGATAATACTTCCATCAGCGGCTTCAACTGTTTTATCATCACCCTTTTTTTATGAAGAAAAAGAAGCAAACACTGTTGTGGCAAATCGAATTGGAAGAAAACCTAACCCCTTCTTATTTACTGGGAACCGTACATGCACGCTGTGAAGAAGCATTCATTAACATCAACGAATGGTGCGCCTACTTGGATCGTTGCTCCGATTTTGCAGCGGAAATTGACTTGGACGACCCTACTTCACAAAACTGGATCAACGAAGCTCGGTTGCCAAACAACCAAAGCATGCTTGAACTCCTGCCTGAAAAGAAATATTTTAAAGTCCGCAAGATCATCAAAAAAGCAAGCGGCCTGGATATCGATCAATTCCAACATTTCTTACCCATCGTGCTTTGTCAATTGGTACAGGAACAGCTCATGCCTTCCGAAATGCCATACACCTTGGATCAATATCTTTGGGATTATGCCCGGCGACAAGGAAAAAAAGGGCATGGCTTGGAAACGACGGAACAGCAGTTACAAGTACTTCACAAAATTCCCCTGGAAGAACAACTAAAAGACCTGCTGTATCTAGGCAAAAATATCAATAAGGAACGACGAGAGTTGTTCAAAATGATAGAATTGTATGCTACTGGTGATTATCAAAGTTTGTTCAAAGCGGCTAAAAAAAGTATTGGCGGCGCTCGCCGTTTTTTACTTTATGATCGCAATCATCTAATGGCGAACAAAATATTGGCATTAGCGCATGGGCATTCCACATTTTTTGCCATCGGTGCAGCTCATTTAGGTGGTCAAAAAGGGGTGCTACGTTTGCTCAAACAAACGGGCGCAAAACTCAAGCCTATTTTGTTTAAAGAAGACTAGAAGTAAACGAGAATCGCTTGATTTCGCCATTTCTTGAGGCTATTTTAAAATTGCTCGCAAGAAAAAAATTAAAAAGAGTCTGAAATATTTCTTTTTTCCTCAGCAACGGTTATTTTTGCCCCCACATTAGCCACTCGGAGTTATTTAAATAGAATAGTACGAGTTTTTTGAACGAGGAGAGATGGCAGAGCGGTTTAATGCAGCGGTCTTGAAAACCGCCGAAGGTAACACTTCCCGGGGTTCGAATCCCTGTCTCTCCGCACTATAAACTAGAAAAGCCTTTGTAACCAAGCGTTACAGAGGCTTTTGCTATTTTACGCATAATTAACACAAGCTTTTCTTTCGCATATCGTTCTTGATGTAGTTTTTTCAGATATTACTCCCTGATCTTTCATTCCTTAATCTCCAGGCTTATGTATACTTTTCGCTATGGTGGCAAGATTGGCCAAACCTATCAGCTGGTAGAAGCCAATGATATGGTCGTAATCCGTACCCAAAAAGAGGTTCAATTATCGCAATTGGAACTACCAATCGCTACCCGAGCATTGGTAGCCAACATCCATCCCATTGCGGCTTTCCCCGAGGCTCAAGTAACGGTTTACAGAATCATTGATGGCAAGGAAGCAAGTGCATTAAGTATCCGCAACGACTTGCGCAAAGTGCTTAAAGATCAGGAGGGTATTCGTTTTACTGGTCGCGTACTCAAAGACAATAAGACCAACATATTGTATGTCTACACCGAGAATTTTTTTGTCAAATTTTTTGACGACATTGATCCTCTAGTTTGTGCTGCTATTCTGGATGAATTTGGCCTGGCGGTAAAAGAGCAATTGACCTTTGCTGTAAATGCGTTTTTTGCTGAAGCTAACGAAGGTACCGGACTTGCTATTTTTGACATTTCCCAAAAGTTATTGGCCAAAACCGAAGTGGAATATTGCCACCCGGAATTGTTAATGGAGAAAAAAAACAAGGCCATTCATCCGATGCAGTGGCACCTTGCAAAAGCGACCATCAACAACCAAGTAATCGACCAAAATGTGGCGATTGAAAAAGCTTGGGAAATCACCAAAGGTGCGGGATCGACCATCTGCATTATTGATGACGGCGTCGCTTATGATCACCCGGAGTTTAGCGCGCCTGGTAAAGTTGTTTTCCCGCGCGATACAGTTCAAAATGTAAATGACGCCCGCCCCAAATATGCCAATGAAAACCACGGTACGGCCTGCGCTGGGGTAGCGTGTGCTGCTGGGATGTTCAAAGCTTCAGGAGTTGCACCCGAAGCAAAGTTATTGCCCATCCGCTGTGGTGGGCTAGGCTCCATAGCAGAATCAAAAGCTTTTGCTTGGGCCGCAGACAAAGGCGCCGATGTTATATCTTGCAGTTGGGGACCCGCGGACGGCGCTTGGTACAACCCCAGTGATCCCCTGCACCGCACCAATTTCCCATTACCAGATAGTTCCAGGCTCGCCATTGAATACGCAGCTACCAAAGGTCGAGGCGGCAAAGGCTGCGTGATTACTTGGGCAGCTGGAAACGGCAATGAAGATGTACAATTCGATGGTTATGCCAGTTACCCCAAAGTGATCGCCGTAGTCGCATGTAACGATCAAGGAAAACGCTCGGTATACAGTGATTTTGGCCAAGCTGTTTGGTGCGCTTTCCCAAGCAATGACGTTTTTGCACCGGAACTTAATCATCCGCGCCCTGCTTCTCCAGGAATATGGACAACTGACCGGCCAGGGAATCAAGGCTACAATATTAGCGGTCAAGATGCGGAAAACACCCTTGGTGATCTAGACGGAAACTACACCGCTACTTTCGGAGGTACCTCCAGCGCTTGCCCTGGTGTAGCTGGAGTAGCCGCCTTAATTTTGGCAGTCAATCCCAATTTAACTTGGACCCAGGTGAAAAATATATTACGTGCCTCTTGTGATCAAATTGACAAGCTTAGTGGCGGCTACGATGCCAATGGGCAAAGCGCCTATTATGGATTTGGGCGCATCAATGCACAAAAAGCGGTGCAAAACGCTCAAGCAACGCTAAAACCACTTGACGTTTTTGACATTAGCGGTAAAGCCAATTTTTCCCAGGGATCCGAAGTAGCCATTACCGATGGCGTGCTGACTAGCGATCAATACCCCAACAATCGCTTGATGGGTTTTCAATTGCGTTTACAACCGCCACACCCCGAAATTCGTGTTCAATACCGAGTATTCATTGGCAAGCAAGGCCCTTCTCCTTTTGCTGAAGAGGGAAGCTTTGCTGGAACCAGAGACAAACGACGGCGAATTGTTGGTTTCCAAATTCAACTACTGGGCGCTCTTGCCCGTGATTATACGGTAAAATACGAAGCTAAGGTAAACGGTTCCAACAATTTACTGAAGGGCGAAGACGGATCAGTTTGCGGCAGTGCCAGCTTAAGCGGTTCAACCATTTTAGAAATTCGACTATCAGTTACACGCCGAAACAATTCTTAAGTCATTGTTATGAAGTTTTTTACAAAAAATAATTCCACCTTTTTTGGCTTAGTCCTGTCTCTTTTTGTAGGATCATGCCAAATTAAAAGTCCTACCGCTCGAATGATGCCAGATCCAGCAACTTTTGATTGGCAAGGCCACCGCGGGGCTCGCGGATTAATGCCTGAAAACACCATACCAGCCTTTTTAAAAGCCTTGGATTATCCGCAAATCCGCACCTTAGAATTGGATTTGGCCATTACCAAAGACAGTCAGGTGGTGGTTTCTCACGATCCTTGGATGTCCGCTGAGTTTTGTTCTTTGCCCGACGGCTCACCTGTTGAACCAAGCATGGAAGAGAAATTGCTGATCTATGAAATGCCTTATGCAACGGTAAAAACTTATGATTGCGGCAAACGCGGCAATCGTCGCTTCCCCGAACAAGTCATCATGGATGCCCATATACCTCTTTTTTCTACCATGATCCAAGCGGTAGAAAGTTACTGCCGAGACAATGGTAGAGTATTGCCTTTTTACAATGTGGAAATAAAAAGTCAACCCGATTGGGACGGCATCAAACATCCTCCGGTTGCTTTTTTTGCTCAGTTGGTATTGGAAGTGATCCAAAAATTGGGAATCCAGGAACGGGTTTGTATTCAGTCTTTTGATCCGCGGGCGCTCCAGGTTGTGAAAAAGCTTTCGCCGGAAACAACCCTGGCTTTACTGGTAGAAAACACCCGCGGTATGCAAGCTAATATTGAGGAACTGGGTTTTGTGCCCAAAATTTATAGTCCTTACTACAAAATGGTAACCGCCAACGTGGTGCAAAAGGCGCACGCTCAGCGCATGAAAATCATACCATGGACGGTCAATGACCGCGAAACGATGTTGTTCCTCAAGGGGATTGGCGTAGATGGCATTATAACAGATTACCCCAATCGGGCTTTGGCCAATCTGGATAATTAGCCATGGGTACGATGGCCATTTTTCATCATCCCCCCATTTTACGTTGATGAGCGATGGCCAAGCGGATTTGATTGTAGTTGTATTTGCCTTCGAAGTATTCCGAAATATCCTTCATTGTGTTGGGTTTCTGGAGATAGGGGAAACTTTTGATAATGGTTTGTAATTCTTCTTGGGTCACAAAAAAACTGATGTCAATGGATTCTCCTTTTTCATAAAGGTGGGCGATGTGTGAAAAAACCGTTCCAATGGTTACGTCGCGTACTCGGGCGATCTCATCAGGCGACAAGCCCTGCTTTAAGTAAGTCTGCGTAATTTGATAAGTGGAGGTTTTTATACCATTACCGCCATCTTTGGGCTCCGTCAATTCCAATAGTTTTTCCAAAAAGAAATGACCAAACTGTTCCAGCTTCTTCTCCCCTACCCCAGGCACTTGCAGCATCTCTTTTTCGTTTGTAGGTTTTCGTCGAGCCATTTCCTCTAAAGTCGCATCGCTAAAAACCAAATAGGGAGGCAGTCCAAAAACGCGAGAAACGGTGGTACGGACTTCACGCAGCGCTTCAAATAGTTCGTCGCGGTATTTCTCCTGGCGACTTTGCTTGGTCACCTGTACTTTTTCTTTTTCCTGACGCTCCTTAAAGGTGGTCGTTTTCACCAGCTGTACCTTTTGCTGGTTGAAAAGCACGCCTTTACTGGGCTCGGTTAAGCGGAGGAGGTTATTTTCATTGTAGGCAACCTCAATGTAGCCCAGATTAACCAGTTGCGCCAAATACTGTTGCCATTCCCATTGTGACAGTTCACGGCCAACACCATAGGTCTTAATTTGGTCAAAACCCAACTGGATAATTTCCTTGCGGTTCGAGCCCCTGAGGATATCAATCAGCAAATTGATGCCCACTTGCTGGTCTACTCTATAGATGGCAGAAAGGGCTTTCTGGGCAATCACAGTTCCATCAAAATACTGCGGCGGATCTTTACAGACATCGCAGTTACCACAATCTTTCTCGGTATTTTCACCAAAATAAGCCAACAAAATCCGACGGCGACAGGCCAATGCTTCAGCGTACTGCCGCATGCGCTCTAATTTCATCAACTGAACCTCCGTTTGTTCGTTGGGATTGCCATTGATGATGTCTTGGAGAACAGCTACATCATTAAAACTATAAAACAATAGAGCATCTGCTTTAGCGCCGTCGCGGCCAGCACGACCAATTTCCTGGTAGTACCCTTCTAAGTTTTTTGGCAAATTATAATGAATGATCCAGCGAACGTTGGATTTGTCGATACCCATTCCAAAAGCGATGGTAGCGCAAATAATCGGTGTTTTATCGTTGATAAAATCCTCCTGTACTTTGCTGCGCAGCTGGCTGCTCAAACCGGCATGATAAGCTGCCGCTTTGAGTCCTTGGGCTTGTAATTTGCCAGCAAGTTCTTCGGTGCTTTTTCGACTTAGACAATAAACAATGCCCGATAGTTTGGGTCGTTTTTTAATAAACTCCAGCATTTGTTCCAGCCGTTTCTGTCCGGGAGCAACGGTAAGGCTAAGATTTGGGCGATCAAAGGAAGCGATGTATACCAATCCCGTTTGTTGGATCTGTAATTGCTGCGCAATGTCCTGACGCGTAATTTTATCAGCGGTAGCGGTTAAGGCTACGATAGGGATGTTGGGGAACTGTTGTTTTACAAATCGGAGCTGCGTATATTCCGGTCTAAAGTCGTGTCCCCAAGAAGAAATACAATGCGCCTCATCCACCGCAAAAAGGTTGATTTTGACACTTTTTAACAAGGGCAAAAAACCTGGAGAAACCAGTTTTTCAGGAGAGATGTACAGCAAATCCAGTTTGCCGCCAAAAAAATCATTTTCCACCCTGCGTTGTTCTTCGCCCGTCTGCGCACTATTGAGATAAGCCGCGCTGATGCCGTTGGTTAGCAAGCCCTCCACTTGATCTTTCATCAGCGAAATCAATGGCGAAACCACAATGCACGTACCGGGCATGGTAACGGCAGGAATTTGGTAACAGATGGATTTACCACCACCAGTGGGCATGAGAACCAGTGCATCACGACCATCGTAAACCGACTGAATGATTTCCTCCTGCAAGGGTCGAAATTGGGAATAACCAAAATATCGTTTAAGGGCTTTTTGAGCGATTTGCAAATCCATAATACTGTCTTTGAAGGAAGCGAAGTTAAGGAATGATTCAACAATAAGCTACCAATTGTGATCGACTCGTCCCTGATCAATGGCGACAGTAAATTTAACGGAAAGCAAAAATAATCAAAAAAAAGAAACCTCCAAAAAACAATCTGGTGGATTGAAGATGGAGGTTTTAAAAGTAAGTTGAACTATTGGTTTTTAATCTATACAGAACCACTGAAGCGTCCACAATACTAGAGCTTAGCTTCGGATTCCAAACTTTGAGGTAGAATGCTCACCAGAGCTATATTTTTGAGGTTTAGTTTATCAAATAACCAATTGCCCCCGCAAATATAGACATTACAAAAAAATCATACAACCCCATAAAGATGGGGCTCAAGGAAATAGCAATCTATGTACTACTCCATCATATTCTATTGGAAATTTCTAACGGAAGCGCTTCATTTGTAATACTATATGAAAGCCGCCATCCCATTCGGTGGTCAAAGTTGCATGAATGCGTTTGGCGCGCATCGACATATTTTTTAATCCTTGTCCTGACTTGATGTTTCCAGAAGGCACATTTTTACCATTGTCTTTGATGCTCATGATAAAGAACTGACCTTCGTTTTTCAAAACAACCAGTACCGAACCTTCAGAAACGTGTTTGGCAACATTGTTAATGGCTTCTTTGAAGATAAAATAAAGATCTTGACGAACTTGTACAGGAACCAATGCTTTAAGGTTTAAATACTCCATTTTAATATCGTACCTAATATTCAAAGGCGACAGCACGTCGTCAGCATGTTCCTGCATACGGATCAAGAGGTCTTGCACATGATCTCGACGGGCATCAGCCGACCAAATTACGTCGTGTAATTTGGACATCGCTTTTCTACTTACTTCAGCTACTATTTTTAATTTTTCTATAACTTTAGGATCATGAATGTCCCATTGTAACACCTCGGATTGTAATGCTATACCAGCCAGCAAACCACTGACTTCGTCATGAATATTACTCGCCAGTTGAGTGCGGATGCGTTCCATTTTAAGCTGTTGCAACAACCAATACTTCAAAGCAAAGTACGCCAACGCCAATAAAAATAAACCTAGGCAAATAAAAAACCAGCGGGTGGTATAAAAATGTTGTTCAACAATGATTTGTAAAGCCAAAGTTTTTTTGCTGTATCCCCCCCGTGGATCATTGCCGCGAATGTAGAGTTCGTGTTTTCCAGGAGTAAGTTGCGCATACAAGAGGTGGTGTTCATTCCCCAACGAAATCCAGCGCCCATCATCGGGAACTAATTTTACGAAATAGTTATTGTTTTTAGGGTTGGTATAGACTGGTAGTGAAAATTCGATGTTGACGTTGGACTCCCAGGGTTTCACCACCAAAGCACGAAGCTCCCGCAGATTTTTATTCATCAATATCTCCTTGCCAATTCGCTTGTCGTATTTTGAAATGGAGGTCAATTGGACCGGAGGAATATCCTCTTTTTGTTGTAAAAATTCCGGTCTAAGGGCATTGATCCCGTTTACCGTACCAAAATATATGGTGTTATCATTGTCCCGAAAAAAAGAATACCTCGTAAATGAATTGTGGGAAATGCCATCTATATCAAAAAATTTGGTGAACCGATCGCTCTTTAAATCCAAATGATTCAACCCATCATGGGTACTAACCCACAAATTCCCGAATTGATCTTTCAAAACACCAGAAACGACCCCGCTTGAGAGGCCCTGGTTTACGCCATAAAATTTAACTTTCTCTTCTTTTGGATGGTATCGAACCAATCCAAAAGAAGTACCTACCCACAAATTTTCTTGCTGATCTTCATATAAAGCGTAGACGATTTGATTGTCGAGATAAGCGGTAGACCGAATAGCCCTAACTTGTTTTTTTGCAAAATCTAGATTAAATAGTCCTTTGTTTGTACCAATCCAAAAGTGCCCATTTTTACTGCTAATAATATAGTTGAGGCTTAGAAATTGAAAAGGATTTCGCCCTTCGCTAGTCGTAAATAATTCAAAAGTATTCTTTTCAGGATTAAAACATAACAAGGCATTTTCTTCATTTGGCAGCACCGCCAACAGCAAAAAACAGCCGTCTTTGTATCGTACAAGGCCTTTAAAAGCTGCGGGATAATTAAAAACTTTGGCAAGCTTAGTGCTTATATTATAGCGGATTACCATTCCAAGCCCCCGCCCTTTGCAAGCGATTCCCCAAACGTATCCTGCTTTATCATATTCTAAATCAAAACAGCAACTAAAATCAATCCGCTTGCCATCTTTTTCGTCTTTCAAAAAAATCGTATCTATTTTTTGGGTATTTCGGTTCAGGGTATACCAATTTGAATTTTCGGCAGCGAAAAAAACATTTTGCTTACCATCGCTGGTAATACCACGCATTACCCTTCCAAATTGATCATTAGGTACATCAAGGCTCAAAAAGTTGCGTACTACCAATTGGTTATTGCGGAATACTTTCAAACCGGTATCAATTCCAAAAAAAATGGTGTTAAAAAAATCATCACTGTATAGGTCAAGAATTACTGGACTGATTACCAATAAATTACTAAAATTTTTTAATTTATTTTTTTTAGTGTAGCAAAATAGTTCCTCCGCAATCGGATAGCTCCCCAGCCCATTGGTGTGATCCAACAACAGATTACCTGCTTGATCTTCCCAAAGGTGGCTGTATTCGCCCTGATTAGATAACCCCATTAGCGGAATAAATTGCTGATTCTTTACATCGTATTGAAATACAGTAGGCACATTATGAAAAGCCAGCCAAATACGCTGCATTTTATCCCGGTGAAGTATGGTTGACCAGGTTTCTGTATTTTCCTCGGTGATAAAATTCCCTTTAAAACGATCAGGGGGAAAACGGCGAAGAATTTCATTGGGCGTAGTTAAAAAAATGCCATGTCGACTATCTACAATTAGCCACAGAGTATCCGCTATTTGCAGCGCATCTAGCCATTGATTTTTTAAATCTTCACTATTGTCTACTTTGAGCTGAACTACTAAATGAAATTTCTTGGACGAAAAATGGTATTGAAAAACCCGGATATTTCGCCGAGTAGATGCAATGACCAGGATATTGCCTCGATCATCTACACGAATTTTACGTACTACTCCAGAGACGCCTTTAGCTGGCGTGAGTTCGATTTTCTCAACTTCATTGTTTTGTGGATCGACTAAGTCTAGGAAATTGAGGTTGTGTTCATAAAAAATGGCTAATTTTTTTTCCTTAACAGAATGGATGGAATGTACAAAATGATCAGAAATTCGGTTAGGATTACCTGGTTCCGTATTGAAATTTAAAAATTTATAGCCATCAAATCGCTGCAATCCATTTTCGGTACCTATCCATACAAATCCATAATGATCTTTGTGAATTGCACTGACTGTCCAGTCTGCTAAACCATCTTGAAAGGAGATAAAATTCGTGTTGATGTGGGTGGCTTGAGCCATAAGTAACATAGGGCACAAAACCAGAAACAGGGATTGTAGCCAAAAAAAAGGGCGTTTTTGTTTGCTTTTTGAAGGTAGAATTCTCATATAGTTTGTAGCCCATAGGTAAACATCAACACCAAAAACAATTCGCATGAACGAACTGCATAAGTGCTAAGCTAAAGTAAAAGTAAATAAATATTTTACGTTTTTCTTCAGAAATTGTTCAAGAATTTGGCTTCGGAGTGAAGACCTTTATCTTTAAATTGACCTAAGGCGTTTCATTTTTTGAAAAAGGATGACGAGGGATCCATTGTTCTTGAGGCTCCATAAAACGTACCACATAAGGCAATATATGGTTTAGCACGGGCAATCTATGTCGCAGATAAGAGAATTGCTGGTGCGCAACCGCGCCAACCGAACTTTTGATTTCTAGTGCCGTACGAGCCATGGATATTTGATGTACGCCTAGTTGAATCCCCTTTTCAACCATGCGGTAAAGCATGTTGAGGTATACCTGATGCTCCCGGTTTGAACTTGCTTCCAATCCAATAAAATGGCATTCCAGCTCTTCATGATTGCGAATGGTCGTAAAAAAACCGACCAATTGTTGTTGAATAAAACATCCCACCAAGTCAAAGTCTTCCTTTAAGTGTCTTTTTAATTGCAAAAAGTAATCAGGGTGAGCAGTAAGGGCATTAAAATCAGCATTATCCAATACCTGTAGATACAGTTCATAAAGTTCGGCATTTCGGAGTTCAATTTCTTGAATAGCCAGGGATTTAAAGTCAATGGATTGCCCTTTTTTATAAGCCCTCCGCGTACGTACGCGGTACTTCGAACTCATCGCTTCTATGTAGTCGTCAAAGCTTTTCCACTCTGGGGGAAGCTCCAACACCATAGCTGGCTGAAAACTCAAGGGATGGTAACCCGCCGCCTCTACGACCAAATCACGCTGAAAAAAATCTTTAACCATCATCGCCCCAATTCCCAATTGCTTCGCCAATTGTTCCATCAACTTCAAGGTTTGCAAAAAAAGCGGTTCAAAACGCATAGCGGGCAAAGTAGTCCAATAGCCATTTTCCCCCGTAAGCAACAAATTTCCCAAAACCAAAGCTTTAAAATTTCCCACCTTGCTCAATAACCTTTTCATTCGGTCACCCCATCCTGTTCCGGTCGCTTCTCGCAAACTTTTTACACTTCGACGCGTGTTAAAGGACATTTGCTGAATCAAAAAACCGGCTACAGCTTCGTTTTTTTCAAAAACCAGAAGATAAGAACAAGAGGCATCGTTGGGAGCGGCATGCTCTAATGCACTGAGATAAGCTGCACTTAAAAATTGATTACCTGGGTCAGTTGGCCATTTTGCGGCAATGGAGCTAAAATCATGCGCCAACAACCATTGAAAATTACCCATTTTGAAGAGCTCCCCTACCGGAACTTTTGCTGCTCGACCAAAAGGTTTGATCTTCCATTCGGAGATCTTATTTAAGTTGGTAAAAATGGCAGAAGAAATTGACTTCATAGGGTGATTGAGATAAGCAAGCAATATTACAGATGTTTATTGATGCTGTCTATATAAAGGTTGAAAAACATCGCAAAGCAACCAAAGGTTTTCGATGAAACCCATTTCCATCCATGAATATGCCCAGCTGGTATCAGTTATTCTTTTTACAAAAAAGCAAAAAAAGTTGCTGATTTTCTGCTAAACCAAGGATTGACTAAACGGGAAATTAAACTTTCCATCCAACTGACTGTTAAAAAATTGTATCATCCAAAGCCTACTTTTATGTCTCAAAAACAAAAAATTAAAGGATTTTCCATCCTTCTCTTTTTACTAATTTCATTAGCTTGTGCCAAAGAACAAGCATCTGGCCTCGTAGAACCGCCTTCTGGTACTACTCCGCTTCCCGAAAACCCCCAACGTCGCGATGGCGATGGCCTCAAAGGATATGATTATTTACGTAACGGCGATTTCATTGGCGGGGGTATACCTTACGACATCTATACGGCCTTTCCCAGCAATCTCAGCACTGAAAACCTGCTCGCTCGTACAGGCGACAATGCCAATATACCTCCTTCTTTTAATGTGTTCACTACCGCGGCTGGGGCAAAAATGGTGGGTGGAGTGGCCTGTTTTGGTTGCCATTCGGCCAAAATAAACGGTCAATTTATTGCAGGTTTGGGCAATAGTACCATGGATTTCACCCAAAACAATACTCAACTTTTTACGATCCTCGATTTTGCGGTAAAAGCCAAGTACAAAGAAAACACACCCGAATGGCAAGCCTATGAACCTTATTCCAGAGGCGCCAAAACCGTTTCTCCTTACACTGTTTTGCCTTTTAAGGGCATCAATCCGGCTTTTATGTTGGAACAAGCGGGTGTAGCACATCGTACTGGCGCTACTTTGGCTTGGAATGTCAATCCCGTTTTCCCCATCCCTGCCAATGTCATCGGATCGGATGTACCTCCGCTTTGGAATGTAGGCAAAAAATATGCGCTGTACTACAATGGAATGGGACGGGGCGATTTCACTAAGTTGTTGATGCAAGTAGCGGTAGTTGCAGTCGAAGATACGGTAACCGCTCGACGGATCAACAACAATTTTAAAGATGTTTTGGCCTGGTTGCAAAACTTGAAAGCGCCCACTTATCCCAATCAAATTGACGCAACGTTGGTAGAAACCGGAAGCAAAATATACGCTGCGAAATGTGCAGCCTGTCATGGTCAGAGTGTTGCTCCTGCAAGTTATCCCAATCTACTGGTAGATTTAGACAAAGTCGGTACCGACCCCACTTACGCCAATTATTTTTTGATCAACCCTAGTTTCAACGATTGGTATACGCAAAGCTGGTACGGACAATCACCCCGCAAATCGGCCGCTAAACCCAGCGCAGCCTACGTAGCGCCCCCGCTTGATGGCATCTGGGCAAGTGCGCCATATCTCCACAACGGATCAGTACCTACTTTGGAGGATCTGCTTTACAGCCCGCAGCGTCCCAAATATTGGCGCCGCTCTTTTGACTCCAATGATTATGATTTGGCAAAAATAGGCTGGAAATATACCTCCGAAACCGGCCCCACTGATACCAACACCTACAATACTCAGCTCAATGGCTACAGCAACCAAGGTCATGCCTTTAGCGATGCTTTGACGGCTGAAGAGCGCAAGGCCTTGCTGGAATTTTTAAAAAAATTATAAAGGTATTTGGCTAGGCAAAAATGCTCTGTCTAGCCAAATACCTTTATTTCTTGGTTATCAAAATCGTTTGACCTGATTGAGTCTCCAAGTTGTACAAATAATAAGGCTTGGATTGCCAAGCGCCTAAGCTTTCGGGGTTGGCGCGGCTTTGCGCCTGACCTTGTTGTAAGGTATTCCCGGCTTTTTTTACTTTTTTTCCTCCCTTAATTTTTAAAGGCCATTCAGAACGGATTGTCAAGAGCCCACCTGAATTTGCTATGATTTTACCGCTTTTGATGGCGCCTTCTTGCCAATCCATGTCTACTTCAAAGTTCCCACGTGCCCGCAATCCCATAACCGAACCATTTTTCCAGGTAGTAGGTAAAGCGGGTAAAAGATGAATTGCTCCGGTATGCGATTGCACCAGCAGCTCCGCAATCCCTGCCGTTGCCCCAAAATTACCATCAATCTGGAAAGGCGGATGGGCATCAAAAAGGTTATTGTAGATTCCCCCGCGGGTATAATTTTCATCCGCTGACTTGGCGGGTACAAGCAAGTTTTTAACGATTTTCAGGGCATGATCGCCATCTAACAAACGCGCCCAAAAGTTGATTTTCCAACCCATCGCCCAGCCAGTCCCCGCATCACCACGCCCATTTAAGGAATTCTGAGTGGCCAAAAACAGCGTTGGATCAATCCACGGATTGACTTGTATGCCTGGATACAAACTATATAGATGTGAAGAGTGGCGGTGTTGTGGTTCGGTTTCTGGGTATTCTTGGTTCCATTCTAACAAACGACCATCCTTGCCAATCCTGAGGGCTTGGAGTTGAGGCAATAGCTCTTCCAATTTTTTTCGGAAATCGGTATCAATATCCAGGATTTTAGCCGCTTGCTGGCAGTTGTCCAAGAGTTCTTTGGTAATCGCTAGATCCATTCCACCGCCTGGCGAAATCGACAAGTTTTTCCCTCCCAGCAAATAACCATTTTCAGGCGAAACGCCAAAAGCGGTTTCATACTTACCAGCTGCGTTTTTCACCAACATGGCAATGACAAATTCGCTTGCCCCTTTGATGACCGGGTAGTATTTTTTCAAAAATGCTTGATCTCCGGTAAAACGATAATGTTCAAACAAGTGCTGGCACAACCAAGCGCCACCCATCGACCAGTTTGCCCAGCGCGGGTCGCCTTTACCATAGTTGCCAACCGGCGCGCTGTGTGCCCAGACATCTACATTGTGATGCGCCACCCAGCCTGGATAGCCATAGTTGGTGCTGGCTGTAACTTTACCATTAACCGACAGGTCTTCTACTAGATCAAACAAGGGCTGGGTCATTTCGGACAGATTGGCAACCTCGGCCGGCCAGTAATTCATTTCGGTATTGATGTTGACCGTGTAGTTGGAACTCCAGGGAGGTTGTACTTGATCTGACCAGATCCCTTGTAAGTTAGCAGCTTGCCCTCCGGCACGCGAGCAAGAGATCAACAGATACCGCCCATAATGAAACAACAAGGCAACCAACGATGGATCAGCATCCTGGGCATAATTGACAATGCGTTGATTGGTAGGTGCATTAGTGGCGCCAATGTTGTCTAAGTTGAGTTGTACGCGACCAAAAAAAGCGCGATAATCCCGGATATGCCGAGAAAACAGGCTATCATAAGTCATATCGGCCACCCCTGCTAAAATTTGCTTCACTTCAGCTTCAGGATCTTTACCAGCCAAACCTGGTGATTTAAACCGTCCATTGTAGCTGGTTCCAGTGGCAATGATCAACTGTGCTTGATCTGCCCCGCTGAGGGTCAAGGCATCACCTTTTACCGATAATGTTCCGCCTTGGTGGACGATCTTGATCCACACTTCAGCTTCCATGCCTTCGCCACCCCAAGGGTCATATTGCAAGGCATCCACATCTTTTTTTCCTAAATAGTTGGGATCGGCTTGTTTAGGCGCTTTGCAACGCATCTTTAGGATATTGTCTTCGATCCTTACTTTGTACATCACCCGGGAATCAAGACGGGCAGTAAAGTTGATGGCCCCCGTTCCTGATCCAGTGAATCGAAGTACGATAACTTTATCGGGGTTGCTGGCAAATGCTTCCCGCCGAAATTGATTTTGGCGGGTCAAAAAAGTGGAACTCACGATCGAATTGTCCAAATCCAAATCACGCTGGTATTGCTGCGCCACTTCGGAGTCGGGAAAACTGAGGTGAAGATCGCCCAGTGGTTGATATGCCTGGGTATAAGGTCCTTGCATTTTTTTGAGTACGGCTTCCGCTTCCGCGTTTTTGCCAGCAGAAAGGTTTTTTTTTACCTCTTCTACCTGATTTTTTGCGGTAGGATTGTTCCAGTCTTTTGGCGCTCCCGACCAAAAATTTGTGTGATTGAGTGAGATCAGTTCTTCACTCGACCGGCCATAGATCATAGCGCCCATAAAACCATTACCAATGGGCAGTGCTTCGACCCATTCCTTTGCTGGTGTGGTGTAATGAAGGCTAAGTGGACGATTTTTTTGCCCGGTTAGTTGCGTAAAGAGAAAGGTAAAAAATATCAAAAACGATACATTGCGGTATTTCATGTTAAGGTGTTTTCTTTCTCTAAACT
>JBBRGN010000086.1:0-16049 GCA_038240665.1 Chitinophagales bacterium | reverse complement strand
ACGACCCGTCGGATGCTATCCATTTCAGCTTCTTGAGTCACTTGCATTTTGGCATCGATCGGGATTAATTTCGGCGGATCTATCCCCAATAACTTTTTTAACAAAGGCAAAAGCAGCGATTCAATATTTTCTTTAAATATTTGGTCATAGATATTTGCCATCTTTTTTAAACAAAAAAAAGTTTTTTATTTTAACCAAAACAAATTTATAAAAAAAGTTTTACAATACCTGTCAATTTATTTATTTTCAAAACTCACACATGAATACCAGTAGTAGCCTCTCCGAGGTCAGTACTAATTTCGTGGGGTTACGCGGAGCTTATTTTTGCCTCGGATCCCAAGTGTTATCTCTATTGTATGTCAAGATTATTTCAATTGATTTAGCTTTTTTGTTCCACCTCATTCCTACCAACATCTTCTTCCTTCTTTCCGCTAAATTCCCGAACAAGTTCTAAGCAGATTTGCTTATTTTGGCCGAAAATTCGGTACTACTATTCCGTACCCATCATGCGCAAGCAAATCAGGATATGAAGGAAGTCATCAAAAAAGTGCTAAAAAGCCTGCCCATCGCTTTTACCCAAAATCAACGCTACGATCGTCAAACCACCGCCATCATACAGCGGGTTTGTAGGGCAGATAGCAATTGCATTGATGTGGGGTGTCACAAAGGCGAGGTGTTGGACATCATGCGCAAGGCGGCGTCGCAAGGCCAGCATTTTGGTTTTGAACCCATTCCCGATCTTTACCGCAATTTAGCGACCAAATACCAGGGAACGAATTGTACCATTGTAGAACGTGCGCTCAGCAATGAAACGGGTACGGCTAGTTTCAATTATGTGGTGTCCAATCCTTCCTACAGTGGACTCAAAAAAAGACAATACGACCGCGCCAATGAGGTTGATCAATTGCTGACGGTGAAAACCGAAAAATTGGATCTTTTTTTACCTGCTGATCTACGCGTAGACTTGATTAAAATTGATGTAGAAGGCGGTGAGTTGTTGGTGCTTGAAGGGGCAGTAGAGACCTTGAAAAAATACCACCCGGTAGTCATTTTTGAACATGGCTTGGGCGCTTCCGAATACTACAATGCCACGCCTACCAAAGTATACGATCTGCTGACCGCGGCAGGCTTAAAAGTGTCCCTGATGAACAAATGGTTGCGCGGCGGCGCACCTTTGTCAAAAATGGAATTCGAGACCCAGTTTTTTAAAAAATGGAATTATTACTTCATTGCACATCCGTAAAAACCTGATATGGTTTGTTTTTACAGATGTGCAATAAAGTATCCAACACGCACGCTCCTACCGGAACATACGCATTATCCCACCTTGATTATTGTTGGTCTTTGCAAATCCCTTGATGGAATAGGTAAAACTCAACAAGAAATAACGTGCCAAGGAGGCTACATTTTGATCGGATATGGAGTTCAAATTCACTTGACGACTGATGCCCTTGTTTTTATTCAAAATGTCAAAGGCAGCAAGCTTCAACTGACCTTTGTTGGCTTTGAGGAAAAAACAAGAAAAAGAAGCACCCCAAATGGGAATGTCTTGGTTAAAGCCATTGTTCAACCCGCGGTACTGTTGATAATTTAGATCCGTAGTAAAGCTGAACTTGTTGTCGGCAAAAGGAACGCGGAGGTCAACGGTGTGTTCGTAAGTGAAATAAGCCAAGCTGGTACTGGTGTTTACGGAGTTGGCGGTATTGGAATAGTTGACCCGCGTACCGATAGACCAATCCCAGACTTTCTTCACTTGGTTTTCCAGACGTAAACCCGTGTTGGGGGTGCGCGTAGAAGCGATGAAACGAGCGTCGTTGAGGAAATTGATGCTCCGTGTGTAGGTCAAGCCGGCATCCAAGCTATAGCGCATTTTGATGGCTTTGATCCGACCGCCATAGTTGAAGCGGCTGATCACGCGGTAATCATCGGGAACGTTGACTGGCGTGCTGGTCGTCACCAAACGATCGTTGATTTGCTGGGTGTTTTGAATGCGGTTGTGGGTATAAGTAAAGTTGACAAAAGCAAAAATATTGCTGAAGTTAAACTGATTGAAGTTGAGGTAACGCAAGTTGAAGTTGTGGTCGTACTCCGGCCGCAAATTGGGATTACCCTGATAAATGTTCAAAGGATTGGTCAAATTTGGAACGGGCTGCAACTGCGTGATGCTGGGTTCGTTGATGTCGGTATCGTAATCAAATACCAAGTTTTTGGTCTGCGAAATGCTGTAGCGCATGCGTAACGTTGGCAACAAGTTGGTAAAAGAACGGCGGATGTTGGTCTCCTGGGTCAACAATACCCCGTTCAACTGCGCTTGTTGAAACGTCAATCCAGCAGTGAAGTTGAATTTAGGGTTGGCAATGCGGTAGTTCAAACCTGCGCGGTGAAAATTGAAATCGTTGCGGTAGTTGTTGCTGTATTTGGGCGAAAAAACCAAAGATCCATCGGTTTTTAAATCGTACACCATGCGGTTGTTGTCGTTGCCCCGGTGGTTGTAGGAATAGTTCGCTTCTAAGTACTGACCCCGTTTAATGGGTTCAGTATAGGAAGCGCGGAAGTTGTAAGTCAATCGATCATTTTGCGCATTGCTGGTTTGATTGAGCAATTGTTGTACGGGCGGGGTAGTGGTTTGAAAATAAGTATTCGTCGATTGGTTGGCGCCATCATTGTGGTTATTGATCACAGCCACGGCAAAAGTAGTATTGAAATTGCGCCCTCTTTTGTTGAGTTTGATCCGATACAACAAGGAAGTGTTAAAGTTGATCCCCATCCCTTTGGTATTGTTGCTCTGATTGCTGGAGTTGCGGGGTTGCAGTTCAGAAGTTGTGCTTAAGGAATTAGACAATACATCTTGTTGACTTTGACTGTAAGAAATCCGCGTTACCATCCGAAGCGCTTGGGTGGAATCAATTTTTTGATCCAAGGTAAAATTGAGGCGGTGGTTGGCGTTTTTGTCTTCCTGATTCGAAGTATCGTTTTGAAAATAGCTGCTGCCTTGAAGGAAGTTTTCCTGTCGACTTTTTTTATTAGACAACTTATCAAAACCGCTGTAGGAATAACTCCCGTTCAGCTGTGTTTTTTTGCTGAACTCGTGGTTGAAGTTAAGACCACTAGCAAGGGTTTTTGTGAAACCATAATTGCGACCAAAATCAACGGGGATGCCATCAGAATTGGCCGATCCGCTACCACCGGTGATGATGCGCGCGCCGCCTCCGCCACCGCCACCGCCAGAAGGCATACCGCCTAGGAAGTCGGCGTATTCAGAAATCGAGAAACCCTGTTTATTGGTATTGTTGGCCATTCCAATAAAGGAAAGCTGTTCATTTTTCTTAAAACGGTTGAGGTTGGCACGACCTTCAAAACGCTTGGGATCGCCACCGCCGATGCTGGCAGTGCCAAAAGTGCCATTTTCACGGTCTTTTTTTAAGGTCAGGTTGATGGTTTTTTCGCGTTGCCCATCATCTACACCGCTGAATTCAGATTGATCCGACTGCTTGTCAAAAACTTGGACTTTGTCCACCGCATCCGCGGGTAAGTTGCGGGTGGCCGTTTTGGGATCGCGACCAAAAAATTCTTTGCCGTTGACCAATACACGGGTTACCGTTTCACCTTGAGCCTTTACGGTTCCGTCCTTATCAACGTCTATGCCGGGCAATTTTCTGATCAGATCCTCGACCGTGGCATTGGGTGCGGTTTGGAAGGCATTGGCATTGAACTCGATGGTGTCCTTGCGCAAGCGCATGGGTTCGCGTTCGCCGGTGACCAATGCGGCATCCAGCAGTTTGTTTTGAGGTTCTAGCTTTACCGTACCTACATCGATCAGGCTTTTTCCAGCTTCGGCGGTGAATGCTTGCTTGAGGGTACGGAAGCCCAAATAGCTGACTTGAAGCACGTAATTCCCCGCTTTGATTCCGGGGATTTCGAAAGCACCTTGATCATTCACCAAGGCAAATCCAGAAAGCAGGGAATCCTTGGCTTGCATCAACATGACGGTAGCGCCGGCCAAGGGTTTTTTTAACGTATCGTTGACGGTACCGACTATTTTAGATTGGGCAAAAGAGCAGGTAAGGGTGAAAAAAAGAAAACCAATAACGAGTAAAATAGGCTTCATAATGAATAGAGTTGGGTGATTTCAAAGATTAAGCAAATAGAGGGTTGGTGATTTCAACTTGGGCAAAGATACCTTGTCGACCTTGGAAGGGAGGTTAATTGCCATTGATTAATGGTTAAAAAAGGTTAAATCATGGATTCATTCCTGATTTATCAAGTCGATGACGAGGTTCAAAATACAATTTCCGCTGGGTCAAATCCACCGCGCATAAGCTTCCCATTTCAGGGTGATCAAACACACAGCCATTGTCGATATTGACCACGCGTAGAGTTTCAAAGTCATTCCATTGGTCTTCCAAGGTATAGCGTGGAATGGGTGTATGGCCATGAACGATGTAGCGATCCCCCAACCAAGTATAATCGATTGTAGCGTACCAATCGCGCAACCACAGCATATTTTGTTGGCGGTGCAGCGGATCAAGGGTATTGCGGAAATCCAAGCCTCCGTGTACGCAGATGTAAGGGTCGTTGATAAAATAAAAAGGCAATCGGGAAATGAAATCCAGATAAGGAGCAGGAATATCGGCCGCCATTTGAACGCCAAAACTGGTCATGGTTTCTAAACCGCCATTGACGCTAAACCTTTGGGCAGCCTTAGCATCGGCTGGAGGTAAGGCATCCAAGAGCATTTGCTCATGATTGCCGCGCAAATAGGATAATTGATAGCCTTGTTCAATGAGTTGAAAAATAAAGTCGAACACCAACTTGGTATGCGCGCCGCGATCAACAAAATCACCCAACAGCATCAGCTCATCAGCTGTAGTCAGGCTTAAGCGATCCAGCAAGGATTGAAAGGTATAAAAACAGCCATGAATATCAGATATGGCAATTTTGCGCATCTAGCTATTTTTGAACACAAAGGTAAAAGATAATGATGAAATGAAACGAGGGAATTGGTGAGCAACAGGGCAGATGTATGAACACCAGAAACGACCTCGTAGCGGTCTAAGCTTGGTAATATGCCCACCAATAAGCACAGGTTAGACCTCTCCGAGGTTTTTTGGTCACGAAAAATCGGTTTTTTTGCTACAAACCTTAGACCTCGGAGAGGTCAGTGCTAATTTCATGGGTTTGCCCAGATTATTTTTTGACTTGCTTGTTTTTGCTCCTGGATATAGCTAATTTTGACATGGATAAAAAAATAACACTTCACAGTGGGAGGATTGCTTTGGCTGCTGTTTGCTCAAAAAAAAATTATTTAGTTTTTCATCATTTATCAATTTACAACTCACCTTTTTACTGTCTAACCTTTTGGGTACAGTTTACTGTGGCTCATCAGCCTACTCATCATCGCCGTCCAAAAATATTATTTTCGCATACAGGGGGTGAGAAATAGCGGTTAGGGGATTGAATAATTTGTTTTATTTTAAACCAATTCATACCAAGAGTATATTTTTTAATATTTACTATTTTTCAATGCTTCTGGTTATTTTTTCATGTGAGAAAAATAAAGAAATGCACCCCTCTATGGATTGGTATCACCCGTTTTTTTTGCGCTCGACAATTTAGATACAGTCGAAAGTCCTAGTAAATTGATAACCTATACGATTGAAGATGAAAAAGAAGCAAAATATCAGTTGTATGGTTGTAATTCAGTAAGAGATCTTTTCACAAAAATTTATTTGGTACAGATCAAATACTGCATAGATTCCATCCTATTGGAATATAATACAGTATCGCTTATTGAATTTAAATTACTCCCTTCTAAAAAAAAGAATTTATGCCATATCCCAAATAAGATCAAGTGGCTGTACATCTCTTGCATATCAAGTTATAGCTAAAGTGAAAAACCGTAAATTATTTGTTCCATTGTGTGTACAATATGAACATTCAGAACATTGTCTCTTAGATTTTTACCCGTCCGGGATTTTATGATTCTATATCTTATAAAGGCATTGTTGATGCAGAATTATTGGATTTAAAAAAGGTATGCAATATTTCTTCATCTTATTACGAAAAGATCTATTCAGAATCAGGGAAACCTCATGTTGATAAAAGTGATACGGTTTATAGAATACCATAGGGTGTATTTCAAAATGTCGCATCATGCCAGCATTTTTCGGGTTAAGATGTACCCGTTTAAAGTTGGTTTGGAAGTAGATTCGGGAATCACTACTTTACAAGGGTTTCTTTTAGTTAAAAATTAAAAGCATTTATCTTGAATTATAATGTTTTAAGCATTAAATCAAAACCCCCGCCTGATGGGGAGAACAGGGTGCTGATACATTGCACTGTGCTAGGTTCTGACCACGAGCACGGTGTTAAGCTTACCCAAGGAGTTCTCCCCTTCAGGGATCGGGGGTTCTCAAGCAATTGTAAAAAATTGAAAATCACAGATCTATTTTTAAATAACTTACTACATTCCCCTTCTTGATGCCCTTAGGGCAGCCATCTTTGTAGAAAAAATGGTACAAATCACGCAGTTGCCCTTAGGGTAGCCATCTGAAAACGTGTAATAAGATAGCTACCCCACGGGCAGCCACGAACACGATCGGATTTTTTCTATCAAGATACCTGCCCGCTGGGAAGAGGAGCAGCTTCGGGAAGGATTATATTTTGCTTATGGTCATTCACGATTTTGAAATAAGGCTCAATTATGTTTTCAAGTTATCAATTTTTAAAATATTGACAGTCAGTTTTTTATAAAACCATTCAATCTGATTTAAATGGCTGATTATTCACTAGGTATCAAATAATTTGAGGATACAGCAACTTGGAATCAAAATATAGCCTAAATTTTTGCAATACAATTTAAAAAGCGATTGATTTCAGCCGTTATTTGATTGTTTTGAGCATTGGGTGGGGAATGACGATGCTAAACATTCCTAGTGTTTTTCACCCGCGTTTTTTTGGGAATTTAAAACAGCTGATTGTAAAAAATGTTATCTTTGCCGTCCGTAAGTTATAAATGCTTAGGGGCAAAAAAATGGTCTCGTAGTAGAATGGATACTACGTGGGTCTCCGGAACCCAAGATACAGGTTCGATTCCTGTCGGGACCACAAAAAAAACCGAGACCAGATACGCAATGATCTGGCCTCGGTTTTGTATTTTATGCTTAGTGCTTAACGATTAAGCGCGTGCAAAACGTGACTTGCGTGGTCTGTCACCGCCGCCGCTGCGTTTTTCAGAACCGCCTTTATCATATCCGCCGCTGCGTTTTTCGTAAGGACGACCGTTGCCGCTTCCGTTGCTGCTTCCTCTAGAATCATTGTTCCGTGGGGCACTGCTGCGGTTTTCTCTGTCCGGACGCTCGCGTCTTTCTTCTACGTATTCTGGCAATTCTTGTACGTCTTTTTCAACGGGTAGATTGTATTTGATCAGTGCCGCCGCCAATTGGTCGCTGGTGATGCCGGCATCATTCAATTCTTTAACCAGTGGTTCGTACTTATCCAAACCGCCCGCTTGAACCAAACCTGTCAACAACTCCATAAAGCGTTGTTTTTTGAGGACGTTTACCTCGCGTAGGGTAGGGATAAGACGTTTTTCAATCTTGGCTTTGGAGTAGCGTTCGATGTCATTTAGACGGTAAAAATCTTTGCGACCGGTTACAAAACTAAACGCCATCCCTGATTTGCCAGCACGACCCGTACGACCGATGCGGTGAACATAGTATTCTGGATCCAAAGGAATATCGAAGTTGAAAACAGCATCTACGTCGTTGACGTCAATACCTCTTGCTGCTACATCGGTAGCCACCAACACCTGCAAAGAGCCATCGCGGAAAGCAGTCAAAACCTGATTTCTCTGGGTTTGGTTGAGGTCGCCGTGAATGGCTTTTACGCTTAGGCCCAGGTTTTTCAAAGTCAATGCCAATTCATCAGCAGTACGTTTGGTGTTTGTGAACACGATTGACCGCGACAAGTTGTTCATTTCGAACAATCTTGAGATCAAAATCGGGCGAGCCGAATTGGATGTCTCAAAATAGATCTGCTCAATGGAGTTGTTGGTCAATTTTTCCTGTACTACCTTAACGTGAACTGGTTTGTTCTGGTAGTTGCGGGCAATGTCCATGATTGGACGGGGCATGGTAGCGGAGAACAAAACAGTTTGGCGAGACTCGGGCATTTGTTGCAAAATGTTTTCGATGTCTTCACGGAAACCCATGTTCAGCATTTCGTCGGCCTCATCCAGTACGATGGTGTTCACTTGAGCAAAAGACAAAGTCCTACGCTCCAAGTGATCCATGATGCGACCAGGTGTGCCCACAATTACTTGTGCACCACGCTTCAGTTCTTGGATTTGTTTTTGGATAGAATCGCCACCATAAATGGCTACAATGCTGACGTCTTTTTTGTGCTTCGCCAGTTTGCGCAATTCAACAGCTACCTGAATGGCCAATTCGCGTGTAGGGCATACCACCAATGCGGATACATGCTTAGCGCCTTCCGGCAAATTTTCCAAAAGTGGGATACCAAATGCGGCAGTCTTGCCTGTACCCGTCTGTGCCTGTCCGATGAGATCTTTCCCTTCCAATAAATGCGGGATAGCTTCTGCTTGAATAGGCGTAGCGTCCGTGAAACCCATATCGGTAATTGCACGGCTCATTTCCTGACTCAAAGCCAGGTCATTGAAATTCATTTTCTTCATTATTTTTTATTAGACTAGACGGGCTACGATTGCAGACTGAGGGCGAAATTAATGCAGGACAGGTAGCTATAGCCTTTCTAGTAGGCGCTGCAAAATTGAAGCTTATTTTTGTATTTTCCAAATAAAAAAATTAGGAAAATACAATAGAATTAAGTATTTGATGCCCCAGCTTGGTTTTGCCAAATAATTGAAAAACCAAGCTGGGAAATGGCAAAGGAGATTTGTTGGATTGCTCAAATGGAAAAGTTTATTTGGGTATTTTTTTTGTTGCTTTTTTGAAAAAATGTTAAAAATAACGTTGACAGGTATTGTTAAGTGCGGTCAATTAATAATTTATGGTCCGCCAAGGGAACAAAAAATGCTTAAAAAATGATGGCTTGAATTAGACGTTCATCCCAATGCTCAAGTAGGATTGACGTCTTAGTGCCACCAAGATGGCTTGAAAATCGACCTGTACCAATTCCTTATGGATGATCAACGAATCTGCACGGTTTTCAATTTTGGTAAAAAGCCAGCGAACGATGTCGTCCGTAGAATCATTTTCGCCAAAAGTAAGGTACATGCGGATGGTTTCCCGGTACCCAATGGAAGAACCTTGATGGCTGTCGTCAATGGTAATCGCTGCACGGGTACCCGGAATTTTGTAGCTATCTCCGTACACCAGCCAGCGGTAATAGGTGCCAAAAAGATGGTATTTCAGGTCTTTGTCGGCAGTATTGATTTCAATCTTCATGCGATCAAAGGCAAATCGAGCGTCGTTTTGCAGAAAATCTTCAGAAGAAACCTGAATACCGTGGTGGTTTTTGAAATGATCTTCAATACGGGAAGCGAGGTGTTCGATGATCTGGAATTTTTCAGTGGCCATTTCCCGTACCGTTTCATCGCCAAATTTTTCAAAATTATCGGGATGATAGCGGGCGCGCAGCTCGCGCAAAAGTTGACGGTAGGATTCGGGATTCATTTCTTCGATGGGCTTACCAAAGAATTTTACTATTGCTTCTTTTTCCTGAAGACTCAGGGTTCGGTTGTCCATAGCTTTAGTGTTTGAACGAATGTAAAGTATTTTGGGGACTAAACAAATCCTACTGAGATAAAGATTTGGCAAGGCCAGAAAAAATAAAATTAAGGCGCAGGGAATGATTGCGCCAAGTATTTTTAAGTGCATGGACATTTCTAGGCCATTCTATCATTAGCGAATACCAATTTTTGCAAGATTTATTTTTTTCCCAAAAACTGGCTATTTTTACCTTAGCGTTGGTTTGGAATTCGAGTTTGGAGCACATTTTACTCCTTTCGCTCCAAGCTAAGATCCAAACATTCCTGATAACTACCAACTACCATGAGAAAAACCAGCAGCGGCTGGCGGCTGACTTTCTTTTTCTGCTTTTTGAGCTTGTCCATTTGGGCTCAAGAACCAGCGCCCCTTTCCGCAGCCGATACGGCTAAACAAAACAATGAACCTATCCCGCTCCCTAAACTGGCTGAGGCGTTTGGGAATACTACGCTTTATTTGCGCAGTGAGCTGTATCCGGTGTTGCGCAATTCCATCGTAACAGAGATCGCCCCCTCGGTAGATTCTTTGCGCGTTGATGTACAAGCAATTACTGGAATTTCGGCGTATGTATGGGATCAGCAGGTTGCTACGCGGATCAGTAGCGGTTTGGCCAATAAATGGCGTGGGTTGTACCGCCAGTCTACAGGATACGAACGAGATTTGGCTACTTATTCTGATCAATTGGAACGTATTCGAGATGAATTGAAGCGCCAACAATTGATTTGGACGCTCACCAAGGCCAGTTTGCCGAAGGATATTCCCAATGCTATAAATTTTAGAATCGACACGTTGCAACAAGAATTGCTGCGAGCTGACTCGTTGTTGACGGGTAGGTTCAATGAATTGCTGTCCTTGCAGAATCGGGTTTTGGACGTCAAATTGATGGGGCAGTACCACATGGACAACATGGAGCAATTGGAGCAGCTGGAGTTGCAAAGTCTGCTGAGCAATCGCCGCGAACCTTTGCCCAACCTTTCCTGGCGCGGCAAACCAGCTTTGGCGGCAGAAAATTACCGCAAAGTAGCCTTGGATTATTTCCGAACGGAGTTGTCGGAGTTCCTGCGCAACAACCGCGAAAGGATGATCCTTCATTTGTTGATTTTCATTGGCTTGGGGTTATTTTTCTTTTTGGCCAATTCATTTTTCAAAAAAGAAAACAACAGCAGCCAAGACAACGAATTCAACCTGGCCAGCGAAGTCATTCTTTCTCGACCTTTGACAACCGCTTTTTTGATTTCTTTGTTGCTGAGCTCCTTGTTGTATCCGAATCGCCCTGCCATTTTTAGCGATTTGATCGTGATGGGCTTGGTTGTACCTTTTATAGTAGTGATTCCGCGGTTTGTTATTCGATCTAATCGCTGGAGCATATACCTGGTGGGTGGACTCTTCTTTTTGCACCTTATGTTGAAATCGGCCATCATCAATCAGGTTATTTTTCGCTGGTTTATGTTGGTGGAAAGTCTTTTACTGGCCCTGTTTTTCTTTTCGGTGGGTTTTCGGGAAAAACAATGGTTTCGGGAGCTCAAAACCAGTGCGGCTTTTTATAGGGTCATGCAGTTGGTCGCGCCAGTCTGTTTGGTTATTGCAAGCATGGCGGCCTTGGGCAATTTATCGGGGTACGATACCTTAGCTGAAGTGTTCAATTTGGCATTGGAGCGAATTCTGCTGGTTGGCCTCATCGCTTTTAGTGGGGTATTGATCTTAGACGGGTTATTGCGCGTAAGCTTAAATTACCGTCCAGTAGTGGCTGGAACACCCCGGTTTGTGCGGAGGAATAATATTTTCTTAGCGGCTGGAGTTGCCTTTCGTTGGAGTGCGGTGATCAGTTGGTTTATCTTTGCGCTTATTTTTCTACGCCTTTTCGACCCCATTCGCATGGTATTTGAGCAATTCTGGCTTTTGGGGTACAATTTTGGGCAAGTCCGGCTTACGGTCGGGAGTGTGCTGAGTTTTGCGTTGATTATCGTCGTTTCCTGGGTTTTGGGCAAACTTCTACAGATTCTGTTGGAGGACGAAATACTGCCTCGTTTTAAGCTTGAGCGAGGCGTGCCCATGGTCATTGGTATTGTAGTAAGGAACAGTATGTTGCTTTTGGGCTTGTTACTGGCCCTAGCTAATGCCGGATTAGATCTTCAAAAGCTGAGTATCCTGGCCGCCGCCTTGGCAATCGGTGCTGGTTTTGGATTACAGTCCTTTGTTGCCAACTTTATTGCCGGATTAACTTTGATTTTTGAGCGCCCCATCAGCGTTGGCAACATCATCATCATTGACGGGGTAGAAGGAGAAGTACAAGAAATAGGTATCCGATCAAGTAAAATAAGAACTGCCGATGGCGGACTGCTCATCGTTCCCAATACCGAATTGATCAACAAACAAGTCATCAATCACTCTTGGAGCCAACAACCGCGGCGGTTTTATCTGCAAGTAAAAGCGTCAAAAAGCGCTAACCCACAGCGGGTATTGGATTTGTTGCGGCAATATGCCATTCGGGAGGAAGGCATCCTGACTCGTCCAGAACCAGACCCTGTTTTTGAAGGGATGCATGCTGATGCACAGTATTTTGGATTGTATTATTGGGTCAATCGTAACGCTGAAAAAGCAAAAAGTGACTTAGCGGCGAATATTCAGCAGGGTTTAAAAAAAGAAGGGCTGGAAAGTTAGGTTGTGATTAACAAAGATTGTTAGGCAATAGGGCTGAGATTTTGCAAAAAGTTTTTTAAGTTGTCTTTTTTTAGACAATATGTTTTGATTATTGAAAAAAGCTTAAAAAAATTGGTTATTCCATGCCAATTTCCTAAGTTTGTCATTGGATTATTGAGATTCAACTAAAGCACAACACAACTTTTTCAAATCTAAATGAAAACGGTATGACACAAATGATTACCAACAAGCCAATGGCAACATTCGGCTTCGTCTTGCTGCTTATTATATCTGTCGTAGCAGCAGTTTATCCTTCAAGCTTTCCTACTTCGGATGCTAAACTTGATGCCGGCGATATCGCTTGGGTACTAGTAGCTTCCTGTTTGGTCCTCTTTATGACTCCTGGATTGTCCTTCTTTTATGGCGGTATGGTAAGGCCTAAGAACATTATTTCCACGATGTTGCAAAGCTTTATCTGTTTGGCTGTAATCAGCATCCTTTGGTATGTTGTAGGCTTCAGCCTTGCTTTTGGTCCTTCCATTGGAGGTTTCATTGGCAACCCGATGGCTTTCTTCATGTTCAATGGAGTAGGTACTGCCCCTGATCCAGTGATCTATCCAAACGTACCATTTGTATTGTTTGCAGCATTCCAATTGAAGTTTGCAATCATTACGCCTGCTTTGATCACCGGATCATTTGCTGAACGTGTACGTTTTTGGAGCTACACGATCTTCATCTCTCTTTGGAGTTTGTTGATCTATGCGCCATTGGCACACTGGACCTGGCACCCTGATGGTTTCCTATTCAAGTGGGGAATTCTAGACTTTGCCGGAGGAACGGTAGTACACATCTCTGCTGGTTGTGCAGCGTTGGCTGGCGCAATGGTTTTGGGACGTCGTAAATCACACGTTGAAGGAGAATCATACACACCAGTAAACACACCTTATGTACTTTTGGGTACCGGTTTACTTTGGTTTGGTTGGTTTGGTTTTAACGCTGGTTCTGCTTTGGCAGCTAATGCAACAGCGGTAAAAGCATTTTTCAACACCAACTTGGCTTCAGCGGCGGCTGCTTTGACTTGGATTTTGGTGGATACCATGCGTGGGCACAAGCCATCGGCTTTGGGTGCTTGTATCGGTGCTGTGGTTGGCTTAGTAGCCATCACCCCTGCTTGCGGATATGTTAGCTTTGGACCTAGCTTAATCATCGGTTTTACGGCTGCTATTGTTTCTAACTATGCCGTAATCCGTAAAAATCGCACGCGCTTGGATGACACATTGGACGTATTCCCTTGTCATGGCGTAGGTGGTATGGTGGGTATGGTCATGACGGCAATTTTTGCCAGCGATACCGGCGTAATGGCTACCGGCGACTTTACCTTGTTGTTCAAGCACTTGGGCGGTATGCTTTTTGTGGTTGTCTTTACCTTCGGTGGTTCTTGGATACTTTACAAAGTGACCAACATGATCTCTCCATTGCGGGTTACTGAAGAGCAAGAAGAAGTTGGTTTGGACATCAGCCAGCATGGTGAAACCGTTTTCAACAAAGAAATCTCTTCTGAAGATACACCAATGCTAGGTATTCCTTCTATGGGCTTATCTTAAAGCGCCGCGCTTACTTGTATTGATGATAAAAAAGAGCGCCCTGCACGAAGACTTCGATGCAGGGCGCTCTTTTTTATGATGTTTAGTTTGAATCCTTCTCTTAGCCCCTCAATCAGTTCAGGGCTAATTCTGTACAAAATACATATCCACCTCACCCTTGTTTTTAACTTCGATCTTGCCACGGTAATCGCAGTTGAACTCATCCTTAACCAAGTTGTAGGTCGCAGCTGAAATATTTACTTTACCCGGTTCGCTGCTCGATTCCATACGTGCAGCAACGTTTACAGTATCCCCCCAAATGTCGTACGCAAATTTTATGTCTCCCACTACGCCAGCAATCAGTGGGCCGGTATGGATGCCTACACGAGCCTCAAAGAAGGGACGTTTTTCTTTTTCGCGTTGTGCTTTAAGTTTTCCCAAAAACTGTTGAATTTCCAAAGCCGCATGGACTACTTTAACGGGGTGTCCGGTATTTGGATCCGGTAAACCGCCGGCACACATGTAAGCATCGCCGATGGTTTTGATTTTTTCCAGACCATATTTTGTGATGATTTTATCAAAACCTTTAAAACAGTAATCCAGTTCTTTTACCAATTCTTCAGGAGTTAGCATCTCCGAAATACGGGTGAAATTTTTAAAATCTGAGAACAATACCGTTGCACGTTCATAACTTCGGGTATCGGCATGACCGCGTCTTTTTAATTCTTCGGCTACCGAGACGGGAAGGATGTTGAGCAATAGATTTTCGGAACGTTGCCGTTCTTCTTGAATGATTTTATTTTTTTCTTCCAGGACTACATTGTGGGTTTTCATATTGCGGTAGCGGTTATAAACCCCGGCCGCTATGATAAATATGATGGAACTGAGGGCCAAAATCAAGTTCCTTTGGCTGTTTTTGAGCTCGATTTCAGAATTTTTGCGCTGGATTTCATTTTCCTTATTGGCCAATTCCATGCTGGTAATCTGTTTCTCATAATTCAAGGAGTCCACCAGCTTGCTTTGGCGGGCAATCATCAGTTGATCCTTAGCTTGCTTTTCCGACATGCTACTGATGGCGGTTTGTTGGGTACCGATTAGCGCCATCAATTGTTGACGTTCTTTGCTAAGAGTGGCAGCTATTTGGGCGCTTTGATTGTTTTGCTTGCTTTGTGTTGCCAATTCATCGGCGAGGTTAGACAATTCGGCAACTACGCGCTGATTGTCTTCTTTAGCTGATGTTTTGGCATCGGTAACGACAGGGGAGGAAGCTAAATTAACAACCGGTAGTCCGCCTAATTCAGCCATTTGTTGTTCAATTTTGGCTACTTCGCGGTCTTTGCCTCGAAAATGAGCTACACCTCGGAGGAGTTCCAAATTCGCTAAGGCTAGGGAGATGTTTTTCTTTACTTTAGCTAATTGGATACTGCGTTCCAGCAAATTAATCCCATTACCGCGTCTATTTCCCCCTATTTTGAGGAGTGCTTTTCCTTGGTGATGCAGGGCAAGGGCGGAATAAGACAGATTGTGCAATCCCTCTGCTACCTCAACCGCCGTTTCTGCATAATTTGCCGCCTGTTGAAAATCACCTTGAGTATAGGCTTGTTCAGACTGAGCGATGAGTTGTTGAAACTTTTGTAAATCCTGACCCGGGGCATTTTGATTGGTTTCAGCGGCTTGTGGCCCGGTAGATTGAGCAATAAGCAAGCTGTTGCAAAAGAGAAAGGCAACTGCAAAAAAGAAGGTCTTCATAAATATGGGTTTTAAGTACCATGTTCAAGGGTGTAAAATTAAAACAAATATAAACAAAAAAGCAGATAAAATCTACCCCCTAATTTTGGGGGCGATCAGGTTTTCTTTTGGATTGGCAAAACGAAAAAAGCCGTTGCAATCTTGTGCAGCGACTTTTTTTATCAAGGCAGGATCTTAAGGAATCTCTTAAGCGAAAATACCTCCTACTATAGGCAATGTGCGGCGGTTATGCCACAAAACATAAGCGCAAAGCAGGAAATCAATTACCGCAAGAGCAAATAGCTTTCCACCGTCATTGTGCACTACGATCCCAATTTGAGACAAGTGG
>JBBRGN010000085.1:0-16240 GCA_038240665.1 Chitinophagales bacterium | reverse complement strand
GGCTAGATTGGCATTTCCCCAAGTGGTGTTGTAATAGCGCAAAGAAGTTTTGAATAAGGCTTTGGCTTCACCCGTAAATGGAGCGCTAAGGGCGTACACTTCATCGTGAAAGGGTACATTTTTTTTCATCAAACCGCTGTCCAAAGGCATACACCAAATTACAGTAGCTGCTTCGTCCTCCCGCCATTCAAAGCCACGAGGAACGTTCTGCACATTATCACGCCCGCTGGGTGCTGTTTCTGCCGAGGGCAATTCTACCAAATTATCGAATACCTTGCCCGTAAGGTCGGTGATGGCTACGGTTGAAGGGAAACCACTTGCGGTAACCGTATACGAAAATGGTTTTTTCAAGGTGCGAATGAGCAGGTATTTTTTGTCGGGAGAAACATCAAGGCTGGCATAAATGGCAGGTTGCCCAATTTTTGTTTCCACACCATTCACGTTTTTCACCAATTGTGAAGTGCCATAAAAACCGAATAATTGCTCATCATAGGGGCTTTTGATCAAGTCCTGAAAAGTAGGCCTTGGCGATGCTTTACCATAGTTTTCTTGAACCGCTGGCCCCTTGGGCATCAAGGGTTTTGGCGGTGCACTTGAGGCAGGTACCAGAGCAGTGCGGTACAGCAAAGTATTGTCGTCGTACCATTGGTAGCTGCTACTCAACAGTACATTCAATGCCGTTTTGTTGACTTTCATGGCTTTTTGAGTCAACACATCCACTACATATAAATCTACCCGATCAGTGGTGGTATGGGTGAAAGCGATTTTTTTATCATCGGGACTCCAACTTACATTGCCGGCAAAAAGAGGTACTGGCAAACCAGAAATTTTCAATTCTTTCCCCGTAGCGATGTTTTTGAGGTAAAGGTTGTTGATGAAATTTTGGCGACTGGGCGCGTAATTTTTGGGATTAATGCGCAAGCCAGCGATCCGTAACTCAGGTTGAGCCAACTCTTCCACCGAAGGATAGCTGTTGTTTTCGGTAAGCAACATCCATTCTCCTTTTTCGTCCACACTGACCCCTGGTGCTGGCTTGGCCAACAACAAATCAGAGATGGTTTTGGGAGGCACTTTGTAGGCTAAATCATCTTGTGCTAGCAACCATAAGGGCGTACACGCCAAGCACAGGCAATAAAAAATTGTGGTAACGGGCTGTCGAGTAATCATGAGCATTGAATTTTATTTAAGGAATGGAAAACAAAATAAAGTAAACTTTTGACTGGTAGAAGTTTGGCTGGCTTTTTTTTTACCGCGTTTTTCGGCGGTAGAGTGGTTTACTTTGGACTTTTTTCCAACCTTGGTTAGCTTTCATAAGTTGGTGTTGGAACAAGGGCTCCAGACTTGTTCCAAACGGGTAAGACAAAAAAGCTCAAAACTCCTTGTTTTTATGGACTTCCAGCCTTTTCTTTTTTCTTTAAACTAACACTTCTTATTTGCTACAACAGAGATTTAGTCGTAAATTTTCGGTTGTTTCGCAATTTATTTACTTGGAATTCATCTAAACGGGAAATCATGTTTTCAAAAAATCAGATCCTTTGGTTGCTGGCAGGAACCATCTTATTTAGCGCTTGCTCGAAAATGTATTTCCCAAGCTCTATGCCCAATCAGGCCGAACTTATCTCGAAATTGCCCCACTTTTTAAAAGGAACCTTCACCAAAAAACATCAAAATGATGCTGAATCTAGCAAGGATTACCTGGAAATAAAAAGATTCAATGCGCAACATTGTAGAATTTACACCTACCTGGCTTTAACTAAAGACAGCCTCAATTCACTGGTGAAAAGCATGAATACGGACTCCACCAAGGCTGAACTTAAAGGAGGTACGGTAATTTACAGCACTAAGGATTCTGTGGAGAAAATTGAATTTGTGCAAGCTGGAAGTTTATTTCTAAGCCCCAAAGATACCCTCTGTGAAATAGACCTTTCCAAAGGAATCTATGTGGATGACTTCCCCAATGGCAAATCTAAAAAGCTGATCCTTAAAAAACTCGCTCGCTCCTACTTTTTGAATGTGTTGGATAAAAACGTGGGAGACACTGGAAAAGACTACTGGTTTGTAGTGAAATTTGACTACACCAATTCCATATTGTCTATTACCAATACTTCCGTCCATGATTCAACGCTAAGCAAAGAGCTAGACCAATACAATAAACTCGCTTCAATTAAAAAATTAGGCTCAAATCAATATCTGTGTGCAGCCAGCGATACGCAATTTTTGAAATTGTTTGAAGTGCCAGGGCTTTTTGAAAAAGAAGAGTGGCAACCCATGCCAACTGAGCAGAATCAGGGCGTTTTTTACATTGCTGGATTGGTTGTGTTTGTATTGGTTGGGGTCGTGATTTTGGTGGTTCGCTTTCTTAAGCGTCGGAGTAGGGTGACTCTGGGTTAATTGCCTTCTGAGGGAATGGAAGAAGGGACTGCTGGCTGAGAAAAGTCCAAATGGGAAAAACAGGGAGCAGTTTTTTTCTGAGGCATGAGTCAATAATAAGGTATCAAATTTGACAAGGCAATTTTGTTGCCTGATAACTGTCTTTTGAGGCAAATAGTGTGGCTAAGTAGACAGTCGAAAATAATGATGGTCATTGATTTTGTTTGACTGCTTACTTTTTAAACGAAAAAAATAGGCAGTATGGCAGCAAAAGAGACGGACTCAATGGGTGTCTTGTTGTTGTACCGTACCTTAGTATTAGACACACTTTTCTGAACAATCCCAAATACCCCCAACAAAATCCGTGTACCATCCGCCCAATCCGTGTTCAAAAAAAATCGCGGAACGCGACCCAAAAAATCCCTATCCCATCAAATCAAAAAATGAGCACTGGTTTTTTCCCTTACCTCCTCGAAACTAGCCCCCGGCATCAACTCCAACAAAATCAAGCCCCCATCCCGAAAACCAAAAACCGCCAATTCCGTAATCACCAAATCCACCACCCCAATCGCCGTCAAAGGCAAAACACAAGCAGGAACGATCTTCGCCGAACCATCCGGATTGGTATGCGTCATGGTGATGATCAATCGCTTAGCACCTTTCGCCAAATCCATGGCACCACCAACCCCCAAGAGTGGCTTACCCGGCACTGCCCAGTTGGCCAAGTTTCCTTTTTCGTCCACTTCCAATCCCCCCATAATGGCCACATCGATGTGTCCTCCCCGGATCATGGCAAAAGAATCGGCACTGTCAAAATAGCTGCTGCCTTTCAGCGCCGTAACCGGAATTTTACCGGCGTTCACTGGGTAATCCATCGCGCCGCCGCCATCAGTAGGTACCGGGCCTACGCCAAGCATCCCATTTTCGGTGTGGAGAATGACACCGTCTTCATCGCTAATAAGATCAGCAACCAAGGTGGGGATACCAATTCCTAAGTTGACCACATCACCTTTTTTCAATTCCGCAAAAGCGCGCCGCGCGATGTTCATCCGCGATTCATCCACTTTTTTGGAGGCCGAAACCGATGCGGAGGAACCCAAATCAGCCAGCGTCATTTTGGCCGCTACCAAGTAATCCACAAAACAACCCGGGGTGTGAATGTGCTCGGGAGCTATATCCCCAACGGGTACAATATGTTCGACTTCAACGATTACTAGATCAGCCGCGGTAGCCATGGCTTTGTTGAAATTTTGTTCCGTCATCCGGTATTGCAAATTGCCACCAGTATCGGCCTTCCAAGCGCGAATAAAAGCCACGTTTCCACGAATACTTTCAACAAAAACCTGTTCAACACCGTGGATGATTTTAGTTTCCTTGTCCTTTGCCAAAGGCGTACCAGCAGCAGTAGGCGTATAAAATCCACCAATTCCCGCACCGCCAGCTCGGATTGCTTCGGATAAGGAGCCTTGTGGAAGGATTTCGTAAGCCACCTGGCCACTTTGCGCCGCCTTTACCGCATCCGGATTGGAAGTAAAAAACGAACCGATCATTTTTTTAAGCTGTCCATTTTGCAACAGCCTTCCTCCTCCAAGCCCCACTTCGCCTACATTGTTGCCGATAAAAGTGAGATTTTTGGTGCCAATTTCCGCAAGGGCATTCATGAGGTGAACCGGATTTCCGGTCATACCAAACCCGCCCTGGAGCAAGGTATCGCCATCCTTCACCAAACTGGCCGCAGCGTGCGCATCAACGATGGGTACTTTTTTCATAGTTCCTTATTTTTTTTCAAAAGCCGTGAAAGGGAGTCCCACGTAGTTTTCCGCAATGGTGGTTGCTGCCGCTTTGGACAATCGAATGTAATCGAATTTTGCTTTTTGCAATTGATGGGTAAACGAGCCCTGTTCATCTTGTTTGTGAAAAAGGGTCGTCATGAAATTGGAAAAATCTTGTGCGCGCCAGATGCGTTGCAATGCTTGAGACGAGTACTCTTCTAAGCAGCGCAAGGATTGGTTTTGATAAAAATCGAGGAAGCCATCCACCAGGTGTTTTACATCAGCTATTGCTAGATTTAAGCCTTTCCCGCCTGTGGGGGGCACAATGTGCGCCGCATCACCTGCCAAAAATAGCCGCCCGACTTGCAGGTTATCGATCATAAAACTGCGCATGGGCGTGATGCTTTTTTCAAAAATAGGCCCTGCTTCCAACACCCAACCCTTGGTTCCCAAGCGGATCGACAATTCTTCCCAGATCCTTTCATCCGACCAGTTTTCAACCTTATCGTCGTTATCCACTTGCAAATAGAGACGGCTTACCGTGGACGAACGCAAGCTGAGTAAGGCAAATCCATTTTCGTGATAGGCGTACACCAACTCTTCCGAAGAGGGCGCTACGTTGGCCAAAATTCCCAGCCAACTAAACGGATAAGTATGGGCGAATTCGTTGTAGGAACCTCGGGGCAGCGTTTGTCTGCCTATGCCGTGGAAACCATCACAGGCGGTCACAAAATCACAGTTCAATTCGTAAACTTCGCCAACATGTTCAAAATGTATGCAAGGGTGATCCGTTGCAAAACCTTCGATGTATTTGGCAGGTGCTTCAAAAAAGACCTCGCCGCCACCACTGACCCAGGCTTCGGTCAGGTCTTTGACTACCTCTTGTTGACCGTAAATGGTGATGCTGCGCCCATTCGTCAGTTCGTTAAAAGGAACCCGGATGCGTTCGCCATCAAAACTGAGGTAAACCCCATGGTGTTCATGGCCTTCTTGAATCAAGCGATCAGCCAAACCAAGCGATTTGAAAATGTCAACCGTATTTTGTTCCAGCAAGCCTGCGCGTATCCGCGACTCGATGTAGGCTCGGCTGCGGTGCTCTACAATAATCGAGGCTATACCGTGTTTTTTCAACCAATGTGCCAGGGTGAGACCGGCCGGACCAGCTCCGATGATGCCCACCTGGGTGCTTATTTTTTTCATGCTCATTCTCTGGTTGTATCAATTCCCAAAGTTTGAAAAATCGCTTCTGCGGTGTGAATGGCGTCATTGGCTGCCGGTACGCCGCAATAAACTGCTGCCTGCAACAATACTTCTTTGATCTCCGCTACACTTACGCCGTTGTAGATGGCTGCTTTGAGGTGGAGTTCCAATTCTGCTTTGCGGTTAAGTGCTACCAACATGGCCAGTGTAATGAGGCTGCGGTTGTGTTTGGACAGCCCGGGGCGAGTCCAGATTTCGCCCCAAGCAAAATGCGTGATAAAACCTTGAAAATCGCGGTTAAACGCATTGGTTTTTTGCTGCGCGCGGTCGACATGCGCATCGCCCAGAACCGTTCGCCGCACATGAGTGCCCCGTGCTGCGGTTTCAGCGCCTACCAAAAAGTTGATCAAAGTTTCGGCGTATGCTTGAGGAATTTCGGTAGCTGAAAGATGCCGCGCCGACAATACCTTGATTTCGGCCCCAGGAATATGGTGGGCTAAAAACTCGGCTTGTTCCACATTGGTGACTGGATCATGATCACCAGTAACTACCAGAGTAGGAACCGAAATTTGATCGATTGATGGACGAAAATCGGCATCCCGAATCGCGCCACAACAAGCGGAATATCCCGGCAATTGATTTTGTAAGAACATCAGCTTGATCTGATCTACCCGTGCGGCATTGTTTAACCGAAAATCATCGCTGAACCAGCGTTCCATCATGCCATCCACGAGTACGCCAAAGCCTTGTTGATTGACCAGCTTGATGCGGTCATTCCAAGTAGCAGCTTCACCGATCTTGGCGGCCGTATTGCTGAGTATCAATTTTTTCAACCGTTGTGGGAAATGGATGCCCAACCATTGTCCGATCAGTCCGCCCATCGAAAGACCACAAAAATGCGCTTCTTGAATGTTCAAGGCATCCAGTAAATCAATTACATCCAAGCCTAAATCGCGGATCATCAAACCTTCAGAAGGCGCATCACTTGGCGTGCCGCCATGTCCTCGGGTATCATAACGCAATACCCGGAAATAAGGCAAAAGAAAAGGGACTACTTCATCCCACATCTGTAAGTTGGAACCCAAGGAATTAGAAAAAATCAATACCGGGCTATTGGGGCTGCCCTCTAGTTTATAATTTGTAGTCATGTTGGTCAAATTGTGACAAAATATGATCGATGATTGCTATACTCGAGCCAATCGCATTTTCTGGTTTAAACAGATCATCCAATTCGTTTTCGGATAATTTGATTTTCATTTGTTGCAAGGTAGTCTTGAGGTCTTTTTTTTGGAGCACCGCTATTGCACAAGCCCTTTCAACCCATTCCTGTGCGGCGTTTTTACCTATTTTTTTAGCCAATTCCAAGGAAATATTTTCGGCAAAAACAAGGCCCTGCGTCAGGTCGATGTTGTACCGCATTCGCTGGACGTCTACTTCCAAGCTGCTCGTGAGTTCAATGGCACGATCCACCGTCCCTGCGCAAAGCTGTTGGATGCTGCCCAGGGTTTCCCACTCGGCATGCCACAAACCAGCCGATCGTTCGTGTTCTTGAGGCATTGCGCTCATCAGCGCGGCCACCAAATGGGGTATACGTTGCGCATTCGCTAAAATGGCGGCGCAGGTCACGGGGTTGCGTTTGTGCGGCATGGTGCTAGAACTGCCTTTGCCGAGAGCTGCGCCTTCGAAAACTTCTCCTACCTCAGTTTGCATGAGCAAGGAAACATCTTTGGCTATTTTTGCCAAACTACCGGTTAATACGCCTAAAACGGCGGCGTATTCCACCAGGCTGTCGCGTTGGGTGTGCCAGGAGTTGGCGGGGTGCAAGTCTAGTATTTTAGCAAAAGTTTGTTGTACAGCAGGTGAAATATAGCCATTGCCGCTTCCGACAGCTCCTGCCAATTGAACTTTAAGCACCCTTTTTTTTACCTCTTTAATTCTTTCTACTGATCGAGCAATGCTTTCCAACCAACCCGCAGTTTTCAAACCAAAAGTGATGGGCTTGGCTTGCTGTAAGAGCGTACGTCCCATCATCAGGGTATTGCGGTACTGACGAGTCAAGTCAATAAGTTGACTGGTCAATGTTGCAAGCTGGAGTTCCAACCATTCCAAAAAAGCTTGGATTTGCAAGACGGTTGCAGTGTCTACGATATCTTGACTGGTGGCTCCCAAATGGACATATTTTGCAGCTTCCGCGTCATGGTTTTTGACCAATTGCGTCAACTGCTTGACCAAGGGAATGGCCGCATTTCCGCCTAGTTTGATGTCGTTTTTGAGTTGTACCACATCCAGCCATTCCACAAAGCAATACTTGGCAATGGATACCGCTGCTTGGGCAGGGATAATCCCCTCGCTCGCCTGTGCTCCGGCCAATGCAGCTTCGGCCTGGAGCAGAAATTGCAAGGTCATTTTTTCAGAAAACAGTTCGTCTGCTTCGCTGAACTGGAATATTTCGGTGTATAGACTCATTAAATTTCGATAAAAACGGTTTCATTTTGGCCTTGCATGTGGATGTCGAAGGTGTAGCCTAGGTCATTTTTTTGCGCTATCAATGTTGAAAGTCGATCAACAGGTATGGTATTCAAAAAAGGGTCTTGCTGGTTCAGTTCCAGCTCATCCGAAAAATACATGCGGGTATAGGAATGAATCAATTGTCCGCGCATCAACAAGATGACCGTCAAAAAAGGCGCTTGTCCGTCATATACGCTTGGTTTTAGCGTATAAAAAACAAATCGATGCTCAATATCAGTACCGGTACCACAGCGTCCAATGAGCTGTTTTTCGCCATCATTTTGCCAAATTTCGACTAGGGCATCAGGGATGACTTCGCCTGCCCCATCGTATACCTTGCCTACAATCGTAATGGCATCCTTCTCCGTGAAGGGGTTGACCATTTGCTGGTTCATGATGCTATTAAAAGGGTATCCATATTGCTCAGGGCTAAGGCTGTACGCAAAATAAGGCCCTAAGGTTTGCGATGGCGTTTGTCGTAGTTTGTTCATTTTCTTGTACTAGCATTATTTGGTCTCAAAAGGAGTAGCCTGAGCGCCGCGCAATACGATGTCAAAACGGTATCCCAAAGCAAAACTAGGTTCGGTAAGGCCCAGTACAAATGTCGATAGGAGCAACTCGCGGCCAGCAGGTGGTACGCTCAAAAAAATGGGATCGTATTGCAACAAGGGATCACCCGGAAAGTACATCTGCGTCACCAAGCGGCTGGTAATGTTGGCACCAAATAAAGAAAAGTGAATATGGTTGGGTCGCCAAGCATTGTGGTGATTGCCCCAGGGATAAGCGCCAGGCTTGATGGTATAGAATTTGTAGTTGCCTTGCGCGTCGGTCAAACAACGACCTGCGCCCAAGAAATTGGGATCCAAAGGCGCATTGTGCTGATCAACTTTATGTACATAGCGACCACAGGCATTGGCTTGCCAGATTTCGATCAAAGCCTGTGGAATAGGACTACCCCATTCATCCCTAACTGTTCCGTGTACTACTATTCGCTCGCCAATTGGCTCTCCATTGCGGATAGCGTTTTTGGTAAGGTCGTTATCCAGTGGCCGTAGAAGGATGTCGCCAAAAACAGGGCCGCTTAGCTCTACCAACGATTTTTTTAGAACCATTAAAGGCTTGGTAGGCGCGCGCAAAATGGTAGATGCATAGTCGGGGTACAAAACCGGAGGTTGTACTTCCGGGTCAAAAACAGAATAGATCAGCTCACTCATAGCCATTTGATTGTTCTGGTGATGCTGCATGGGGCAATAAAATTGGTGCACCGGTAGCCATTGAGATCATCTGCGAGCTAGCCTCGGTTTCTAATCTTTTGATTAAATATATCGTCCGGGTGGGCATCTCACCAAATTTTTGATTATAATTAGTGGGTCAAAATACAAAGTAATCTTATTTTTGTAAACCTATCAGGCTACCTTTTAAAGAAAATCCGATGTCAACAAAAACCTTTTCCCGACGCAACCTCGATTTCACACTTTTTGAAGTGCTGAACATAACCGAGTTGACCCAGCATGAACATTTTAGCGCTCACGATCAAGGCACTTTTAGTTTCACGTTGGATGTAGCCACTGATCTGGCGACTCAAATCGCACGACCCGCTTTTGTGGAAACCGATCGACAACAGCCGGAACTGGAAAATGGGCAAACCAAAGTACACCCCAAGGTACATGAATTCTATCAAGCTTTTAGCGAATCGGGGTTGCTCTCCGCAGTTTTTCCTGAAGAATGGGAAGGGCAAAATTTACCCAAAACCATTGCCGCTGCTTCGGAATTCATCATAGGTTCGGCGCACAATAGTTTTGTAATGTTTTCGGATTTGACGAAAGGTGCTGCCAACTTGATATTGAAATTTGGAACCGACGAACACCGGCAGGCTTTTTTACCGCACATGCTTTCCGGCAAATGGACAGGTACCATGTGTTTGACTGAAACCCAGGCTGGTAGCTCATTGTCAGACATATCCACTACGGCCTACCCTCAAGCGGATGGAACTTATAACATTGTAGGGCAAAAAATATTCATCTCGGCGGGCGATCAAGATTTTTCCGAAAACATCATCCACTTGGTGCTGGCCCGAATTGAAGGCGCACCCAAGGGAACCAAGGGAATATCACTTTTTATTGTTCCAAAAAATCGCTATGCCAGCGCGGATGATCATACTTTAATTTCCAATGACGTAACCTCGGTAGGCGTGTACCATAAGATGGGGCAAAAAGCGACTCCAGCCATGCACTTGGAGTTTGGCGCAAATAAAGATTGTACGGGCTACCTAATCGGCGAAGCAAATCGCGGTCTTCCTCATATGTTTTTGATGATGAATGGCGCTCGTTTGGGGGTTGGCATGGGCGGAATTCATATTGCTTCCGCTGCTTATTACGCTTCGCTTCAATATGCCATCGAACGCCCGCAAGGTCGGCGATTAAATGAAAAAAATATCCTTGGCGAACCCATCACCATCATTCATCACCCAGATGTACGGCGGATGTTGATGCTGCAAAAGGCGATTGTAGAAGGCGGTTTTGCCTTCATTTTGCATTGTTACAAATACCTTGACATTGAAAAAGCAACGACCGATCTGGGCGAACAAAAACGCATCAACGCGCTTTTGGAACTGCTCACGCCGGTAGCAAAAACTTTTGGCGCGGAAATGGGTACGTTTTCGGTTAATCAAGGCTTGCAAGTACTTGGGGGATATGGTTATACCGAGGATTTTGTACTCGAACAATTGGCACGGGATGTGCGCATCATGAGCTTGTACGAAGGGACTACAGGCATCCAATCACAAGCACTATTGGGCCGACAAATATTGGGTAGCGAAGGGCGCTCGCTTACTGCTTGGCGACAAGAAGTGGCAACGGAATTGGCAGCTGCAGAAAATATAACAACCTTAAAACCATATTGGGATCAATTCAATGCCGCCGTGGAGCAGTTTCAAACGGTTACCAACCACCTACTACAAATAGCTGCTAAAGGCGACATCGAAGTCTGTTTGTCGGATGCCAATTTGTACATGGAAGCATTTGGTATACTTAATGTTTGTTGGCAGTGGTTGCGCCAAGCGATCGTTGCTCATTCTGCGCTTCATACGAGGAATGACTTAAGCAACGACGACAAAGATTTTTATGCTTCAAAAATCCAGACCATGCGCTTTTATTTTCACTACGAAGCACCGAAACTGGATAGTTTGGCGACCCGTTTGCTCGACGAAACGGTGTTTACTGTTTTTGATCAACACAAGGAATTGCTGGTATAAATGGTAGAACTTATTCCAATTTTTTTCATGGAATACGAAAAGAATGGATAGAACAAGAATTCTTTAGCAGTCTGGCAGCAAAAGAGGTAGACTAAATTGGTATCTTTTATTGTTGAATCATTCCAGTTGGTCTACTGTCGAAAGACTTCTAACCATTGCTGGCTACAATTTGCTGAAGCGCCACAAGGTTGGGTTCATCATCAAAAACTGCCGCAACAGGAATTACAAAGCCCTTGATGGCCTTACTTTCGATTTCGTCATTAAAGCGAAAAATTTTGGGCGGCGAGTACTGCTTATCGCCGGGAAGAAAAAGTAGGTATTGTTCAATATGTTGGCGTACAGGGTCAACAATCCAATATTCTTGAACGCTATGCGCTTCATAATCTTCTTTTTTATGCCTTCGTCGCGGGTAGCCGTTTTTTTGGATAAAATTTCTACCACAAAATTAGGTGCGGGAAAAATCATTTGATCGTCGGTAAATACATCTACTTTGTCTTTTGAGAAATAAACGAGATCGGGTTCATAATCGTTTCGGGTAAGTCCAATCATGACTTTTTCAGTCCCTATACTTCCTAGTTTATGGATTCTGACATACACACTGATTAATCGGGATAATAAGTCAGTAATGCGCCAGTGGCGGCGTTTTACGAGCGAATGAAGCACAATTTCGCCATTGAATTTCTGCTTTGACGTAGGGAGTCACCCATTCACGAAAGTCATGGCGGCGGAGTTTTTCATCCTGTATAGCAAGGTTAAGCGCCTCAATTTGTTGAATTGCATTAGGAGAAGCCAGTATTTTTTGAGTGTAACCAACCATAAAAATATAGATCCTTTTTTTATAAAATAAGGGTTTTCTAATTGTAGTTGCAAAATAAATTTCAACACCAAATATAAACACGCTCTCTTTTTCTTGAGCATTGGCTTGTTTTTTTGCACAAAGTCCAGTATTTAAGGAACACATTTTTTTAGCAAAAAGCTCAGTACCCACCAGTGGTTGCAGCGCCAAAACGGCTGTAGTGAACCATAATGAAGAAATTGCGGAAGTAAATTTAATAAACGTTGACTCCATGGATTCCTTTTGCCAGCTTCGCTTTACATATGGGTTGCATGGGCGCATAAAAGGCCAAACGATTGATCGTAGGTTTTTAACATAAAGAGCTTTGTATTCCAATCCACGATACAAAGTTTTATGCCTAGACGATGGCTGAAGGACTATGAATCTGCCGGCTTTAAAAAAGAAGTAAACCATTGATCTTGAACGAGAAGGACGCAAAATCTTGTAGCTTGCTTGATCTGATGGATTAGAAATCGGAGTTTTAAGCAAAATAAGTGCTACAAATTTGGAGTTTTGCCGCTATTTTACCTGCCTTCAACGCTACAATACAACTTTAAGACATGATACTAGAGATCGCAACTTTTCACATTCAAGAAGGCAAACAAACTGATTTTGAAGCCGCTTTTCAGAAAGCCAAATTGGTCATCTCCCAATCCAAGGGTTTTTTAGATTTGACTCTTCAGCATTGCCTGGAAATTCCTACTAAGTATAAGGCATTGATCCATTGGGAAACCCTTGAAGACCATATGATCAGATTCCGTGAATCGGTGCTGTTTACGGAATAGCGCGCCATTTTATCGCCCTTTTTCCAAATCCCACCCGTAGCAGAACACTTTGTGTTGTTGGACAAACACGGCTAAATAATAAATTTTTAAAGCCCCTTTTCACCCTCCGAAAATGAATACTACAAAACTCCTCAATGCTGCCGTCATCGTATCGGCATTGGGTTATTTCGTTGATGTTTTTGACTTGTTGCTGTTTGGCGTGGTACGCGTCAAGAGCTTGACTTCGCTGGGTTTTTCAGGCCAAGCCTTGACTGATGCTGGGATTTCACTCCAAAACTGGCAGATGATCGGCTTGTTATTAGGCGGTATCGGTTCCGGTATTTTGGGGGACAAAGTAGGTCGAGTGCGCGCTTTATATTTTTCAATAGCGTTGTATTCGATCGGAAATTTGCTCAATGGCTTAGCCTGGAACTTTGAAGTATACGCCTTTTGTCGGTTTCTAGCTGGCATCGGTTTGGCTGGGGAATTGGGATCGGGGATCACCCTGGTTGCGGAAAGTTTGCCTACCGAAAAACGCGGAGTAGGGACAACTTTGGTCGCTGGTTTTGGAATGTCAGGTGCTGTAGCGGCTGGTTTGGTTGGTCGTTGGGTTTCGGATTGGCACACCGCTTATTTTTTAGGTGGAAGTTTGGGATTGATTTTGTTGGCCATGCGACTGAGCGTCACTGAAAGTGCGGTTTTCAAAAAAACCAGCCAGCAATCGGGTGTTTCGCGCGGCAACTTTTTTTCGCTTTTCAACTCCCTGGATAAGTTAAATCGCCTGATAAAAAGCACTTTGCTGGGTGTTACCACTTGGTTCAATACCGGCATTCTCATGCTACTGGCTCCCGAATTTGGCCTTGCCAAAGGCATCGCCGAACCCATCAGCGCAGCTTCAGCCGTTATTTGGTTTCATGTGGGTATGGTCACCGGGGATTTGGCTTCCGGTTTTTTGAGCCAATACATTAAAAGTCGCATCCGAGCCATTCGAATTTTTTTATCCTTACAGGTGCTGATTATCGCCATCTACCTCTATGCACCGCTTCAAACTGCTACACAAATGTACCTGGTGATCCTACTCTTGGGTTTTGCCGGCGGTTTTTGGGCCGTCTTCATTACCAATGCTACCGAACAATTTGGTACCAACTTGCGCGCCACCGCTGCGAGCACCATCCCAAGTTTTGTTCGCGGCTTGTTCATCCCCATCGGAATAGCGTTTAAGTTTTTAAAAATGCCAGAACATTTGGGCAGTCCCATCGCCGCTGCTGCTGTAGTAGGCACGGTTTGTTTGGCGTTGGCCTTCGCCTCCTCCTTTGGATTAAAAGACACTTTTCACCAAGATTTAGACTTCCTAGAAAAATAACTGATATGCAAACACCACCATTTCGCGCCGACCATGTCGGGAGTTTGTTAAGAACACCAGCAGTCCAAGCAAACCGTTTGCGCTGGAAAAATGGCGAAATACCTGCCGAAGAATTGCGCGCAGTAGAAGACGTGGCTATTGCCGAAACAGTCAAACAACTGGAATCGACAGGTATAAGATCCATCACCGATGGGGAGTTTAGAAGGGATTATTTTCATCTTGATTTCCTCAAGGAATTGGCCGGAGTAACTGTAACTGGCGGCATTGAAGCTAAAGTCGCTTCGGATGGCTTTACGCCCCCTACCCTGAGCGTAACGGGCAAGCTGTCACATGTAAAGGACATTCAGGTAGCTGATTTCGAGTTTCTAAAATCGGTGGTGACGCAAACCCCAAAAGTATCGATTCCTTCGCCTACCATGGTGCACTTCCGCGGAGGGCGCAAATCCATCGACATCAATTCTTATCCGGATATGGATCTGTTTTTCCATGATTTGGCCGCTGCTTATCGGGAAGAAATCAATCATTTGTACCAAGCAGGGCTGCGTTATTTACAATTGGACGACACCAATTTGGCTTATCTCTGCGACCCCAAAATGCGTGCCGCAGCAGTAGAACGCGGCGAAGACCCCAACGAACTGCCTCGAACCTACGCGGCATTGATCAATTCGGTGATCGATGGTCGGCCAGCCGATTTGACGGTAGGAATCCACTTGTGTCGCGGCAATTACCGCAGTACTTGGTTTGCGGAAGGAGGTTATGAGCCGGTAGCGGAAGTATTGTTCAACGAAATCAACGTCGATGCTTATTTCTTGGAATACGACGACGAGCGTTCAGGGGACTTTGCACCTTTGCGTTTTGTTCCTGCTCACAAATCGGTCGTTTTGGGCATCATCTCTTCCAAAGTACGGCAATTGGAAAACATCGATGACCTCTGCAAACGCATTGAAGAAGCAGCCCATTACTTGCCGATTGAAAACCTTTGCGTGAGCCCACAATGTGGTTTTTCTTCTACCCATCATGGGAATGATTTGAGTACCGATGATCAATGGCGAAAAATGGATTTGACGGTGGGTACTGCGATAAAAATGTGGGGAACTGCTTGATCAATTATTTACCAAATGTTTGTATTTTTTCAGCAAAATGGGCAGCCCGTTTAAAACCTAACATTAAATACCGCTTTTATGAAAACAACTTTCACTTTAATTTTCACCGTGTTGATCGGTGTTCTTCATGCGCAAACTGTGGGAAAACAAGAAGATTGGGCAAACTTTAGAAAGTATCAGGCCGACAACAGCAAAGTAGTCGCTCCTAAACCCAGTGAAAATCGCGTGGTGTTTATAGGGAATTCCATCACCGAAAGCTGGGTACACATGGATACTGCTTTTTTCAAAAACAATCCCTATATCGGGCGCGGAATCAGTGGGCAAACTACGCCGCAAATGTTGCTGCGCTTCCGCAAGGATGTACTGGAGCTCAACCCCAAGGTGGTTGTCATCAGCGCAGGAATCAACGATATTGCCGAAAATACGGGGCCTTATGACCAAGCTTTTACCTTCGGTAACATTATTTCCATGGTTGAAATCGCCAAAGCCAATCGGGTTAAGGTTGTGCTGGCTTCCATTCATCCAGCATTTGCCTTTCCTTGGAGTCCCAAGATTACCGAAGTGCCTGATAAAGTAATTGCACTCAATGCTTTGCTCAAAGCTTACGCCTTGAAAAACAAGGTAGTATACTTGGATTACCATACCGCCATGAAGGACGAACGCAATGGCATGAACAAAGAAATGGCCGAAGATGGCATACACCCTACTTTGGCCGGGTACAAAATAATGGCGCCATTGGCTCAAAAAGCAATTGCTGAGGCTTTGAAATTAAAATAGCGTTGAGGCGGGTGTTCAGGAATTAGAATCCAAAGACACCCCCAATTTTCTATTTTTACTGCAACGCTTACCAAAATAATCCAGACATGACACCGAACCGCCGACAATTTCTCAATACGCTGGCTGGCGCATCAGCCGCTACATTGCTGAGTTCGTCCAAACTTGACACCTCCTCAGCTTACCCTTTCCCCATCTCTTCGAATGCCTATAATTGGATTACCTTTTATGGGCGTGAAAAAAAGGAATGGGGTCAAGACTTAGATGCTTGTTTGGGCGAATATGTCAAATCTGGATT
>JBBRGN010000084.1:0-16265 GCA_038240665.1 Chitinophagales bacterium | reverse complement strand
ATTCATGTAGTCTTTACTGCCTATAAATGTAGTTTAATCATAAATTATACTGCATCTATAAATTGATGAGTTGCTTATTGTATATTTGTCTTATACTTTAATGTAAGAATTTATTCTTTTCATTAGAACTCATTTTGTTTGTTAATTAGCGTTTCGTAGCCAGGGGAGGATACTTAAATTCGGTAAGCCTTCCTTTGCTGCTTTTACTTTTGCAGCAATAAAATTTGAGCACATAGCGACATATTTAAGGAGTACCAATAATGTTTTGATCTAACAACATTAATTTTAGGATGTCAAAATTTAGGACTATTTTTTCCAATCATCCTACGTCGTGTATGAAGGAACAACTACTCAATGCTATTTTTGATGAAGTTTTTAACTTTGATGGATTCAAATACAACGGAGTCTAAAATTAATTTTGAAGAAAAAAACAAGCGATTTAGGAAAAGCAGGACGCAATTCAATAAAATTTATTCAAACAAATTGCAATATATTGAAAATGCAGGAATTAGGATTTTTTAAAAAATAGCCAGTATGTTTATCAAATTTAATTTTTTTGATTCTTCTTTAACATATTCAAAAAAAATCATTCATAGTTCTTCGTTTTGATTACGTGGTAATCAAATTTATCGTACTTTTGTTTTTCAAAGGTGTGCTTTTACCAATCTATTTGGCAAGTACTAAGATGAGATAGTGAATTTTCTATGCTGTATGGCATCTCAATAAGCTAATTTTGTTACTAGTATAATAGTGGTAAGGGGCCGGGTCTTCATTGACCTAGGTTCCCTTGCTTTTTTTGTCCAAATCCTAAAATAAGCTTACGTATCCAAAATGTACTTTAGGAGCGCCTAAATCAGGCGAGCCGCCTACTTTTGCGCCATAAGCCAAGCTCACGCCAAATAGCCCTGCCCGAGTCTCAAAAGTTATCCCTGCTCCTGTACCGTATAAACGATAATTTTGGTTCGTTTTACTGGTTCGATCCAATATCCAGCCATAATCCAGGAACGTGTAGAGATAGGAATTTTGCCCCAGCAACAATCGGTATTCGCTCGTGCCTACTACATAGCTGGTAGCAAAAATGATTTCTTCATCAAAACCGCGCATCAAGCGATTACCACCAATTCGCAATTGTTCATTGCGGAAGATGGGTTGGTTGGAGATCGTCCAAGCGCTTGAGGCCGCCAATTTAAGCGTACTGCGTTTTCCGATCGGCACATAACTCGAAAACTCACCGTTAATCCGATATTGAAAAGTACGCAGCTGCAGACTATCATATAAATAATCCAACGACAACTCCTGGAACTTCGTGTTTTTCAAAATTCGCTTGACCCCTGCTCCAGCACGCAGCATTACAGCATATCCCCGGCGCGGATTGTACCGGTAATCCAATTGAACCTTGCGCAATTCCAAACCAAAACTGGACTGACTTACATCCAACTCAGCGGGTAAACGCAGGTTTTTTAAAAGGCTTGCTTTGTTGATGCCCAGCAAACGCGAACTGTGGTTGTTCCAAAAAACCTTGTAATAATTCCCGCCATCTAATAGATATTGCAAGCCAAAATCAGTGTCGACATCCAAAAAAGTGGTATCCCGTTTGTACAAATGAAATTTAAAATCTCCTCCCAAAGGCAAACCCGCAATATAAGGATAGCCGATTTGTACATCCAAACGCTGCGTTGCGGGTCTGACTTGTTCAAATCGGGCGTACAAACGCTCGCCTTGCCCAAACTGATTGTACATTTCACCTTCAAAATTGCCGGTGATCAATAAGCGGTTGACCTGGGCGCTATTGGGTAAAACGCCAATCAAAAAATCAAAACGACTGGCGCGTTGGCGCTGTATTTCCAGTTGCACTTTGGCGCTACCGGGGGTAAATGCTACTGTTGGATCTTTGGGGGATTGTAAAAAAGGGAGTTCCCTCAGCCGCTCGCGGATACGCAATACGAGCGACTGATCGTACGCCCGCCCAATCCGCAAACCCAGATAATTCGCCAGGTAGTTTTTAGAAATTTTTAAATCACCGCCCAATTTCAGACTATCAAAAAGAATCAAGGGCCCTTTATTGACAAAAATACGGGCAATTAAGCGTTGGTCTTGTAGTAAAAAACTGTCCAATTGGATGGCCGCAAAGGGATAACCGTTATTACCAGCAATCTTGATGAGTTTCTCGCTGAGGCTTTGTACGAATTTTGAATTAACGTCTTTTTTTCGAAAAAACGCCTCCCTAAACCCTGAACTACGCAACCAATTCTCAGGAACATTGCCGTTTTGTAGCGATTGCCAGCGGTAGGGTAGGCCCACATGAAATTTGGCCAACCACAAACTATCCTGTCGTTGGAGGGTGTCAATGGCCGCTTCTAGGTAACCAAGGGTTTGCAGCTGGAGAAGCGCCGCGTCGAGTGCATGGGTTAGGGTAGCACTGTCAGGATAACTTTGCTTTAAAATGATTGATTGGGGAAAAGGTGCGGAAGATTGAACCGATAAATGATGCTGAGCCAGCAATGAGATGCTATTACTGCTAAGGGCGACTACCAGTAGCCAGATCCAAACTTGTATCCGTTTTTGCATCAAAGTTTCTTAGTCATCAACTCCAAATAAATTATGGGTGCAAAGAAAACAAACGCTATAGCTAAAGAACGCTATTTTTGCAAAACAGGAAAAGACCCTGTAAAAATCCAAATACAATTTCATGCCTGGCATTTATCTTCATGTTCCTTTTTGCAAACAAGCTTGTCATTATTGTAATTTTCATTTTTCTACTTCACTCCAGCAAAAAGATGCTATGGTGGACGCCATCCTTTTGGATCTGGAGCATCAAAAAAATTACCTCAACGGAGCGGAATTGACCAGCATTTATTTTGGGGGCGGTACGCCTTCCTTGCTCAGTCAACAGGATCTAGAACGCATTTTTTCCCAAATTTATACCTTGCACAAGGTGGCGACAGGTGCAGAAATTACCCTAGAAACCAATCCTGATGATCTTTCGCTTGAAAAATTGCAGGAATTGAAAAATACGCCCGTCAATCGATTGAGCATTGGAATTCAGTCTTTTGCGGAGGTAGATTTACAATTCATGAACCGCGCCCACAATGCCAGCGAAGCGCGCACCAGTATTGAAAACGCCTTGAAGGTAGGTTTTGATAACCTGACTGTAGATTTGATTTACGGCAGCCCTACTACCAGCGATGAACAATGGGCGGAGAATCTAGCAACCATTTTTAATTATCCCATCGCACATTTGTCGGCGTATTGTCTTACAGTAGAAGCAAAAACGGCGCTCGATCATTTTGTTCGCCAAGGGAAAGCGCCAGCAGTGGATGAAGAACAGGCTGCGCGACAATTTCAATATTTGTTAGATCGTACCCGCGAACAGGGGTTTGAACATTACGAAATTTCCAATTTTGCCAAACCCGGCTGGTATGCTCGCCACAATTCAAGTTATTGGTTGGGCGATCATTATTTAGGAGTAGGCCCTGCCGCGCATTCTTTCAATGGCAAATCCCGACAATGGAACATCGCCAACAACAGCAAATACATCCAAATTTTTCAAGAAAATAAAGATCGGGACGGACTTTTTGAACTGGAAATCCTGACGCCCGATCAGCGCTACAATGAGTATGTAATGACCAGTCTGCGCACCATTTGGGGAACGGATTTGGCAAAAATCCCCGATGGGTATCAAACGCATTTTTTATCAAAAATAAAACCTTATTTGCTGCAAGATCAGGTACAACAAACTGGGCATATCTTCCAATTAACGGATACTGGGAAATTGCTAGCGGACCGCATCGCGATGGAATTGTTTGCTGAATGAGTGCTAAATCACCAGTAATGAAAAAATGGACTTGTTGCCTTTTCGCTGTTTTTTTCATAACTACTATTTCGTATGCGCAAATAGACTCTTTGCTCCAACAATTGAAAAGATTTGAGAATGGTATTTTCTTCCGCTCGATCAGTTTGGTTCCGGTTACCAGCGGGGGACTCATCTATTTTCCGCACCTACAGGAACTAATCAAGACGGCGCAGTTGGGTAATCCTAAATTCTATAATTTCATCTTCAACAATCCCTTTGAAATAGGTATCCGCTCCAATGATTGGTTTTATAGTTTGAATGCCTCCCTCCCAGCTTTCAGTGGGGGAAAACACTTTAATCAACGATTGGGCTCAGCCATGTTTGGGATTGAAAAAACGATGTTTCAAAACGATAATTACCGGGCTAACTTCTATCTCGGCGCGGGATATTACGCTTATGCCTTTTCTTTTTCGAAAAACGAACCCAATCGACAAGTCGCCTTTCAAAATTTATTTAAAACCAGTTTTCTCGTTACGCCTGATTTAAAAAACCGCGGCGCCATGCTCAACATCGGCGTCGTATTGGCGCACCGGGAAAAAAGTAAAACGGCAATCGGGAGTTACCTACGTTTGGGATATTGGTGGGGGCTACAAAAAAGTCCATGGAAAGCGGGCACGATTACCATTGTCGAAGCTCCCCGCGATCGCATGGGGTTGCTATACCTTCAATTGTTGGTGACCATCTCTAGGAACAAATAATTTTTTGGATCTTGCCCCTTACGCCACGCCAAATGGCCATTTGGGCACATCGTTTTTTTTAATTGCCAGGCCTTGGGTAGTTTAGGGTGTTGAATAGAGTTGGCGGCGTCCAGTTCTAATATCCAAAAAACAACAAGGTCATGAAAAAAACGATTTACCCATTTTTTGTACTTTTTTTGCTTGTCCAAAGCTTAGCAGCTCAAGTGGATTCTGTCTATCAGGAACCATCTGAATGGAAAAGCGGTTTTTTTATCCGCGTTCCGCTTCCGTATATCAACTATGGCATAGCGTCTTTCCCCCACATGCGACAAGAGATTAAGGCTGCAAAAGTCGACAACTTTGACCGCATCATTTATTTTTTTCCTTTTGAAGCAGGCTGGCGCACTAGAGATTGGCTCTTCGGATTAAACGTAGCTTTGCCGTTGGCGTATCGGAAACAAAGTTTTGCTTTTGCTACCGCAAGCATCGAAAGAGCAGTGTTAAAAACCCGAAACTATCGGGTAAATTTATTTGTCAGTGGCGGCTATTATGAATATGCTTTTTCTTACACCCGCAAAGATCCTAATCAACAAATCAGTACTCAAAATTTATTTAGTTCTAGCCTTATTGGATCTCCAGAATTGATGCACAAAGGAGGAATGATGAATGTTGGATTGGCGCTGATGAGTTTGGAAAAAAGACGGGTTTCTATGAGCAGTTACGCGAGGATAGGATATTCGTTTGGCTTTAAATCTACGCGATGGACTTCGCCAACAGCGACCATTATCGCCGCACCTAGCGACCGCTTTGGGATGGCATACATACAATATCTTTTTCACCTTTCGCGAAATAAGTAATTCTATGAACATCATAACCTATGCTGCAATTTGGAGTATTTGCTGGTTTACACTGGGCGACAGCGATGAAAAAGGTTTGATTATACTTTATCGTGGCGCTGAATTTTTAACCACTACCGAATACCAAATTAGAGTGAACGACCAAGAAACAGCTTCGCTGAATTCGAAGTCCTTTATTCAGATTTACGTTAAAGAAGGGCAGGTAGCCGTCGTATCTTCCGGATATAGAGCGGCAAAAAGGGTGCTGAAACTTTCCATAAAAGCAAGTAACACCTATTATATTCGATCCTATGAAGAACTTGATTTTTTGGACAAATACCTGCGCATGCAAGTAGTGGAGGAAGAAACGGCAAAAAAAGAAATGAAAAAATGCAAACAGAATACCCATGTAAAACAGCCAGATTGAATTTTAAAATGATCCAAGAAGCATGAAAAAGATAGCTATCGAATTTTTGATCGGGTGTTTTATACTGGCAACTGTTATTTTTTTTATTAGAATATTGATTGTTAATAACTTTGGAGCACTGCAAGAAAACATACCCGTCAATCAGTTTTTCCGCTACCTATTGGGAGTAGTGCTAGAGATTGGCTTGATTGGGCTTATTTCATTTTTGAATTACCACTTGTTTTTTCTGCGTTTATTCCTTATTGAAGAACGCCCCTGGCGCAACCTTTACTGGGCTTGGATTGCGGCGCTGGGTTTAGGAGTGTTTTTTTTGTTGGAATGGCGAACGCAATTTGAACAGGAATTTGCCGATGAAAATGTATTACTAAATGGCGTGTTAATTACTTTTATAGTGGCTTATGCCTATGTTGCGGATTATTTTCGTACTCGGCGCCTACAGTTACAATTGTTAAAAGAAAAAAGTGAAGCGCAATTACATGTACTCAAAGCGCAAATAAAGCCCCATTTTTTATTCAATTCACTCAATACCATATTTAACAGCGCTTTGAAAAATGAAAATGAAGAAACGGCCAACTTAATCAGCGAGTTATCGGGTTTGTTGCGGTTTAGTATTCAGGATTCTCAACGCGATTTCACGCGCATCGAAGACGAAATTTCTTTTCTAAGGCGCTACATTCATCTGCAACGAGCGCGACTTCCCCAACGCGAAAACATCGACATTCAAACGCAGATTATTTGGGATCAGCACCCGGCGCAGATTCCTCCTTTGTTGTTGATTCCTTTCGTCGAAAATGCATTTCAATACAGCATTACCATGGATCAGCCTTGTTTTTTACACCTAGGTTTGCAGGTTCACAATCAACAGCTCATGCTTAAACTGGTCAACAGCGTTGCCGCCAATGCCGATCGGAAAAAAGGCTTGGGAACTGGCATCGCCAATTCTCGTTCTCGCTTGGAATTGCTTTACCCTGGTCGGTATACCCTCGAAATCCAATCTGAACCCACGCAATTTTGTGTACATTTACACCTTCAACTGGCATCCCTATGATTCACGCCATCGCCATCGACGACGAACCTTCAGCACTAGAAGTCATCCAGCGTTTTGCAGGAAAGATTCCTTTTTTGGAACTTAAAAAAACGTTTTACAGTACAGCGGAAGCTTTGAGTTATTTGCGAGATGCGGAGATCGACTTGCTTTTCTTGGATATTCAAATGCCGGATATGTTGGGTACTGATTTTGCACGATTGGTGCGGCACCGCAATTTGGCCGTTGTTTTTACCACCGCCTACGCTGAATACGCGGTGGAAGGTTTCAGCCTGCAAGCCTTAGATTACCTTCTAAAACCCTTTGACTTTGCACGTTTTTTGCAAACTTGTAACAGCGCACTCGAACGCATGAGTCGTAAAAAAGGCGAAGGCGCTAGCATTTTTGTCAAGGAAGGTTACGACTGGGTACGGGTACAATTGGATGAAGTCAGCTACATTCAATCGGACACCAACCTGCTGTTTATTTACGAAAAAAAAAGGCGCATCACCACCCGGATGACGCTCAGCGAAATGCTTACCCTACTGCCTACCGATCGCTTTGCGCGGGTACATAAGTCTTATCTGGTAGCCTGGAATGCGATACAAAAAATCGAACGGCATCAATTGACGGTTAATGGCATCCTGATTCCTTTGGCGGGCCGTTACCGAGATGTGGTGGATCGGCAGTTGTTGGGGATGAAGAAGCAATAGCGCTATTGAAAGTAAATCTCCTGACGATGAAGATAAAGTCAATCCTAAGGTAATCAAAAACTTAGCTTGGGTCCAAAAAAAACACCAACCCTATCACAGCAATTGCTCGAAATAGCCACCTATTTGGTTTTCTTCATCAATGAAGAGCAGTTCAAGAATCCAGTGTCTTTCATTTCCATTGGAATCTAATAAAAATAGATCATTGTGATTTTCAGGGTGAATATCTAACGCCAAGCTTTTGGGATCATCTGGTTGTTCGTGAGGGAACCGACCTACAATATGGCCTGCTATTTCGCCGCCAAAGACATAACCATATTCACTTGCCTTATCTACTACATATTGAAACAAATCGGAGGATTTTAAAGCTGTTTGTTTAAGATACCAATGCTGGGTTTCGTACCAAGCTTTTTCAACAGCATCTTTGATTTTTAATTTACTGGCATTTTCGCCAATCACATAAGTTCGGCCCAAATCGGCTTCATATCCAAGTACAATGGGACCAAAATCTAAGATTACAACATCATCTTCTTGAATGATTGCACCTGGCGGGTTTTCAGGATAAGTGCATAGGGTGTTTTTGCCAGCGCGAACAATTTTTTTGTGCCAATGATCCTCAATACCAAATATTTCGGAGGCGAAATTGCAAACTTCTAAAGAGAGCTGGGCTTCTGATTTTCCAGCAACAATTAAATTACTTTTCTCAACAGCTTCAAAGAGCTTGATGGTAATTTTTTCTGCGTTTTCTAAATTTATTTTAGTCATTAGAATTCATTTTGATGGAGTACAAAAAAAAAGAATTCAACCGACTAAAAAGTTAATCTACCTTAACTTAGCGTAGTTTTTTCTTTAGCGCGCTTAAAAATTGCGGGGTAATTCCCAAATACGAGGCAATGTCTTTTTGGTAAAACCGGTTTTCGGCGTATGGTTTTTTTTGCAGAAACAAAATGTACCTTTCTTCAGCTTCAGTTGAAAGATTTGTATTGATTTGCGCTCGCTGAGCGATATAGGCATTTTGAAAAAGTATTCGAAAAAAACGTTCGAACGTGGGTACTTTTTGGTACAAGACTTCTAAATCATTTTTGCCGATTTGCAAAACTTCGGTGTCTTCAAGGGCCTTAATATTTGATTTTGATGGAGTATGGGTGAGTAAACTATATAAATCGCTTGCCCACCATTCTTCAATTAAGAAATCAATGATGTGCTCGAATCCGTTTTCGTCCAGGTAATAGCTTTTTAAGCTGCCTTTGGTTATGAATGTTTCATATTTACAAACCTCACCTTCCCGAATTAAAAAATCGCCTTTTGCCAAAGATCTTGGCCTTAACAGCGCGCTGAAAAAATATATTTCTTCAGCGTTTAAAGAAATATATTTTGATAAGCTAGTAAGCAAAAGATCAATACTCATGTCTTGGTTTTTGCATTAGGAATGCTTCAACAAGTTTTCGGTTAGGCGCTGCCCTTTTTTTATTGATACAAATACGGCTTGTTACCGTAAGCCATTCTCCAATACTCTTTTCTTGTAAGTTTTCCAAAATAGTTTCGCAAAAAGCCAATTTAAAGGATAGAAAAAAGGCGCGTTAGAATGCAAGGAATAAGCATATTCAACCAATATTTTATTTGGTTCTAGTTCGGTTGTTTTCCATTCGCCTACAAATTTAAAGAAGCCCAGCATCCACGTCTGAAAATCGTTTACTCTATCTTCCAGTATTTGTTTTCTATGAGTTCGAGGACGTTGTCAACTGAAGCGAAACCACCCTTTTGAGACAATGATTTAACAACAAATACCTTCTTACTGCTCCCTATTTTACCCCAGTTTTCATCATCCGTGCAATGGGTAACTTTGGGCATGATACCAAACCTGGTATGAACCTTTGAAACATCACAAAGCATTGGCGTTTTAAAAGCCCTTTCCAAGGAGCATTCGTAAATGGTGGATACGTTTACTTTTGCAATCATTTTTTAATCGTTGTTTGCTTGATTTTGAAAAAGGCTGGCTAATTTATAGCCTAACTTGTGTAAAAATATTTCAGAACGCGCCCGCCTACTCTATTGATTAAACTCCTTGAAATCTACAGCAGGATCATAATCATTATTGGTCCTGATGGAGTGCAGCTCGCTTCGCGGATCTTTTGATCGGATAATCGGGAATAAAAGTTGTACATACCACGGTTCTTTTAGTTGATTCCAGGCGCCAAACCGTGAAGGATATTTACGTGTAATTTTAGCGGTACCAAAAATCACGTCCCAGATAAAAAGAAGATTGCCATAATTGCCATTGGGATGCGAAATTCCATCCTCAGCAGTTAAACCATGGTGCACAAAATGGGTGCTGGGCGTTGAAATGGTACGCTCGATAATCCAGGCTAATGGGTTTAAAAATTTATAGCGATAGAGGAACCGATCCCATTTGGTTTCACTGTGCGCCAGTAAGATGATAACCAACTTAATTGGCATGTAAAACAAGTATACATAGCCCATTCCCAAATATACCAAAACCGCAGAAAACCAAATTCCAGGCATCAGGGCATAGTACAAAATGGCATTTCTGTAGGTTACGAGTACACCCATTTCCTCCACTACGTGATGAGGTCTATGTAGCTTCCACATGGCTTTGTTGACGTGGGAAAGCCGATGCCACCAATACTGCGTCATGTCATCCAATAGGAGGAATGCCAGGATTTGCCATCCAAACGAAATGCCCATAAAATGATCCTCTAGGTGAGGAAAATAGACGCCCATTCCCCAAAGTACAAGAAAAAAAATACCCGGATGGATCAAGGTGGGCAAAGTCACCAGACTTACCAACTCTATCGTGAAATCATTTTTAGTTCTTTTATCCTGAAAATATAACCCGCCGATGGCTTCAAGGATACCTAATACGAGCAAAGTAATTCCAGGTATGAGTTTACTTAAGGTTGCTCCCTCCATTTCTTTGTTCTTTTCAAGTAATGAAATATTTTCGCTCACCTTATTTACAGATAAGATCTTCTCTAAGGTACAATCTTATAAACAAGTCAAAAGCCTAATTTTTTAGGTCCAGCGGCGGGGCTATAAGCTATTGCCTTTATAACTTCAAAAAATTAGGTAGTCTTGAAAGATCAAACTTCAATTTACTTTTTATAAATTTGTAGTGCTTTGATTCTTCATCTCTCCATATAAAAGGGCGTTCAACCTAAAATTTTCAGCTGTCACTTTTTGCTAACTAACAATAATAGCTTGTAGTTAGGGTATATTTTATTGCTGAAAAATCGCCTTGTGTTTATTCTTATCGATATGGATTTTACTTCAAAAAACGGACATAAAACATGTTTTCACATCAGGAAATTCAATTGGATCTGCTCAAAAAGCAGGCCTTCAATCTGCGCTGGGCTGCGGTGCCTGAAGGCGTTATTCCCTTAACGGCAGCGGATCCTGATTTCCCCTGTGCTCCTGAAATATCCGAGGCTATTCAGCGCAATGCGGCACAGCGGTATTTTTCTTATGCTCCTGCGGAAGGTCATGTTTTTTTTCGAGAAGCGGTGGCCAATTTTCATACCATCAAACGACAAGTGCCCACTCATACCGATCAAGTCATTGCCGTAGACAGCGCAGCGTATGGAATTTACCTGGTTTGTAAAGCCTTGCTAGAGCCCGGGGATGAGGCCATCGTTTTTAACCCGGTTGATTTTTTATTTAAATATTCAGTGGAGGCAAATGATGGGGTAGCTGTTCCATTCTCGGTTCCGATCCAAGCAGATGGAGCAATTGATTTTGAGGAATTAGAAGAACTGATTTCCCCAAAAACTAAGTTGATCTGTTTGTGCAATCCATTAAACCCTACCGGAAAAGTATTTACACGCTTTGAGTTAGAGCGACTTGGGCAATTGGCGCTCAAATACCGGCTAGTCATTCTATCTGACGAGATTTGGAGTGACATCGTTTTTGCGCCAAACAAATACATTAGCATCGCTTCGCTGGATGAAAACCTACGGCAGCAATGCATCATCGTAACTGGTTACAGCAAATCATTTGGATTAGCAGGGCTACGGGTGGGCTCGGTCATTGCGCCGAACAAAACGCTCTTTAATCAATTATTGGCCGCTTCCAATCACCTCTCTACCGTTCATGGTTGTAATGTTTTAGGGCAGGTTGCGGTTGCAACGGCGCTTAATGATTGCAGTTACTGGCTAGAAGGTTTTTTGTCGCACCTGACGCGAATCCGCAATATCTGCGTAGATGGTTTAAATGATATCCCCGGATTCCATTGTTTTGTTCCACAAGGGTGCTATTTGGCATTCCCGAATATTACCGGTACTGGAAAAGATGCACAGACATTACAAAGCTTGTTGCTTGAAAAAGGTAAGGTAGCGGTTGTGCCAGGTTTGAGTCAATGGTTTGGAGAAAGAGCCAAAGGGCATCTTAGAATAAGTTTTGCAACATCAGAAGAACTCATAAAAGAAGGATTATCAAGAATAAAAAATACCATAGAATCATTATGAGCGCGCCCTAATACGGCTGGCTTGAACACACTAAACTCATTATGAAAGCTGTAATAATTGGAAGTGGTATAGCAGGTCTCTCCCTAGCTACTATGCTGCGAAACAATGGATTTGAAGTTTCAATTCATGAAAGAGAAACCCAAATCCCAGTGAGAGGACACGCCTTTTTGATGCACCCTGATGCGATGGAGGTATTGAATAGCTTATCTGTTTACCTACCTGAACAGGAAATTCCCGGTGAGGTAATTGATAAGATCGTTTTGAAACGCCCGGACAACACCGTTTTGCAGGCTACTGAACTAGAATCCTGGATCTGTATGAAGCGTTCCGATATGATCCAGTATCTAAACTTTTTCATCCCCTTTGTTGAAATTCATTACAACAACAGTTTTTCTCATTTTATTTACGATTCAGATCGAGTCAGTGCCGCCATATTCGACAATGGGGACATCGTTTATGGTGATTTATTTATTGGTGCGGATGGTTCTAAGTCCATGGTTAGGAAAGCCTTGTTTGGCGAAATGGCTTTTACGCCGGTGGAAGTCAAAGAAATCGTTGGTATTGTAAGACAACCGGAATTAGCAGCGCAGCTAAAAAACACCTTTACCAAGTACATGAGCGAAACGCAAGGTTTAGCGGTGGGCATGATACCCTGTTCTAAAGAAGAAATTGTATGGTTTATGCAATTTGATATTCGACTACAGCGGGAAGTCGTGAAAACTCCAGAGAAGATCAAGGAATTTTGTCAGCAGCAGCTTAAAGATTTCCCTGCCGAATTACAGGTAATGTTAGAAGCCAATGATTTTTCCACTAATTACATTTGGCATTCTACGGATTTTGATTTACTGCCTACTTTTCATAAAAACAATGTAGCACTGATTGGAGATGCTGCACATGTTGCCTTGCCTTTTACCAGCTCTGGTACCACCAATGCGTTATTAGATGCCCAAAAAATGGCCGAATTACTGCTTCGCCATGAAGATTTTGAAGACGCATTTAAGGCATTTTATTCCGAAAGATCTAAACACCTAAAAGAACACATTGAATTAGGTCGAGCAATAAAAAAAAGCTTTTTAGCTACGGCGAATGATAAAATCACCTTGCCTTTAATTGTGCAATTACAAGAGGGCGAGCGCAAAATCGCTCCTAAAATTGAAATCCTTTATTTTACTGATCCAGTTTGTTCTACCTGCTGGCAAGTCCAGCCGCAATTGCGCAAACTGGCCTTGCTTTATGGCGAATATTTTGAAATCAATTACCGGATGGGAGGATTGTTACCGAGTTGGAACAACTTTAACCGAGGCGGTATAAAAAACCCTATCGACGCTGCGGAGCATTGGAAGGAGATCGCATTAGAAAATCAAATGTCTATTTCGCCAGATGTATGGCTGCATTCTCCTCTAGCATCTTCTTTCCCGCCGTCCATTGCCATCAAAGCAGCCCAGCTACAGCATAAAATCAAGGCTTTTCGTTTTCATCGGCGCATCAAAGAATTGATTTTTATAGAAAGTAAAAACATTGCCGATATCGATTTGCTCATCAGCACCGCGGTCGAAGAGGGTTTGGATCGGGATAGACTGGTAGAAGACATGGGGAAAATGGCCCTGATCCGTTTTGAAGAGGATCTAAAATATGCTTCCGAACTAGATGTCCAGGTGCTTCCTACCTTTATTTTCACCAATGAGCTCAATGAAGAAGTGATATTAAGAGGGTATCAGGAATTTGATGTGCTGGAAAAAGCAATTTTAGATTTATACCCGCTGGCCGAAAAAGACCGCCGAAAAAGAAAACCGTTAGAACTGTTTAAAATTTACCATAGCATGACCACCCATGAGTTTGCTTACCTCATGGAGATGGACAAAACGGAAGGGGAAAATATTTTGATCAACCTTTCCCATTCCGGTTTTTTAACCCACAAAAAGAATCAAAGCGGAGTAATCTGGAAGCTAAACCGAAGCTTATAGCGTTAGGCCGCTTGCTGCTTTACCGAGCTACTCCAAATTGGCGATCCAGGCTTTTTTCCAAAATGGCCATGGGTAGACAGCCGCCGGCCAAAATGGCATTGTGAAATTGGATGACATCAAATTTATCGCCCAGTAATTTGGCGTACTTAAGGCGCAATTCTTGAAAACGCCTGCTACCCATTTTATAACCCAGCGCCTGCCCTTGGATGTCGCAGGAATAGCGAAGTGTTTCAGTTTTGATTTGCTCTTCGGATTCGATGACATTGTCGCGCATAAATTGCATCGCTTGTTCTCGCGACCACCCTTTGTAATTCATGCCCACATCCACTACCAAACGAACCGAGATAAACATGTCCATTAACAAACGGCCGCAATAATCGTAAGGGTCGCCATATAGTCCTAGCTCTTCCCCTAAGAAAGAGGCATAATCTCCCCAGCCTTCCAGGTAGGAGTTGACCTGTAGATTTCGGCGATAGGCTGGGAGTGCGGCGTTGTCTTTTTGTAAACAGATTTGTAAATGGTGTCCCGGCATAATTTCGTGAAAAGCCAAACTGGCTGCACTGACCAGCGAGCGTTGATCTAGCTTCGAACCATTGTAGAGGTACACGCCTACGGAATCGGATTCGGAAGTGACGCTGTAGTAACCAAAGGTCATGCCAGGCTCCAATGACAAAGGTAGTCGTCGTACATCATAAGGTCGTTTGGTACCGATGGAGATCAATTGAGGGATGACCTTTTCCATGCGGATCAAATGGCTTTTTAAGCGCGCGCCGACTTCATCAGGGGTTGTAGCCAAAAAGCGTTTGTCTTTTTGCATAAATTGGAGGAATTCCTTGCGCGAACCATCAAACCCGGTCAATTTCCGTAAGCTATCCAAAGCGTGGTTGATCTTTACTACATTGTTCTGGCCGATGGTGAAAATTTCGTCGGGAGTAAAATCAGTGGTGGTGTGTAATTTGACCAGGTACTGGTAATATTCTTTGCCGCTAGGGTACTGACTCAAGCCTACGTTCAAGGGCGTTTTTTTCAAATAATCGCCTTCAAGAAACCGCGCTAGGTTACCGTAGGCCGGGATGACTTCTTGTTCTAAAACTTGCGTTACTTGGGCTTGAAAAGATTTTTGTTGCAGGGTATCAAATTTTTGTAGCCGTTCTTTTTGGACGTACATCGGGAGTGTGGCCGCTGCCCGTTGGTAAGATTTCATCAAACCAATGGCCAATTCTGTTTCGTTTTTTTGTATGCGAATGCCTTTGTTGTCTTGGTATTTGAGCTTATCCAAATCAGCTGCCAGTACCTTGGAAAACTCATGCAAAAGTTCAAGGTATTTTTGTAAATCTGCAGCAGTATTCAGCGCCAGATGGGGAAAAAGACTATTGCCTGCTCCCGAATAAGAACTATACGGCGTTATTTGCGGAAAAGCAAGATCGTAAAATCGAGTGGCTTCTAAACGCATGGACGATAACCAAGTCATCAAATCATAGTCCGTAAGCGAGGTCGCTGGCAACTTTTGACGATTGATCTTTTTTAATTGCCCCAATACTTTGGTGAAATACACAAAATCCTTGGCATAGTCTTCCTTGGTTCCTTTGTAAAGCTGGTCAGGAAAAAGGGTTCCGGATAAGGCAAATGCTCGCCCCGTTTTTTGCTCTCGCAGCCAATAGCTAGAGGTAATCTCGTCCAATTGTTCTTTGGCCGATTTGTGCTGCGCTTGAACAGAAATCGGCAAAAGGAGCCAGACAGCAATGGCAAAAACAAAGCGGAGGTTAAAGCGATTTTTCATACAATCAGAAGGGTTTTTTATCACAAAATGAGCTACCAGTGCAGGTGAGAGGAACAAAAATTTCAGCGCGTATTTTCCATTGACCGTTGACTCGGTGCCATTTTGCTAGGTAGGTTCCGCTCAATTGCACCAAGCCATCGGGTTCCCTCCACTGCCCAATCCAAGTGCCCGTTTCAGCAGCCATGTTCCAATTGGCGAAAGTGGAAACCTGCTGGGTGCTGCGTACATAAAGCACTGCTTTTTTGGTGTACAACTCCAAAGCGAACAAATGCCGGTTTTTTGTCCTGCCCGCCACCTCTGAGTTGCGAGAAGAAACCAAGTGGTAATCTTCGGCCCAATAATTGGCTATCGCGTTGGTGTCTTTCACGGCAATGGCTTGGTTAGAAGCTATTCTGGCCTGACGGATGGCTGCTTCATCGCTGGAGAGCACTAATTTTCCGGTTTTACAACCCAACAAAAAAAAGATTAGGAAACCCAGGGTAGTTGTAAGTAAGCGCATCATTGGGCATAGCG
>JBBRGN010000083.1:0-16329 GCA_038240665.1 Chitinophagales bacterium | reverse complement strand
AACATCTGGCAATTCTTGGGTGGTGGATCCTATCAAACGCCCTGGGAAAAATCTTCTGCGGCCATGATCAATGTTTATACGCCTTTTACCCGTAAGACCATTACGCTCGATGGTGATTTAGCGGGACTACAAGCCAAGGGCGTTCGACTGGTATCTATTGTGCTGAGCTATCCTTTTTTTGGCAAAATCAACCACCCCCGACTTACGCTACGACCAGGTGACAACATCAGCGAAAAGACCATTGAGATCACGCTCCCCAATGATGTGGAAGAAATAGATTACGAAATCACTTGGCAAAAATCGGATGGCGGTTTGGTGACCAAAAAAGGTAAAGACAAATTTGGCCTTATTTTTATCGATGAATTGCCCAAGAACTAAACGCTATTTTACGGGTATTTTTAGCAATAAAGCTGCTACTTTACCTTTAGTATCGGTGGTAGAAAACTGGATTTCATTGTTGGCGTAAGTCAGCTGTTCTGTTTTGATTTCCAAAACGCCTAAAGCTCGATCCAAACGATCCTTAACTGGCATTTTGGGGTTGAGGACTAGATTTTGCAACAAGGCATTGAAATTATTCAGCGGATCTTTAGAGACTAAAATTCCAATGTACTCCTCCCCTATTTTTTCAAGTTTCAGCCCGCTTTTTGCATCCGGAACCACCAAATTAACTTTCGAGTTGGTGATCACTGCGCTTTCATTGATGCCTTCAAATTTTTCATCCAAACGCCCATCACGCGGCCAGTGTACGGTGATTTTATTGTAGGCATCCAAACTAAAAACATACAGATAACTACCTCCTAAAAACTGACTTGCCGTCAACTGGTACAATTTGCCTACTGGCCAGCTTTCCGCTTCTTCCAATTGGTAAATGCCTTTTTGGAGATAGGTAAAAGCCGCAGTGTGAAAAATGATATTGGTGTCACGTACTTCCTTGACGTAGCGGATGGAAAAATCGCCAGCCAAGGTGTTTTCTGGTTTGATAGGAGCATTGGGAATCTTTTTCGTCGACTCCTCGGAATAAACGGTCATTTGAAAAGCCTGGGCTACATGTCTGGCATAATCTTCATACCGCACCCAAAAAAAGCCTTTGTTCCCCCATTTTTCACCCCAACTGTTCATCACTTCAAACGCTCCTTTTCCATCATCAAATCCTACCACCACCAAAGCATGGCTATAGCTGAGCGAAGTATCGCCTACGCTGGGCAACCAAAACTTATCATTTGGCCCCAGTTCCATGAAGTTGTTGCGCAAACGCATACCGATCATAACTGGTTTTTTGGCCGCTAAACTCAATTTAGTTTTGTCGATGCGTACTCGACTGCTGCTGGAAGAAGAAAAAAGACTGACCCAATCTTTGATGCGGTGCGTTTTTGCCTGCGCCAACTCTCTTGCCGTTGGCACACGTTTGCAGTTGTTGCCTTTGTCAAAAAAGGTGCTGCGTAAATTCCCTTTATCTTTGAGAAGATCCAGTGTTTTATTTAAAAAAGTACCTACCTCGCAATCTTTGATCGAATCGCGCGCCAGGTTATAAAGAAAAAGCGCCGAAAAAGCGCTATCCGTCACTGCCGCAGTCTCGCTTTCTCTTTTTGCTTGAATGGCATAGGCAATCGTCATAGCGCCGTACCCACTGGCCCAGGCAGTACAAGAACTGACGGAGCCTTGGTTTTGAGGTTTGGGACAAAAAGGCCTCAAATCGATTTTATAAATACCATCCAACGCCGTTGTTTCCGATTTGCCACCATCGCCATACAAGGGTTGCGTAGGCAGTTTATCGTAAGCTTTGGGATCAAACAACAAACCCTGAGCCAGCGCAGAACTCAGCCCAATCGTACTCCAAATAAAAAATAGTCCTAAGCACCTCATGCATTCAATTTATTTCGTCCCAATGTCGAAAGCGGTATTCCTCGATTAAGTATTTGTTGAGAATACCCTCATTGTACTTTTGTATTTCCTCTTTGATGCGGGCAAATAGCGCAAAGGCAGATTTCCCATACTCGATCAAAGTTGGAAGCAGCGTCAAAAAAGTACTGGTTTCTCCACTATCCCCAGCTACCTCGACCAAGGCCTTCTGGAAATTTTTGGAATAATAATCCCGCGCTCGGTACAAATCACATTCCACCTGTTTGGAATAATCCTCCGGAAAAAGGACAATGAATTTGCGTTTTTCCTTGTGGAGCAAATCATTTTTGATGTTGTACAACATCTCGTTGAATTGTTCGGCTGAATCATTGTAAGCATCGCCCACTTTTTGAACCTGTTCGGCAGTATACTTGTTTTGATTGCGTTTAAACCGGCGCACCAAACGCTCGGAAGCGTCCCGCGATTTGACAAATTCTTGCATGAATTTGGTGTCCAAAAATTGCCGCAATCCAATGTAAACATCCTGCGCAGGAAGAGCAGAAGCAAAGAAAAAAATGGCCAGTAAGCTCAATAGCAATTTTTTCATAAAAAAAATTGAGTGCGTATTTTTCAACAAATTAGAATTAAAAGCGGTAAGAAAAGCCAATGCCAATTTTTGCACTACCGCTGCTGAATGTCTTTATTTCCAATTGCGGCGGCTCGATTTGGCATTGTAGGTTTTCGGGTTGCTGGGTTTCGCGACGGCGTTTTTCAATTCTTTTGATCCAAATCATTCGGTTGATTAAGATGGCCCCAGCGGCTGCAAAAACCGCTCCTCCTCCAATCATCATCAACTGCGCAGTTTTATTGGTTTTATTAGCTTCACCATAAAGACCAGAACGGGTTACGCCCAATTCGGTATAAACTGTAGCATTGGGATCCGTATTGCCTTTATAAATATTATACTGACTAATGGCATCGTTGTGTTTGGTAAATCCGGCTATAACCAAACCCAAACCAGTCAAAGAAGCAGTTCCCAGACCAGCGTAAATGGGCACTTTTTTAATCTTGGGTGCAGCAATAGTTTGCATAGAAGGCCGCTCAGGATCGATGGCGATCACTTCAATTTTGAGGTTATTGAGTTGGTTCAAGGAGTATCCATCGTTAGCATAGTACCACTCAATTTTTTGATTGATGCCCGTGGAACGGTTTTTGCCGATCGCACCTGTGGTGTTTTTGGGGGTAATTTCTGCGCTTCCGGTGTGCAGACATACATTGAAAATCCGAACCGAACCTGATGCAATTAGGTCGTATAAAATGGTCACTTTTTCTTCATCGGTTTCGATGCGAACGTTTTTTACCTGCTGGGCTTGCGCGACAAGAGCAAACAAACAAAACGCCAAGGTAAGATAGAGGGAAATTTTTTTCATCGCGTTAGAGGTTTTAAGTGTTGAAAATATGCATTAATACTGCGTAAAATAAATCGGTGTTATTTCTTCACAAAAATTGGCAATTCCTTGATTCCATCAGGGTCGTAGAGCTTCGGTTTTTGTTTTTTTCCTGCACCCTTGACCGCAGTAACCATCTCGGGTACCTTTTTTTCCAAAAACTTGGCCAGTTCATTCACGGTGATGATGTTATCGGCGTTGGCATCCGCTTCGCCATTGCCCAAACCGCGGATGATGGCTTCGGTAAAAGCGCCATTTTTCCAGATGGCATCTTCGTAAGAGATTTCATTGGCCTGACTGGAGGCAAGTATCGCCGTACCGTTGTGGAATTCATTGTAGCGTTGTAGGGCAATTTCCACATCGGAAGCGGTTCCTTTTCCTCCATTTTTGGGATCAAAAGCACCTCCGCTATGGCAGGCATCCATAAGTACGAGCTTTTTACAGTTCATGCGTCGAATCACATGCATCACGTCATTTTCAAAAGAAACCGAGGTTGCATCTGCTGCATCTGAACTGTAATCATCCCCCTGTAATCGAAAATCGCCATCCTGAGAAATAAACCCATGAGTAGAAATGAACAGAATTACCAAATCATTGGGGTTGATTTCATTGGTGTTCATTTTACTATTGAGCCGGTTAACGGCCTTTCGAATTTCCTGGGTAGAAGCCATTCCTTTTAGTAGTTGCTCCACTGTGATTTCATTGTAAAGGGTGTTGCCCGTTTTTTGTGCTTCAAACAATTTGGCAAAGTCAATGGCATCTTGTACGGTATAGGTCAGGTTGGTCTGCGTCCCTACGGATAAGATGTACAAGTTGGGTTTTTTCGAACTAGCATAGCGAATGCTCAACATATCTGACTCTATGCCCAAGGTTTTGATGACCATGGTTTGCAGCTCTTTGCTGTTGAGAAGCGCCTGTTTGTATTTAAAACTGTAACGCGATCCATTGACCTTTAAAGACGCATTCTTAGAATTGGGCGTATAATCCACGCCATTGTAGCGCACCTGAATTTGATCCAAATCCAAGGCTGATCCACCCGTTTCAATATCGGCGGAAATTTCTAGATAAGGTTCGGTGTGGAAATAGGCTTTTTCACCCAACTCGGTCACATCTGGGCTTTTCCAAGTGATGAACACGGGCGGCGGCGTATTGGTGGACTGAACGACAATTGTTTTGGTGCGTTCCAAAACGCCATTGTTGTTACATTCTACGCGAATAGAATGACGTCCGTCATCGATTGGAATTTCGACGGAACTACGGTAGATGTATTCCTTTTTTATCTTGTCAACAATCAAAGGCGCTTCCCCCGATTTAGCTACCGGAGGTTTATCGTCCACCAATACTTTGAAATCCCCGTCTTTTAAATCCACTTCGGTAAAGGCGCGTACTTCGATGTTTATTTTTCGGTACACGGATACGGTTTCCCCAGGTTTAGGGAATTTTGGCGACATCCATTCCAGCTTCAATGGCAACTTTGGTTTGGCCTTGATGGTGCCACTGGCCTCCCCCCCATCGGTTCTGATGATGGCTTCGCCTTTGTTACTTGGGGTTTGTGCCTGGGCAACGCTTAAAATCGCAAAGAAGAACCCAACTAGTAAACTGATTCTCATTGGTACAAATGTATTGAGTAGAGAAAAGTCTCCTTTATTTATAATCGCCATTAGAATCTGCTTTCACCACTACAATATCGGCGTTGGCTTGATTTTGGCCGGCTACAATCAAATAACCTCCGTCCGAGGAAGCGGCAATACCTCCCCATAGATTGGCAATGTTGACATAATCTTTCTCCCAAATCTTGCTGCCATCACTGGCTTTTCGTTTGGACAAATAAAATTCATTAGAACCGGAAAAGCTCGAAGTATAACCCATCACCACAATTTGGCCGTCGTTGGATTTTACTACCCCAAACAATTCATCCGCTCTGGCACCACCCCAGGTTGCACCCCACACTTTTCCTCCGATTTGATTGTAATTCAACAGGTTAAAATCATGGTCATTGGAACCCAAGTCACTTCCGGCAACTACTACTGATTTATCGCTCATTTCGACCACGCCATAGGGAGGTGTATAATTGGTCGCCTGGGCTGGGTAACGATTTTCCCATATAAATGACCCATCTTCATTCAACTTAAGGATATAAGTGATGGTGCCCATGTTCGAAAACTCTTCGCCAATGATGACGATTTTCCCATCAGCGGTTTTAATCATATTGATCATGAAAAAATTACCACTGCGGATCAATTTATCCGACAACCGCGAACCATTGGAGTTGAGCCGCAATATTTTCAACTGACTGGTTCCGGAGGTTTTGGTCGTGTTGTAAGCGACGAGTAAATCCCCCGCCGTACCCACCGGAACAATGCCAAAAGGGGTCTCCGTTGAGTCGGCAGCACCGTAATATTTTTCCCAAACTTTTGTTCCTGTAGAATTGACTTTAACAACATAAGAATCCTGAGAAGGGCCAAAACTGCGCGTGAGTCCGCACATAACATATCCTCCATCTGTGGTAGCGACTACCCGTTGGCCAAGTTCATCTTTTGCACCACCAAAGTTGGCATCCCACACTTGTTTGCCTTTGGAATCAATTTTCACCAAATAGGCCTGATTGTTGTTGTCGGTTGTAAAACTTTGGGTTACGCCCACAATGACAAAACCGCCATCAGCAGCAGCAATCACATCACGGGGGAAATCATTGGCGTTGCCGCCTACAGTCGTCTGAAATTTAGTCCCCGTGCCACCACCAGTTGTGGGGACAGAATTGTCTTCAATGCGCTTTAAATCGCAGGATTGAAAAACGAACAGGAGGGAAAAAAAACAAAGCATCAATGGAAAACCTGGTTTCATAAGCTTAAGTGTTTGATTTGATTCAAAGGTTTTAGGTCCTGCGTACTAACGCCGGTTTTGAACTATAAAAAAAAGAAAGGACTCAGGTGAAGGATCTTACGAAATTACAAAAAATTACTGTTTTTCAATGATCGATCAGCAGGTAATCCTCCTCGGTTATCGGTCGTGGATAGGCTTTTTCTTTGCGTCCATTCCGATATTTTCTAGTGATGAAATACTGAAGCGGTTTTTCAATTTCATAAGCTAGGCAAATGCTTTTTAGAAATTGCCGGTCCTTGATTTTATTAAAAACTACAGTGCTTATCCGTGGTTTGTTGGCAAAAAAATAGGTGAAATAGATGCTGGTTTCGTCTACACTGTCTTTTTCCATATGATCGGGAAGAATTTCTACGTCAATACAGCGCTTAAGCAAAGGATTTTTGGATTCAGTAGTGGTGGCGTCAATAAGATTGGCAAAAGGTTTCATGATGATCCAAGCCGATTCATGCGAAGCCCCATCAAAAGTATATTCCAAAACTTTGTAGCGCATGGGCAAATCCAGTCGTACCGCATATTTAAACCCTAGGTACTGGGTCGAAATGGCGCCTTTGCCGCTGGTAAATTTTACCTTTTCTTCTACTTGCTGGCCATTAACCGAAGTGGCCTGTACAAAAATGCGTTTGAACGCCAGATCTGGTCGGGTATCCAACTCAAAATCATAGCATTTCACTAACAATGAAGGGTAAGCAGGGGGAATCGAACTTTCGTTGATGTCGATTTTTTTTAGCGCCCCAGGAAATTTTTGGACATCAACATTGACGTCAAAGGCATTGGCATCAATCAGTTCTACGGAAGTGATGGTATCGGGGGGCAAATTGGCGATCTGTTCTTGCAAATTCTTAACGCCTTTGCCATTGCCAGTAACGGTGATTCTATCTTCTGGAATTTGAACAGTTTCTGCATAAAAGGCATAATTGACGCTTACGGTTATCATCCCGCTTTCGTACTGATCCCAGAGGATTTGCGCCTCTTCATTGTTCAAAGGAAGGACAAAATTGCGCTCTGTCCAACTGATCCCTCGATCACTGGTGGTCGATTCGTTTTGGGTTTCTGCTCGCTTGCGCAGCCGCGTATTGCCAATTCCACCCAGTACGCCGCTGACCAATACCACATCTATATTGCGCAGGGTAAGGGGTTGTAAAATGGCATTGAGCGGCAAATGCAATTGCTCACGGATGCGTTTGAGCTCCTCTGCTTCTGTAGGCGGCAATACCAAGGCAAATTGGAGCAGATTGGTGAAATGTTTTTCGCCCCTATCGCCGGTCAGCTGAACACCAGTGTAGCGAATTGATAGCAACTGCAACTGAGGTTTTCCATCGCTGTCGGTTTTTAACTGCATTTTTTGTGGCCCGTAGTAAAACTTGTTGCGTTGTAATAAATCCCGAAAAACGACCAAATCATTAACCCGTTGTTTGCTAGACAGCAAGGGCTGAGCAAAGCAAGTCGGAGCTGCTAACTTAAAAAGCAAGCTAACCAGAAAAAAATACCGCGATACAAAGCGAAGTCGAAACCGATCCATCCTTTATTTTTTCTTCAATTCTGGAAACTGTTCCATGATGAATTTTTGTCCAATACCGATTTCCGTTTTTCCTTTATTGGATACCCAGCTGGATTGTTTAATGTCTCCATCAGGCATCACCAAACTGATTGCGTACTCAAACTGCGCGGTTTGGCTTTTGGGTACAAACAATTGAAAAGTCTCCAGCGTGGTATTGTCTTTGGTAACCGAAAAGGGCGGATTTTTCTCCGCTTTTTGCTTTCCTTCAGGATCCAACTGTACCGAACGCACTTTTAAACGCATTTTTGAAGCGCCTGTAAAAGACAATACATCTAGGATATCAAAGGTGACCCAAGAAATCTCGCTTCTAACGGTTGCATCCAAAATCGTTTTGCGTACTTCTGTGTTGCAATCATCACAGGGTTTGACGGTGTACTCCAGCCAGATTTTTTTTACTTTGGGGTCGGTATCCAACCATTCTGGAAGGAGACCAGCATCAAAATTTACTTTACCACCTTCCAGTACTTCTTGCGCCCCAATTTCCCAGGTATAAACTTTAGGTCTGTACATTCCGCCGATAATGGGTTCCATGCGCAGCACATGGAGATTTTTGACGATGACGGGATAAGGCGTTTGATTTTTCCAACCTTCGCGGCGCCAGCTACTCTGAGTAAGTTCGGCAGTACCAAAGGTTTTGTTGTAATCCATTTTGATGGTCACCGGGATCACTAGATTGGACACGTTACCACTGGGTTTGATGGTCATGTTGCCAATGAGTCCATTTTCGGTAAACAATAAGGTCAGTAAGTCATCGGGACGATCGGTTTTGATGATCAATACGATGGGATCGGAAAGATCCGTTGGGACGGTGATCTCGACATCTTTGGGGTCAATGATGCCCTCTATTCCTTTAAAAGAAATCTTGGAAGCTTCGTTCAAAGGGATGGGTTGAAGCGCTACAAATTTTTTCGTAGGCTCTGCCCGCAAAGTCGTTTTCACCAACTCGCGCGCAACGTCCACATCAGCCGAGGTAATGTTGGGTTCTAATTTCAAGGTCAAAATCACCTTACTCTTACCGTTTGCATCCGCAGTTAGGTAAACCAGCTTAAAATTGTACCCCAACGTGCGGTCGCTACCCGAAGGCTCCCAGGAAATTTGGTATTCTTTCGGATAATAATAATAGTACCCCGAAAGTGTATTGATGTCTTCAAAAACCTGCCGATTGATGTTGAGTACGTCAAAATAATCTTTGAAATCATAGTCATGATCCAACTGATCCATGATGGCATAGGTCTTATTTGCCGCTGGCCCTTGGCGCTCTAAATTGGTATTATCGGCAGATCCTGGGCTTTTTGATTTTTCTTGCGCCAATAACGTGCTACCCAACATGGTAAAAATTAAAAAGAGATAGAGATACTTCATGAGTCAGACTTAAGGTTTGATGGTTGCAGCCGATTTAAAGGGTGTCAATTTCACGGTTACTTCCTGACCGCTTACTTTCACTTTCCACTTTTTTTGAAAACGAAAAACAAACTTGGTCGAATTCAAACCCAGCGACTCCAAGCCGGGAATATTGGTAGCTGAGCTTTTATCAATGACTGCAAATTCGATGAACCGCGATTCAATACCCATTGGATCGTACTGTACACCAGGACGTTGTACAAATGTAAAGAAGAAATCAGCAGATCCAGCGCGCGCGTCAAGATCTACAGTTACCGGTTCAAATTCCTTCATCGGGGTTTTGATCTGGTTCAAAATTTTTGCCGTAATCACGTATACTTTGCCTGGTTTGTTGAAGCCTTTGAATTCAAGTTGGACTCCAGCCGTTTTCTCCGTTTCCGTTTGGATGGTAGCTTTGGTCAAGTCGTTTTGCGAATCAAAATTCATAGCAGTTTCCTTGGTCAAAGCCTTCACTTGTTGCGCTTGCAAGACGGGCTGAGCGGCAAAAAAAGCACCGCTCAGCAGACCTATAATGGGAATCCAATGTTTCATTCCATTAGTTTTTTCCAGGCGCGGTTGAGGCCGGGGCGGTGATCTTTACACTCAAGTGTTCGGCAAATTTGTCGAGCTGTTGCCCCACGTTCCAGGTGTTGGCATCGCTTCTAAAACCCAAAAGCACATTGCGTTTGGAATTAAAGTAGTCGTCTACGTTGGTGTAGGTATTGTCCCAAGTGACTCCAAGCGTAGCTTCTAAATCTGCTTTTTTGGTAATCTTATAACCTGTGTAATAATCTAGGATACCAATAGGTAACAATTGGCCAAAAGTCGTTACGCCGGTTCCTGCATTCCTGTTCCTAAAATCGTTTCCAGACTTTACCATTTGCTTGAACAGCGGTGCAAAAGTATAATTGGAAGATTTACTCATTTCTGATACTGCTTTTTTGATGTCGTTGACCAGCATGAGTTCGCTACCAAATTGCTGCATGTATTGAAAAAGGATATTGGCGGAAACATTTTCGCAGTGCATAATGACGGGAGCGGTTACATTGCGAATTTTGTAGCAAGTTTTGTTAGTACCGCAAGCCGCTTCAGCAGCAACTGAAGCATTGCTTAATCTCGTCTGCAAACAATGCAATGGCGGAGGCGAAGCACACCCAGCAAGGTTATCGACAGACATAAGATTATTATCAGTGTACCATTTACTCATGGCCGTCCAGCTTGGTAAATAGTACCGGAAAGCAAAGGATGTAGCGATCCCTTCATTGAAAGCACTATTGCGACTAGGGAGCAGTTCATCAAAACTATGGCCGCCATCTGGGCCGTACATGTTTACACTTCCTAAGGAAGGCTCAAGTACCAACTTCAACTGAGTATGTACCAGTTCATGGGTAAATACATGTCCCTTGTCTGGTTCACTACTCCAACCCCCTGAAGTAGCAGGTCTTGTAGGGCTAAAAAAATAAGCGCCAATCCCAATGTGCCCAGATGCTTCTAAAGCTCGTTTATCAAAGTATTGAGCACATGGCCAAGAAGCATTGTTATGTCCGGCTCCATATTGAGTCTCAGTACAATAGATCGTATCTGTCCAAGTTTTATCTGGAATGGTATTAGGAACATCATTGTAGAGAAAGACATATACCTTTTTGTCAGTAATTAATAAAACATCTTTAACTACCACTTGAAGCCTGGCATCTCCTCCTTTATCCGAGGAACGAAGAAGTTTTATCAATAAGTTTTTTAATCCAACATTATTGGGATTTGTCCAAACCGGACTAGCGATGTCTTTATTATCAGCAATATCCTGTTTTTTAATTTCTAGAGTATTCAGATTTGTATTTGTAGGCTTCGCTGCTGCTACATTATCCACATAGTAAAAAACCAACTTTTCTAAGAGATATTGACGTCTTTTTTGCTCTTCCGGATTTTGGCTAAACAAAGAATTTGTCAGAAATATCATGGCTACTAAAAAAAATATATTCTTTTTCATTGATCAAATTTTTTAGGTCAAAAAATTGATTGGGAAATTTGGCTACTGTTGATCAGCAAAAATGACCAAATTGGTACTGGTCTTTTTGGGCAATACTTTTGTCGTACCGTTGCTCAAAATCCAAGTTACTTCATAGTCGTAGGTTGGAGAGATGTTGACGCTAGCGGCAGGCAACAAAACTTCAATCTGTACTGCAAGGCTACCGCTCTTGGGGTTGAGGCGAATCTGTTTGACCATGTCTTTGCCTTCCACTTTGTAAGTGACTTTAACCTCTACGGAGCGGATGCTTTCTTTGGTAACCACTTCCGGATCCATTTCTACATCGATCAACCGCCGAACGTAGGGTGGGCTGAGGGGCACAATGGCCAGATCCGATTTTGTCCAATCTGACTCTCGTGTAGCGCCTCCAAAGAAATTCCAAACCGTTTTGTATTCATATTCGCGCCATTTCAAGCGGTTTTCATCGCCTTTCCAGCCGTATAAGAAGGAAAAATAATTGCCTTGCTGGTTAAACTTCGCCCGATCAATGTTCACATCGCCGTTGGTGTATTCGCCGTTTTGGTGTTTTTTCCGAAAAGCAACCGAAACGTAGTTGATGTATTTTTGAAAATCTTCTGCGTTATAGCCATCCACAACCGCAGAAATTTCACGTTGCTTGTAAAGCGGATCATCTAGGTTAACTTGTTTAAAACAATCGGCACAGTTGATCGCACCTACGTTTTGATCAAAACGCAAAGAAAGATTGTCTATAGAGTATTTATTTAAGTCAATTTTAAAAACACCTCGTTGGCGGATGGTTTTCATGTTGTAGGAAGCCACGATAGCCGTAGTAGGTAATGTCGGGGCTGGTCGGGTATAAGGATTTTTCTCTGGTGAGGAATATCCTGGTATTGAGGCAGGAGGTCGATTAACTCCATGAACATATGATGCATTTTTATTATCTTCATTTGGAGATGCTATATCTTTTACTCCTGATTCAACTTTGTTTGCGCCTTTTTCTTTATTCAACTCCTCCCTTTCCAAATCTTCTGTCAACATAAAATCTTGTAAAGCATCCTTACGGCCTTGGTTGAGCAGGTTTTGTGCCCGGTCAAGCAAGCTGGGTTGATTTTGGCCAGGGATTACAGGTGCTGATGGTGGATTAGAACCAGTGGGGTCAAACATCATTTTTGTCAATTTCCCATAAGCATCTTCAACGGCTTTGTCCAGGCTTTCATCGGGGTTGTAAGTGGTTACCTTGATGGCGCCTGACTTGTAAAGATCTTCATAAGCTTGATTGATTTCACCAGCCAACATGACCCCTCCTTGGCGGGTAATGGCAGCAGCGGAAAATGATTGGCTTTGATAGATCTGGTCAAAATTGGCTTCAATGATTGCTCGACGTGGCGATTTGTAGCCTTTTAATTCCATTTCAAAGGAAAAACTGAGGTCGGGAGTAGGCGTTTGAAAGCTCTCCCAAAGTACTTTACTGCCCAACTTGGTCAAATTGACAGAAATGGCCGCTTTTTGGCCATCCAAAATGGGCGCTTTTCCTAGGCCAATTACTTTTTTGGCAAAACCAGATTGCGGATCAACAACCGAGGAAATCAAGGCAATCGTACCGCCGGAATAAATAGCCGGTCCCTTGATGACGCCGTTGGAGTTGACACGTTGAAGGCCTTGACGGGCTGCGGCAAGTTGTTCTTGGCTTACGCCCATCTCAATCACGCAGTGAATGATCCCACCGCCTTCACCTTCATCTTTGGCGGCTTGGTTATCGGCGCCTTTTTGGTTGTCGACATAGCGTAAAAAAGAAAACTGCGGCTTACCTGTAGTAGGATCAGTAGCTAATTTAGGTTTGTCGGATAAGTAATAATATTCATTGGGGTTGCTGACGCTTTGAAACAAGGTCAAGTCCCCAGCCCGAACTGTTTTGTCCAGCAAAATGTCTTGGGCAGCTACAGACAGGCTGAAAAACAAAATGACGAAGCATAAAATGAGTAATCTCATGTGTTCGGTTTTTAGAATTTTAGGTAGAAAAATATCGTCGTTTATTTGGGCAATTCATCCGCATAAAGCAGCGTGGTATTGCTTTTTACCCTGCCGCTTTTTACTTCCCGATTACCAGAAAGTCGCCAGGTGATCTCGTATTCATAATCATATTTACCATTGGGCAGCACCATTTCCACACTTGAAGCGGTATTGCTGTTGCCATCGGCTCTAATGTTGATTTGTTCGATGCGCTCTCCGCCACCAGGATTGTAGAAAAACTTGACGTTTACACCTCGGATCTCTTGTTTCTTGAGAAGATCCGACGATGCTTCAATGTCAACATGAAAAGGGCGAAGGGGCGGTGAAGCGTTTATGGTAAAATTATCGGTAGGCTGCCAATCGCTTTCAAGCACCTGGTTGCCAAAAAAGCTCCAGGAAGTTTTGTATTCATATTGCAACCAACGATCGCGTTGGGCGTCTTTTTGATCTTTCCAGCCATATTGTAGGGCAAAAACGTTGCCCGTTTTTTCCATGTCGGGTTCTCCAATTCTAATTTCATCAGAGGTAATTTCGCCATTGCCGTGGGTTTTCTTCATGCTCACGCTTACGTAGTTGACGTATTTTTTAAACTGATCAGCGCCCATTCCATCAACAGATACCAAAATGGCACGTTGGCGGAACATGGGATCATCCAAGTTGACTTGACGAAAACAGGTAGGGCAATTGATTTTTCCCAGGTTTTCATCAAATCGGATTTTAAGCTGATCCGACATACTGCGGTTCAAATCCATTCTAAATTTTCCCGACTTGTGGACTTTTTTAAAGCCATAGGATACGGAAATACCCAATCCGCTATCGTCTTTCTTGTCTTTTTTGTCTGCTCCATTCTTGTTGAACTGATTGGCAGAGTTCATCATGGAATTAAAATCGGGAGCGGATTGCTGATTGGGATTAGCCGGTTCAAAAATCATGTCGAGCATTTTGGTGTAACAGATCTTGATGATCTCCTCGAACTTTTCATCGCCCTGCGGGCCGCCTACTTTGATGGCTCCCGTTTGGCGCATGTCTTCAAACATCAGCTTGGCTTCAGCGCCCAACATAATCGGAGTCCCTCCGCTAGAGCTTTTGCCATTACCGCCAGAACGGTATTTCAACCCTGCTTCAAGGGTATGACTTTCGTAAACCTTATCAAAATCTACGTCGATCCAGGCATCGATTGGCGAGCGGAATCCTCCAATGTCCATTACAAAGGAAAAGCTCATGTCTGGCGTAGGCGTTTTAAAGGTTTCCCACAAAATTTTGGAACCCTCTTTGTTCAGCAAAATGGAAACGGCAGCTTTGTTTCCAGCCAAGACCGGAGCGGGCCCAAGGCCCAAAACGATTTTGCTGTAACCGCCTTCTTTGCTGGCTACGGAGGAAATCAAGGACATGGTACCGCTTTTATAAATCACTGGTCCTAGCAAAGTAGCTTCATCGTTTTTGACCAGTTTTTTAAGCTCTTTTGCCGCATCTTTTTTGTCATCCTCAGAGATGTACAGCTCCACCACTGCGTGAACAACGCCTCCGCCCTCACCCTCACGGGGGGTTGCCGCGCCATCTTCAGCGCGAACATTTTTTACAAACATCAAAAAAGAGAACTGCGGGCTCCCATCCGCGCCAATACCTAATCTTATTTTATTGGGCAAAAAATAGTAGTTGTTGGGGTTGGCAATATCAGGAAAACAAGTCAGGGTTCCCGCCAATACGGGTTTATCGATGTAAATATTCTGCGTTAGCAATGTAGATGTGGAGAAAGCTATGCAAAAAAACAAAAGCAGTAGTTTTTTCATCGTTTTCGGTGTTGAGGGATAATCTATCCAGTATTATTTGGTGAAAATTTTGATGACGTCGATAAACTTGTCCAGTATGCGATTTTCAGCTTTGACCGTTCCATCGGCATTGGGTGGAAAAACCGTATCCGCCGCTTTTTTAAGCTTACCCCAAAAATCTGAATCGTTGTCCTTTATTTTTTGAGGGATGGAGATGTACACATAATCGTCATTGATTTTGGGGTCAAAATCAAAAGCAATTTTGCCTTTCTCTTTATGGGTAAGTATGATGCGATAAGCATAACCACGGGTGTCCTTGTCGGTAAAAATGCTTTGTTCTACCAATGATTCGCCTTTGGAGACCGTAAGCGGAATATTGGTTTCTACTTCGCGGCCAAATTTGAAGTAGCGCACCTGTAGCGTAGCCCGAGTAAATCCTGCTGCTTTGAGTTCTTCTAAATTGCCTTCAAATTGGATGTTGCGCTGTGAGATAGGCGCAGATAAGGTAACGCCCTGCCAGTCGCCTTTTTGCCATTCGGGGCTTGGTGGGTAGATGTTGCCGCCACGGGTACTCCATTGTACTTTATATTCGTAAGCATCCGAGTTTTTGTCTTCACCACGAGCATAAGTTACCGTAGCTTTTACGCCCTTGGCTTTCAGGTATTCTCGATCAATGGTTACTTGTTCTTGGAACGGATTACCGCTGGTACGTTTTTTTTGAACGTTGACGGTTGCGTAGTTGATTTCTTTGCTAAAAATGTCTTCGCTATCTAAGTCAACAATCAAATTGATGTCGCGGTATTGGAAAAAAGGGTCGTTCAGGTTGACAGCCGCTACACATTGCTGATTGTTTTTGACGCCATTGTACCAAGAAGCCATATTTCCTACCAGTTGTACTTCACGCATCACCGGAGCACGGTAGTTGAGACTAATGTAGGTATAACCAGATTCCTTTCGAGTCCGCAATTTGGTCATATTGATATTATTAGAAGAGGCAAACTTAGTCGGTAAAGAATCAGAACCTGGAGCAGGCTGGGTATTGGCTACGCCTTCTTCTTTTTCATCACTGATGGATTCCATAAAGCTGCGCATGAAGTAGTCCACTACATCTTTGGTGATGGGGTTATCCAGTTCGGTTTGTTCAATTTCTACGAGTACAATTTTGCGTTTGCGTAGCTCCTCGCTCATATTGTCCCAGCCTACATAGTTCTGATTTTCCTTGGTATAAGAATCGTAATCCTTACCATCCACCTCACAATCTCCGCAGTGATAATAGTAGTAATTGTAGTTGTGACCTTTTTCTTCAATAAATTGGTAGAACTTATCCCAATAAATGGTGATGCTCCCTTTGATGGCTGGAGCCATGAGTTTGTACTTATAGTTGAGCGCAATGGATAGATCGGCGATGGAGCGGGCTTTTTCAAAAGTAGCCGCCATCAATTGTGCGCCGTTTTT
>JBBRGN010000082.1:0-16342 GCA_038240665.1 Chitinophagales bacterium | reverse complement strand
AAAATCATTGAAGCCAAAGCCAAAGCGGATGCCAACCAGATCCTCAATGCCAGCTTGACCGACAAAATTTTGAAAGACAAAGGAATTGAAGCCACCCTACAATTGGCCAATTCTCCTAATTCCAAAATTGTGATCGTCGGTTCTGGAAAAGATGGATTGCCGCTCATCTTAGGCGGGAATCAGTAGTTTTATACTTAAAAATGGTCGTAAAGGTGCTGGAACTCGGCATCTTTACGACCATTTTATTTGTGCTTGTTCGGTAGATTTATCCCTTAAATTCCCGCATAGTGATTAATCAATACCCTGCAAAAATTCCTCTAGTAAAGGGCAAGTCATGATTATCTCTTCAAAAGCCGCCGTTTTTCCATAACGATTCTTTAATGTTTTATAATAAGGCGATAAATAAGGAGGATCTTGCTTGGAATCCCCCCAAAAATCGCGAGGATTTTTTTTCTTATGGAGCGCACGTTGTCGCAATTCATCACACTGCGCCAACATATAAGTGATCCGAGTAGCTAAATCAATGTCGGGTTTGGATTCGAGCGCTTTTTGATAACTTTGAATGGCCCTGCTCAATTCGTAATACACTTCCTGGTGTTGATTGCGAGCGGGGAGACTGTATTTGTCGTACCAATAATTGTCACCATAAAAAGGCTCGCTGTTGGATTGCCCATAACAGGACATCATCCAGCTTTGCCCCCAATAAGAAGTGTTGTAATACGCATTGCCAAGTAAATAAAGCGCTGGTGCTTGTTGGGGTCCAGCATGATCAGCATCGTGTTGCAATTCGATCATCCGCGCGAGTTGCTTTTTTTTATTACAACTTGTAAGTTCTGCTCCTTCCGTTGGCAATAAGTTGGATTCTGAAAAAATATCCTGCCGTAGGTAGTTCTTAAATGCGTAAGTGGAATCCCAATAATAATCTGGTAGCTGTTGAAAAGCTTCCAAAGCGGCGCTTAAGTTATTTTGACGAAAAGCAATGACGCCTTTAAGATCCAATAATTGCTCCACGCTGGGTTGTGGTGACCTGGTACTTAAAGAGGTTCGGAAAGAACGATTTAACTCTAGCTTATTCCACGGAGCAGTCAAAAAAAGCTCAAAACGGCTTTTTTCCTTTTTTTGGAGGAGCTGAATGACTTGCGCTAGATCCTTTAAATCGGCATAGCGATCAAAATAGGATATGGGGTTATAGTAATCGTAGCCTGCGTAGGCATTGCTGGGAATAGTGGCCGCCCGGTTGTAAAGTAATCCTGCGGTAACAGTATCGTGTTCACGTTGAAAAAGACGAGAAAAATGCAACAACAACTTAGGGTAGAACCGAACGCCAGTAGGCATGTATTGGCTCAAAGCAGCTATTTGGCCAAAAAGCTTTGTCATCGCGTCTTTGGCCTCATCGGTACGGATGTTCACCAAGGCGGGCAGGTTAAGCAAGCGCTCGATGTGCATTTGCAATTGTATTTGCGGATTGGCATTTTGAGAAATGGCCGCTAATTGACTTTCTACCTTCCCCGCTTGCTGGCCTTCCATAAAATACAAATGCGCCAATACAAGGTGGAGAAAATCTTGTTCCTTTGATCGCTGGTTGGTAATATGCTGCTCGAGCATGGTTCTAAACTGCCGGAGGTAGGCGCGGTCTTTAACTTGATTGGCCTTGAAATAGGCTAGATCGGCGGTAAACAAGCTATTGGTTTCATCAAACCCAACATAATTATTACCGTCTTCTCTACCAAAAAAGGTGACCTGCGGTGTTAATATCCAAGCTTCTAATTTATTGACCTCCCTTCCAATCATCATCGGCAATAAATTACAGGAAGGATCCAGCTTCAACATCTCGTTGATGTCATTTAGGGCTTGACCAGGATACCGAAAACTTTTTAAAGCCCAAATCACCGCTTTTTCATGGTCGTTCTGTGCCAGGTCAAGGACGGCGTTGATGTTTTTGGGGCTAAAATACCAAGGGCAAACGATTCGCTTCGAAGCACTGCGATCAAAAACCTGCGATAAATAGTAAGCAGATTGAATGCTATCGCCCATTTGCCCCAAGGAATAGGCGCAATGCAACATGGCCCAAGGAGCGAGAATGCTCTTTTTTTCTTTGGCAAAAAAAGTCTGAAAATACCGCTGACAATCCTCGTAATTCTCCAGGTAACGATTTTGAAGAACCAGTTGATAAGCATAGCGCTGGATCAAAAAAGAATCGCGTAGTCCGTTGACTTTTTGTTCCGCAACGGTGATTACTTTACGGAGTATTTGATCGCGGTAGTCATTATCTTCATCAATTTCCCAGGGGTCTTTTTTAGCCGAAAAATGCGCGAATTCTGCCCGGAAAGCCAAAATCAAATAATTTAAAACTTCCGTTTTATCGGGTTTTAAAAGGGCATTAATAAAGGTGTTGTGCGGATAATTTTGTTGCAAATGACCGAGGGCATAATCATTCAAAAGCCACTCCTTGTTGGTATGATACAGGATCTTTAATACATCATCCGCTTTTACATCAGCTCCTAGATAGTTTACCCATTCCCGGCAATTCTGACGAAAATCCGTTTCTTCTACATCGGAATTTTCAGGCGCAATGATGTTTTGGGTGTAAAAAAAAGCAGATAAGGAGGGTTCCGTATCAATTCCTGGATTGAACCAACTGATTCGGTACGATTCCGCGTCATATCCATCATAACAACCATCTACCCGTAAGTTGGGCGAAATGGCAAGCAATAAGCTAACGCAACACTTGACGAAGGTTTTGTAAAAGGCGGGCATAGGCTTTTATTTTATTGTCGTCCCAATCCATCAGAATAACCCGACGATTGGCAACCTTGTTTTTTTGATTGAGGGCTTTAAAAAATTGTTGAATGCCTACGGAATCTGGAGGCGTATTTCTCAATTGGTCGTTGCCCTGCAAAAAAACGCCCTCTACCGTGGTGTCGCGCAGTATTTGAAAACCGGTACTGTCTTCTTGGTAAAATGCATTTGATAAAAATCTTTTAGCGTAGTAATAGCGTTCTGGATGCCAATAAAATGCCCCCAAAAGTTGATCGTCGCGGTACCATTGCAGCCAATTCCATAAAGGGAGCTGTACATCCAAAGAAAGCGGATAAGGAGCGCCTCGAAAAAGACGTCGCAAATCGGTAGGGTTCAAATTTAGTTTTTCTACAAAAAAGATGGCGCGACTCAGGGGCGGCACACCTAAGGTTTTTCTTTCCCGGAACTGCTGTTGCCGGATGGTGCAAGTAAGGGCAATGCCCGGAAAGTACTTTTGCAACAAAGTCAAGAAAAGAAAATAACGGTCGCGCGTAGCTTTGTCCCAATCACAATCAACATTGATCGACTTAATCCTTAAACGCCAAGATTGATCTACAGGGATTTTTTCCTTGGTTTCTGACGTGTTGTAAAATCGACTAGAACTCCTTAAGTGATCCCCAAAAGGCTCCGAAATCGCGCTGATTTTTTCACTGGTGCGTCGCGCCAATTCGGGAAGTTCATCTGATGGGGTCAATTGAAAAACGCGTTTATTGATGGTAATGTTAGGCGTAAAATTTATATCACGAAGTTCGAAGTAAAGATTTCTACTTAGGGAAGAAGTTGGAAATGCTCCGCCATAAGCTTCATTCCAATCGAGGTAAAAATATTGAAGTTGGAAATTTTTACCCTGCAGTTGTTTTGGCAATGAAATGATTTCGGATTCAAATGTATAACTATTGAAAGAACGAGCATAAAAGACAAGAGATACGCTATCCGATGGTTGCGAAAAAACGGCAGCCCCTCCGCTAAAGGCAAACAAGATAAAAAAAAATAGCCACCGAATTCCTGTGCGCATCGCAGTCTATTGTTCAGAATTGATAATCAAGGTTGTAAGTGTATGACAAAAAGCCAGCATATAATATAGGGCAATTTAACCAAAATATCCATAAAAATGGGCTTGTTTTTGGATTAGAAAGATGCGGGCAAGAAAAAGGGTAATTGTCATTTAGGCAGTGTTTGGGTTTGGAGTCGGCTATTTTGGCAGTTAATGCACTCCGGCATAGTTTTCGAAAGTTGAATTGTACCTCAAATTTACCGCTGAAAACATTTTTGAATTTGTTTTCACCCGAATAAGCCAAACTCCTTTTCGAGCGATGCTTATCAAAAAATTCCCTTAACATGGTTGCATTTCTTAGCGGGATTGAAAACCCGCAATCATCGTCTCCAGCGCCTGAAACGCATTCCGATCTAGCACTTTTGGATGCCTATTCTCGCACCGTGGTGCAAGTAGCCCAAAAAGTCAGTGACGCAGTGGTGCAAATCAAAGTCAGCAAACAAGAACAACGCGGCCGCAATCGCGGACAAAACCATTCGTACGGCGGCGGTTCCGGTTTTATCATCTCCTCCGATGGCTTTATCGTAACCAACAGCCACGTGGTCAATGGTGCGCAAAGCATTGAAGTCAATCTACCCGATGGCCGACATTTTATCGCCAAATTGATCGGCGAAGATCAAGCCACGGATATAGCCGTCGTCCAAATTGATGCCGCCCAACTGGCTACGGTAGCCTTTGGCGATTCAGAAAAATTGATGGTCGGCCAGTTGGCCATTGCCATTGGGAATCCTTACGGATTTCAGTATTCGCTCACGGCAGGCGTAGTTAGCGCATTGGGGCGTACCCTGCGTTCGGAAAGCAATCGCCTCATCGATGGTGTGATCCAAACCGACGCTGCCCTGAATCCTGGAAACTCCGGCGGGCCTTTGGTGGATTCGCAAGGCCTGGTCATTGGCGTTAATACCGCTGTCATTTTGCCCGCTCAAGGCATATGTTTCGCCGTAGGTGCAAATGTAGCCAAATACGTTGTCGGTAAGTTAATCATGAACGGCAAGGTAAGCAGAGGTTATATTGGCATCAGCGGACAGGTGATGCGCCTAAATCCCCGTCAGGTGAGCAACTGGCAACTCCAGCGCGACAGCGCCGTGTTTGTTCATCAAATTGAACCCGACGGGCCGGCCTACAATTCCGAATTGCGCTCCGGCGATTTGATCACCGCCATTGAAGACCGCGAGGTGGCCTCCATTGATGATCTACACCGTTTCTTGGATGAAAGTACCATCAATCGCTCCATTCGTTTGACGGTGCTGCGCAACGGGCTGCGCCATGAAGTAAAGGTTATACCAGCCGAAATGAAGTAAGGTTGTTTTTAAGAAAAAATCGTAAGTATCTCATTGCTAGGTGAATGATGAATCATGAATGGGTGGTGATTCATCATTTGTCATTCATGATTCATCATTTAATATTCTCTCTTCCAATGTTAAGTTTTCGCCATTGCATCATTTTTGTAACGTAAATACTTGAGTTTTCGGTTTTTATTCCACTATCTTTGTGTTAATTAATTGTAAACTATTTTTTAACTCAAAGTAAACTTATTTTTGTAATGGCGAAAAAGCAGTTGACTACGCGTGATTTGAAAAAAACAGCTAAAGATCAAGAAGTCCAGCAACCATCGGTAAAGGTGGAGAAAAAAGCACCTGTAGCAACCAAAACCAAGCGGACAAAAGCAAGCAAAGGTTCAGAATCAATCCTTGCTGTTGCTACTCCAGCTGCGCCGGTTAAAACCAGCAAGATTGCGGCATCAAAAGCCAAGAAGACGGAAAATAAAGCGAGCAAAGAACAGCTAATAACCGAAAAGGCGCCTAAAAAGGCCAACCCTTTGAAGGAGAAACTGAAAGCGCTCCGCAAACAATTCAAAGGTGCTGAAAAAGCACTGGAAAAATTGAAGAAAACGTATCGGAAAATGAAAACCAAAGATGGCAAAGCAAAAGCCAAATTGGAATTCAGCGAAGCATTGGTAACTGCAAAAAACGAGCGTAAAACGCTAAAGGCTGCGGTGAAAACAGCCAAAAAAAAACTTAATGCGGCTTAACGCACAGGGTTTTGGGTAAAGTCGGCGTGGCTAATGCAACGCCGACCAACTTTTTGACTAGAAGACTTGTTGCAACGGGCTTGGCTTGTAAAAAAGACAGTACTTGTTTCAACAGGTCTTTACTATATTGATTCATAATGGTTGGTTAGAAGGCAGCAGGAGTTGAAACTTCGGGCTGCCATTTTTTATTAATGGAGAATTCGTCTTACTCAGCATGATCTATTTTAATCCCCAAACAACTGTTGGACTAGTCTCTTATCTCTTTCCAGCAAAAAAGAGAAAATGAGATTACCATTGATCGGATTACTGATTTTATTAAGCGCCAATTTAACTGCGCAAACTACCGAGTTTAACCCCAACCAAAAATTCCACCCTGATAGCCTTATTCGCTGGACTAAAACTTCCTTGAACGAGATAAGCAAAAAACATCCGGGATTTTACCGTTACACGTCTAGGGAAAAGTTCAGTTTTTTAATCGATTCAACTACCCAAACCATTCAAGACTCCCTCTCAACGCTGGAATACTACCGAAAACTCAAACCGTTGTTTGCTCGCATTGGTTGTTTACATACTGGAATTTTGCTACCTAAAGCTTATAACAGATCCTTAGAAGACTCTTCAATGGTAATACCTTTGGAAGTCTTTATTGATGAAGAGAAAAAGGTTTTTGTGACCAAAAATTACTCCGCTAATCCTGATATTCCGCTAAGTGGGGAAATCATTTCAATCAATGGAAAATCCATTCAATCCATCTTACATACCTTAATAGATGCTATCCCTGCCGATGGTTACAATCAAACTGAAAAGATCCTGCTACTTAATCACCGTTTTGCATTTTGGTATCAGTCAATGATTCAAATAGGTGAAGATTTTAATGTCGATATTCGATCAAATGGGCAATCCAAGCAATACGCCACCAAGGGCGTCTCCAGTCAGGTTTTTCCTTCAGCAGAGGCAATAGAATCAAGAGACAAAAAGGCATTGGCATTTGAAATTGTAGGCAATACGGGCATGTTGACCATTCATTCTTTTGCTAAAACGGCCATCAAAAAAAGTGGGCAGCATTACGCTCAATTTTTAAAAACAACATTTAAAACCCTAAAAGACCGAAAAATCAAAAACTTAGTGGTCAATTTGCGTTACAATTCTGGCGGTACCGATGGTAACGCCGCTTTATTGGCCGCTTATTTTTTTAACCAACCTTTCCGCTACTGGGATAGAATCGAAATTACTGCTGCCATTGCCCAAGAAATCAAAGGGATTTATCGTTTTTTTTATGGCAAGCCCGAGAAAAAGGACACTTGTTATCTATGGAAAAAGAATTGGGTTACCCATGAATTCGATTACTATCAACCTCAGAAACCAGCCAAAAACAACTATCAAGGAAACACTTATCTCTTGGCCAATGGCTTGTGTATGTCCTCCTGTAGTGACGTTATTGCCATTCTTTCACACAACAAAAAAGCCTTGGTAATTGGACAAGAAACTGGAGGGGGTTATCAAGGTAATACCAGTGGGATGATACCTAAAGCAAAGATCGCCACAGGGCTTTTTATAAACATTCCACTCCAAAAATATACCAATGCGGTTGATCCTCATAAAAACGTTGGACACGGTACGATACCTGATTTTCCTGTAATCTATTCGTTAAAAGATTGGTTGGAAAAAAAGGATATGGAGCTAGAGCAAGCGATGCGGTTGATTAACGGAAATTAAAACATAGTGTCAATGTTAAATATTCGGGTTGACGCTTGTCAATGAGCGTGTTCAGAAAAGTGTGTTAGAGTTAATTGTTTCAACTTATCTTTAACACACATTTCTGAGCACGCTCAAGGAATTGTAAAAAATTGCATCCCATCATCTATTAAGCACCCACATTCCCGCCAATTTTTTATATTTGATCTCAACCAAAAAAATTCCTCGTGGCTTCACCATACTCCCATTTATTAGCACCGCTTGACCTTGGATTTACGACCCTCAAAAACCGAGTGCTCATGGGCTCCATGCACACCGGATTGGAAGAATCCAAAAACGGATTCGCCAAAATGGCTGCCTATTTTGCCGAACGTGCTCGCGGTCAAGTCGGACTCATCGTCACCGGCGGTATTGCTCCCAACCGTGCGGGTTGGGTAGGGCCTTTTTCGGCCAAGATGAGCACCAGTGCTGAAGCCCGTCAACACCAGCAAATTACCAACGCAGTACACCAAGAAGATGGAAAAATCTGTATGCAGATCCTCCATTCGGGGCGTTATGGCTACCACCCCTTGGCGGTGGCGCCTACCTCGATCAAATCGCCGATCAGTCCTTTCAAACCTTGGGAACTGAGCTCCCGCGGTGTGGAAAGAACCATCCGCGACTTTGTACGATGTGCTCAATTGGCACGTGAAGCAGGCTATGACGGGGTGGAAATCATGGGTTCCGAGGGGTATTTGCTGAACCAGTTTATTGTAGCTAAAACCAACAAACGCCAGGATGAATGGGGTGGTAGTTACGAAAATCGGATCCGTTTCCCAGTGGAGATTGTGCGGCGTACCCGCACAGCAGTAGGCCCTGATTTTATAATCATTTACCGCTTGTCGATGTTGGACTTGGTACCCAATGGCAGCACTTGGGAGGAGGTCGAACAACTGGCGCTGGAAATTGAAGCTGCGGGTGCCACCATCATCAACACCGGGATTGGTTGGCACGAAGCTCGGATACCTACCATCGCTACCATGGTTCCCCGTGGTGGCTTTAGTTGGGTTACCCAGCGCATGATGGGCAAGGTAAAAATTCCATTGATCACCACCAACCGCATCAATACGCCCGAAATTGCTGAAAAAATTATCGCCGAAGGGCATGCCAACATGGTCTCTCTTGCGCGGCCATTTTTGGCAGATCCTGATTTCGTCATCAAGGCCATGGAAAACCGCGCCGATGAAATCAACACCTGTATAGCTTGCAACCAAGCTTGTCTGGATCATATTTTCCAACGTTCACAAGCCAGTTGCTTGGTAAACCCACGTACGGGTTATGAACTGGAATTACAGTACCTTCCAGCAACTAAGGCCAAAAAAATAGCCGTAGTTGGCGCAGGTCCTGCTGGATTGGCCTTCGCTACCGTGGCTGCACAACGCGGGCACGATGTGCACCTATACGAGGCCGATGCCATCATTGGCGGACAATTTAATATTGCCAAGGAGATTCCAGGCAAGGAAGAATTCAAGGAAACCCTTCGTTATTTTGCCGGACAACTTACCAAGCACAATGTCAAACTTTGGCTCAACCACCGCGTGGATGCTGCTGAATTGCTGGCAAGTGGTTTTGAAGAAGTAGTAGTTGCTACTGGCGTTATGCCCCGCAACATCCAACTCGAGGGTCAGGATCATCCCATGGTACTCGGCTATATTGATGTGATCAAAAACAAAAAACCGGTAGGCGATCGCGTAGCCATCATCGGAGCAGGTGGTATCGGTTTTGACGTGGCGGAATTTTTGACCCACGATGAAAAGCATACCTCGGCCAGTCTGAGCATCCCTGCTTTTATGGAGGAGTGGGGCGTAGATACCAAACTCAAAGATCGTGGCGGACTCATCCAACCCCAAGTAGCTCCACCTGCGCGACAAGTATTTTTACTGCAACGTTCTAAAGGTAAAATGGGTGAAAAATTGGGCAAAACCACCGGCTGGATCCACCGCAATACGTTGAAGCAAAAAAAGGTAGAAATGATCTCTGGCGTAGAATACTTGCGGGTTGATGATCAAGGATTGCACTTGCTGGTAGGCGGCAAACCTACCGTATTGGCGGTGGACAATGTGGTCATCTGCGCTGGACAAGAACCGCTACGTAATCTGCAAGCGCCGCTGGAAGCCAACGGAGTGACGGTGCATTTGATTGGCGGCGCGCATGAAGCCCGGGAGCTAGATGCCAAGCGAGCAATTGATCAGGCAGTACGATTGGGAGCGGGGGTCTGAGGAAAATTAATTGGTCGAAATGCTTGAGGTGGTAGTTGAAGCAAGCATCAGCAAATCGTAAAGAAGCATCCCATTTTGAAAAAATCAGCGCCATGGAAAAACCCTACAAAAACATCTTTATTCTTTTCATAATCATTGCCATTCTTATCTTTATTGGATTTTACCAAACCTATTTTGGCCTTTTTCCGTCCTTTAAGGACGTCAAACTGGTGTTGCATTTTCATGCTTTGGTGTTGATGACTTGGATTGCTATGTTGATCGTACAACCAATTTTAATTAACCAAAAGCAATTTGCACTTCACCGTTTGCTGGGAAAAATATCCTATGTATTGGCACCATTGATTGTGGTGTTTATGCTTTTGGCCTACCAAAGTCAGTACGAACGGGCAGAAGCCAACGGGATGCCACATGCCCAGGCTTTAGGGCTTTTGTTTGCTCCCTTTACCGATACTGTACCTTTTGCGCTGTTCTATCTTCTAGCCATGATTCATCGGAAAAACGTGGCCAAGCATCTCCGCTACATCATTGCTACCGGCTTGATCATTGTGGGGCCTGCACTGGGGCGGATAGGTGTCATTCTGCTGGGTATGGATAAATTTAGCGCCGTTTTGACGGTAAACCTGATTGTTGTTTTTTCCTTTTTGACCTTGATCATTTTTGATCGGATGAAAGGGCGAAGGTTTACAGTCAATCCTTTTAGCATCGCCTTGATGACTTTTTTGATCCCCAATCTTTTGCTGTATTATGTTCCGGCTACGCCCCAGTGGCAATCCATCGCGGAATGGTTGGTAAAGACTTTTTTTTGATGAAATAAATAAGCTTAGGTAAAGTTCAATCTCGCCTTTACTGTATCGTTTTCGCACGCCCTGGTGTATCAAAACCGGACACTTTTCATTTTTGTTTATTTTAATTCGTTGAAAATTAACATGTTGTTGATTGGCATAGCTTTGGTTTGGCAATGACCAAGGCATTATTACCGAGGCTGTTTTTTTGCACCTTTGAAAAAAGACTCAACACATGTTTCAAAACTATTTCAAAATAGCATACCGTAACCTTTGGCGTCACAAACTGCATACCGCCATCAATATCATAGGTTTGGCCATCGGCATCAGCGCTTGTCTGATCATATTTTTATTGGTACATTTTGAGCAAAATTTTGATCAGTTTCACCCAGATAAAGAACGCATCTACCGAGTTACGACCAAGTACAGCGGTTTGTTTGAAGCTACTAACTCCGGAATTGCCTTTCCGGTAGCAGAAGCAATGCGCAAGGAGTGCACTGGGGTTGAGGAAGTCGGTCACATGTTTACCTTGAGCAATCTAGACGTCACGATTGACGGTAAAGGTCTACCCCGCAAGACCTTGGAAGAACAAAGTTGGATTGCCGTAGCAGAACCTCAATATTTTGAGGTGTTTAAGGGCTATGAATGGTTGGCAGGGAATCCCGAAATTGCGCTTAAAGATCCTTTTAAAGTGGTGCTGACCGAAAGCCGAGCTAAGCAGTATTTTGGCAACATCACGCCCAATCAAGCCATCGGCAGGGAATTGGTGTACAACGATTCATTGCGGGTTACCGTTTGGGGAATTGTGGCTGATTTTAAAGAACCATCCGACCTAAAGTTTACGGATTTTATCTCCATGAGCACGCTACCGGTTAGTTGGTTGAAAAATGAAGCGGGAGGTTTAGAAAATATGAAAGCCTGGGGGAGTACTTCCAGTAATTCGCAGCTTTTTGTCAAATTGACACCAGGAGTAAATCCGGAACGCATCAAGAAACAGTTGGGGCAACTCCTCGCGAAATATGCGAAAGATAAAGATCCGGATATGAAAATTGAATACCCGCTCCAAGCTTTGGGGAACTTGCGGTATTCCAAGGTGGGTATTTTTAATGATAGCGCTGAAGCTGCGCACCAACCTACGCTCAACGCGCTTTTGCTGGTAGCGATGTTGCTGCTGGTGATCGCCTGTATCAATTTTGTAAACTTAACAACAGCGCAGGCGGTGCAACGCTCCAAGGAAGTTGGTGTACGCAAAGTTTTAGGGGGTACGCGGGGTATTTTGGTATTTCAATTTCTGGGCGAAACCTTTGTCGTTACAACCATTGCCTTACTGTTTTCTATTTTTTTAGGTCAAGGAGCAGTTTATTTTTTCAAGGAGTTTTTGCCAGAAGGACTGGTTTTTAATCCTTTTTCCCCTGTTATGTTGCTGTTTATGGGTGCTACGGTACTGGTGGTCAGTTTGCTAGCTGGCTTGTATCCCGCTTTTGTATTATCGGCTTATCAACCAGTTGCCGCGTTAAAAAATCAATATTTCACCAAAGGTAGCGGCAATAGCGTGGAATGGTTGCGCAAGGGCTTGATCGTTTTTCAATTTACTTTTTCCTTGGCTTTAATTGCAGGTACGATCATCATTGGTCAACAGGTTCAATTTATGCAAAACCAAGACATGGGTTTCAACAGTGATGCCATTGTCCATTTTTCAGTCCCTTTTTTCCAGGATCCCGCTAAAAAAGTGGTGTTGAAAAACAAGTTGGTGCAATTATCGGGAGTAAAGGCAATATCGATAACAGCTTCGCCGCCAGCTTCCAGCAATGTCAATACCACAATTTATCAATGCAATACCAGACCCGATAAAGATTACGAACTCCATGTTAAGCTGATAGATACTGCGTACATCGGCATGTATCAAATCCCTCTCTTGGCAGGTCGCAACCTCCAACCTTTTGATTCTACGCGCGAATTCATCATCAATGAGACTGCGGTACGCTTATTTGGCTTTAAATCTCCCGAAGAAGCCTTGGGTAAAGAATTGAGCCGAGAAAAGGGAAAGAACTATCCCATCGTAGGCATAGTCAAAGATTTTCACAGTCGCTCGCTACATGAGCCGATTTACCCTTTTGTCTTAGAAGCGAGCTTTTGGTCCGATCGCTTGGATATCAGTCTGAAACTAGCTACGCAAGGCCAGGGTGTGGATGTGGTTAAAAAAATTATGGCGCAAGTGGAAGCCAACTGGAAGGCAATCTATCCCAGTGATAAATTCCAATACACATTCGTAGATGACGACATCGCCAAGTTTTATGAAAACGAGCGTAAGATGTCAAAAGTAATGAATTCGGCTACCGGGATCGCCATCTTCATTTCCTGCATCGGTTTGTTTGGTCTGGTGTCCTTTACCGTGGCGCGGCGTGCAAAGGAGATTGGCATCCGCAAAATCCTTGGCGCTTCGGTAGGCAATATTGTGCAGTTGCTGTCCCGAGATTTACTGGGTTTGGTGTTGATATCCATCCTTTTGGGCACTCCCATCGCCTGGTATTTTGCCCATCAATGGTTGCAAGATTTTGCTTTTCGCATTGACATTCAGTGGTGGGTTTTTGCACTAGCGGGCTTGATCGCCTTGTTGATTGCATTTGCTACAGTTGGCTATCAGGCTTTTCGTGCAGCAATGATGAATCCGGTGGAGTCTTTGCGAAATGAGTGAAACAATTGGATCGTAAAAAAAGCAAAATTTTCCAATTGTTAAATTGATGCTATACTAAACAGTGATTATTGGGCTGTACGATCCTCAACTGTATCAACAAGTAAAAGGCACTGAAAAAAAGGAAAACATGTTCCAAAACAACCTAAAAATCGCTTTCCGAAACCTGATGGCCCACAAAGGGTTCAGCTTTATCAATATTTTTGGTCTGGCGCTGGGCACGGCCTGTTGTATGTATATCCTGCTCTACGTCAAAGATGAATCTTCTTACGACCAACACCATGCCGATGTAGATCGGATCTACCGCGTCACCTCAATCTTGGGGCCAAAGGACAATCCCTTTCCCATGGCAACTTGCTCTACACCTATTCCAATGGCCATCAAAAACGATTTCCCGGAAGTGGAAGAAGCTACACGGGTAGTGGGCATCATCGGTAAGGATCGCCAGATTTTCCGCTACCAAGGCAAGGTCTTTTTTGAGGCCGATGGCGTTTATGCCGACTCTACTGTGTTTAATGTGCTTTCCTATCAATTTGTAAAAGGAAGCCCTTATCGGGCACTATCCGAGCCTTTACAGATTGTATTGACGGAGCCAATGGCGCACAAATTTTTTGACGATGCCGACCCCATCGGCAAAGTAGTAGAGATGGACACGGAGGGGGGAAAACAGAAATTTACAGTAACCGCAGTAGTGAACAATAATCTGGGGAAAAGTCACCTCAAAGTCAATTATTTCTTGTCAATGAAGAGCGGCGGATTTGGGGGCTACATCCTTAGCAGCGATGAATGGGCAGGCAATAACTTTGCTGGCGGTTACATCAAATTGCGCCCAAATACCTCGGTGCAATCCTTGGAGAAAAAACTACCTGCATTTTTGGAGCAGCATGCCAGCGCGCAATTGCGTCAGCGCAACATAGAAAAAAAATTGGTGCTACAACCCATCACCGAAATCCATACCAATACTAGCTATCAAATCGAGCCTAGTAAACCGGTCTCTACCCAATCTTTGCTGATCTTGCTAGCCATTGCAGGCCTAATTCAAACCATCGCTTGCATTAACTTTATGAATCTCTCGACCGCACGAGCCGCCAAGCGGGCACGCGAGATTGGAATTCGAAAGGTGATTGGCGCGCTTCGTCAGGCGCTGATTGCACAGTTTTTAGGAGAATCAATGTTGGTTACTTTTTTTGCGCTTATGCTGGCCATCCCGCTGGTCATTTTGGCCTTACCTTTTTTGGATCAGATGACTGGAGTGGAGCTTTCACTTGGATTTTTTAAAGATTGGCAAATCTGGTTGGGTATTTTGGCGCTTGGCCTGTTGACCGGGTTACTAGCAGGAAGTTACCCTGCGTTGTACTTGTCAGGTTTTAAACCGATCAATGCGCTAAAATTAAAAGCAGGTAATATGGGCGGAAATTTCAATTTGCGCCAATCACTGGTCGTTTTTCAATTTGTGCTGGCCATTACTTTGATCGTCAGTGTCATCACGATTAATGCGCAGTTGCGTTTTATTGCTAAAAAGGATCTGGGTTACAACTCCAAAAAGAAAATTGTCATTCCTTTTCTCACCAATGAAGCGTTACAAAATGCCAATAGCTATCGAGACGCCATTCTGCAAATTCCGGGAGTAAAAGAGGTTTCGCGCGCCAATAATTTTCCCAGCCAATTTGTATTCAATGACAATAATTTTTATAGACAAGGCAGCAACATGGATGGATCTCAAAACATCAAATTCATGCAAGTTGACGAGCATTTTATATCTAGCCTAGATATGAAATTACTTCAGGGTCGCGATTTTTGGCATTCTGACAGTATTGGGTCAGTTATTGTTAATGAAGCCGCCTTGAAAATTTTGAATATCCCCATGGACCAAGCTATTGGGCAACACATCGGTTCTGATTTGTCAAATCAAAATAAACTGGATCTGGCTATTGTTGGTGTAATTAAAAATTTCAATTTCAACTCTTTGTACAGCAAAGTATCGCCCTTTTTGCTGATTTACGACGGCAAGTCTTCCCATACCCAAATGATCCTCAAAACGACCAATACCGACCTGCCAAAACTGATTGGGCAACTGGCAGCCATTTGGAAAAAACAGGTTTCTTTTTTGCCCTTTGAATACCTGCTTATCGAAGATGAATTACTGGCTCAATATGCTGATGATCGTCGATTATTCAATATCATCAATGTGTTTACCCTTTTTGCCATCATGATTTCTTGTTTGGGTTTGCTGGGTTTAGCCATGTTTACCGCCGAGCGCAGAACCAAAGAAATTGGTATCCGTAAGGTCTTGGGTGCAACCGTTTTTGACATCACCGCTTTAATTTCGGCCGAGTTCATCAAATTGGTGGGTATTGCCATGTTGCTGGCTACGCCTTTGGCTTGGTGGGCCATGAATCAGTGGCTCAAAGACTTTGCTTACCGCGTAGAAATGCAATGGTGGATGTTTGCCATAGCTGGCGGTTCGGCCTTATTCGCCGCTTTAATCACCGTCAGTTTTCAATCCTTACGAGTAGCTTTAGTCAATCCTGTCAACGCTTTAAAAACCGAATAGCCATGTTTCGTAATTACGTCAAGACCGCCTTCCGGAGTTTGATCAAACAGCGCGCTTTTACTTTGGTTAATGTCCTGGGCTTATCCTTGGGGATGGCTGCCTCTTTGATCATCCTCAATTATTTAAATTTTGAACGGAGTTACGATGATTTCCACCAAAAAGCAGATCGCATCTTCCGCGTGCCGATGCAGATCACCGAAAAAGGCGGAGAAACCCAAACCTTTGCTTTTACTTATCCTCCAGTGGCGACGGCAATGATGAAAGATTTTTCGGAGGTGGAAAATGCGGTGCGCTGGCGAGGGCAAAACGGCGTCATACAAGTAGGCGACCAGTCTTTTTTGGAAAAATTTTCTTTGTTTTTTGTTGATCGATCAATTTTTGACATTTTCTCTTTCCAGTTTGCAAAAGGCAACGCTGCTTCGGCACTTAAGGAATTGAACGAAGTCGTGCTGACCGAATCTGCCGCTAAGAAATTC